>JALYYI010000154.1 GCA_030946705.1 Actinomycetota bacterium | reverse complement strand
AGGATGGCCAGCACATCGTTGGTGAGGTGTTCGCTCAGGGCACGGAAGGTGGTCCATTTGCCCCCCACCAGGCTCAGGACCGGGACACTGCGACCGGCCAGAGCGCGGTCGCTGCGCTCGATCCGGTAGTCCCGGGAGACGAATCCGGGCTGGGTCGCCTCGTGGCGCGGCAGCGGGCGGACGCCGGCAAAAGTGTACACGATGCTGTCCCGGCTGACCTGGATCCGCGGAAATACATGACCGATCAGATCGAAGAAGTAGTCGACTTCCTCCGGTGTGCAGACGGGGTCCTGGCCCACGTCCGCCTCGATGTCCGTCGTTCCCACCAGCACCCGGTCCCCCATCGGGTAGATCAGCACAATCCGCCCGTCCGTGTGTTCGAAGAAGATCTCCCGGCCCGCGCAGGCCGCGAGAAGCTCCGGATGGTCCAGCACAATGTGCGAGCCCTTGGTGCCGCCCATGAATCGGGTTGGGGTCCCCAGGGCCGCGTTCGTCCGGTCAACCCAGGCGCCGGTGGTGTTGATGATGACATCCGCGGTGAAGGTGAAGGTTTCCCCGGTCAGCTGGTCGGTCAGCCGGACGCCGTCGTCCGTGATGTCGGAGGCGCTGACGTAGTTGCTGGCCCGGGCCAGCTTGCCTTCCGGCCCGCGGCCGTCGGCGTTGCCGGAGCCCTGCGGGCGGGAGGCCGGTTGGCGCCGGCCGGCCTTTTCCCCGTCCTGCAGCACGTCCAGGGTCAGTCGTTCCGGATTGTGCACGGAAGCATCGAAGTAGGTGGCGGCGTATTTGATCCCGGCATTGAGCTGCGGCTGCTCGGCCAGGGCCTTCCTCCGCCCGACGAAGCGGTGCCGCGGCACGGCGCCGCCGTCGCGGGAGAAGGAATCGTAAAGACTCAGCCCGACTTTGATGAGGAAGGCGCCGCGCTCCTTGGGCTTGCCCCGCTGCCGGTGGGTAAGGAACCTCAGCGGCGCGGCGAGCACGCCGGAGACGGTGCTGAAGATAGGAATGGTGGTCTGCAGCGGCTTCACATAATGCGGCGCGATCCTCAGCAGCCCGTTGCGCTCCGTCACGGACTCCCGAACCAGGCGGAATTCGCCGTTTTCCAGGTACCGGATGCCGCCATGGATCATGTGCGAGGATGCCCCGCTGGCTCCCTGGCAGTAGTCGCCACGCTCGACCAGCGCAACGTCGATCCCCTGCAGGGCCAGGTCCCGGAAGGTTCCGACGCCGTTGATGCCCCCGCCGATGATCAGCACCTGGGCCTGCGGCCGGCGGCGCAGCAGCGCTACCGTGCTCCTTTCCGCGGGCGTGCCCGTACCGCCCGCATCCACTTGGCCTGCAGATCCATGGATTCTCAATATGACCTCTTCGAGTCCTGAGCTTCGCGCCCCGGGGGACGCCTTCTCCCATTATTCTCAATAAAGATGGAAAATGGAGTCAACCTATATGCACAAACGTGCAGAATACGGAGCGGACATGCCGGCACACAAGGCCCGACAGGCGGAGGTACTGCGCGCTGCGCAGATGTACTACCTTCAGGACCTCACCATGGACGCGATAGCGCGCGAGCTGCGCACCTCCCGTTCCACCGTCTCCCGGCTGCTCTCATCCGCCAGGGAAACCGGGTTGGTGCAGATCCAGATCCGCAGCCCGCTGGACCGTGCGCCGGAGCTGGAGCGGCTGATCCGCCAGCGCTTCAGGGTGGACGTGCACGTTGTGCCGGTGCCCGATACGCTCACCGAGGTCGAGGTGCTGGACCGGGTCAGCATCCAGGCCGCCCGTACCATTGGCCCGCTGGTGGACTCCAACGCCGTAATCGGCGTTGCCTGGGGATCCACGCTGAGCGCCGTCAGCCGGCACCTGTCCCGCAAGACGACCCATGACAGCGTGATCGTCCAGCTCAACGGCGCCGGCAACACGCAGACCACCGGAATCACCTACGCCAGCGAGATCATCCGCCGCTTCGGCATTGCCTTCGGGGCCAGAGTCGAGCAGTTTCCGGTGCCCGCCTTCTTCGACCAGGCCGAAACGAAAAAGCTGATGTGGGCCGAGCGCAGCGTGCGGCGCATCCTGGATCTGCAGGCCCGGATGACGATGGCCATCTTCGGCCTGGGCTCCGTCGATGCCGATGTGCCCAGCCATGTCTATACCGGCGGATACCTGGACGAGACGGACCTGGACTCGCTGGCGGCCAACGACGTAGTCGGCGACGTGGCGACGGTTTTCTTCCGCGCGGACGGATCCGACGAGGGGATCGTGCTGAACCGGCGCTCCAGCGGGCCGGACCTTGACCTGCTCCGCTCGGTGCGGCGGCGCATCTGCGTCGTGTCCGGCGCCTCCAAGATCAGCGGACTGCGCGGTGCCCTGGCGGCCGGCTTGGTCACCGACCTGATCCTGGATGAGGCCAGCGCGCGCAGGCTGGTGGATCCGGTCGACGGCACCGGAGCGGACTTCATCACCTCGCTGCGGGCCGGCGACGCGGATCAGCGGCGCGACTCGGTAGAGTCGTAGCTATGCCACACGTCCCCGAACTGACCTTGAACAACGGCGTTGCCATGGGCCAGCTGGGCTTTGGAGTGTACAAGGTCCCGGCCGGGGACTGTGCCGCCCTGGTTACCGAAGCGATGGGCGCCGGTTACCGCAGCATCGACACCGCCGCGCTCTACGACAACGAGCAGGGCGTCGGCGAGGCCGTCCGGCTGGCACTGTCCGACGACGGCGGCCGTGCGGCCGCGTCCGGCGGCCCACCGCTGGTCCGGGACGACATTTTTGTCACCACCAAGGTCTGGAACGACCGCCAGGGCTACGACGGGACGCTGGCCGCCTTCGACGAATCGCTGCGGAAGCTCGGTCTGGACTACGTGGACCTGTACCTGATCCACTGGCCCTGCCCGGAGCGGAACCTGTTCGTCCAGACCTATCGGGCGCTGGAGCGGCTGTACCGTGACGGCCGGGTCCGCGCCATCGGCGTCTCCAACTTTGAACCAAACCATCTGCGCCGCCTGCTGGAGGCCACTGACGTCATCCCGGCGGTCAACCAGGTGGAACTTCATCCGCTGCTGCAGCAGCACGAGCTGCGGGCGTTCAACCAGGAGCACGGCATCCGGACGGAGGCATGGAGCCCGCTTGCCCGCGGCCGGCTGTTCCATGAGCCGGTGCTTGAACGCATCGCGGCGCAGCTGGGCCGCAGCGTTGCCCAAGTGGTTCTGCGCTGGCATCTGCAGCTCGGGAACATCGCCATCCCGAAGGCCAGTTCACCGGCCCGCATCCGCGAAAACCTGGATGTCTTCGACTTCCTCCTCGAGGATGCGGCGATGGCACAGATCGCGGCGATGGACCGGGGACAGCGTTGCGGCTCGCACCCGGATACCGTTAACTAGCACTCGAAGTCAGGCGGATACCACTTTTGATGAACATTTCGGTCGATCTCAGTGCCCGGACCAGCCAGCACAGCCTGCTGGTCCGCGGCATTCGCGTGCAGTACTGGGACTATGCCCCGCTGCAGCCGACGCCTCACACCCGGACCATTTTGGTGGTGCACGGTTTCCGCGGCGACCACCACGGTCTTGAACGCGTGGTGGAAGCGCTCCCCCAGATGCGCCTGATCATGCCGGATCTGCCCGGCTTCGGTCTCTCCGCACCGCTGACCGACGGCCCGCACGACCTGGAGCATTACGGACGGTTCGTGGCCGACATGCTCGAGGCGCTGCAGCTGGGCCCCGATACCGTGCTGCTGGGCCACTCGTTCGGCTCCATCATCGCCGGTCATTTTGCCGCGGACAACCCGGGGCGGATCAGCGAGCTGATCCTGGTCAACCCCATCGGCGCGCCAGCCCTGGAGGGGCCCAAGGGTGTGCTCTCCAAGCTGGCCGAGTTCTACTACCTGGCCGCCGCGAAGCTGCCGGCCGCCGTCGGAAACGCTTTGCTGCGCAGCCGCATCATCGTGCACCTGATGAGCGTGACGATGGCCAAGACCCAGGACAGGGAGGTGCTCGGCTTCATCCACGCCCAGCACCACGCCTACTTCAGCCTGTTCGCCAACCGCGAGATGCTCCTGGAGTCCTTCCGCGCCTCGGTGGGCGGCAACGTCCGCCAGGTGGCCGGGCGGCTGTATCTGCCGGTGCTGCTGGTGGCCGGCGCGGATGATGAGATCGCACCGCTGCCCAGTCAGCACCGGCTGATGGAACTGCTGCCCGACGCCGAGCTCGCGGTGATTCCCGCCGTCGGGCACCTGATCCACTACGAAACGCCGCAGGCCGCGGCATCCGCCATTACGGACTTCCTGGACAGGCATCCCGCGTGAAATTAGTGATCGACGCCCGCTTCACCCGCACCGACCACCACGATGGGATCAGCCGTTACGGCGCCAGCCTGATTGCCGCCGTCGCTCCGTTGGCCGACGTGACCATGCTGATCAGTGACGAACGCCAGCTGAGCCTGCTCCCCGACGTGCCGTATGTGAAGATCGGCAGCCCACTCTCGCCGCTGGAGCCCTTCGTGGCGCGGTCCGTGAACAAGCTGGCGCCGGACGTGGTGTTCTGCCCGATGCAGACGATGGGCAGCTGGGGCCGGAAGTACGGTCTGGTCCTCACCCTGCACGATCTGATCTACTACGAGCACCCGGCACCTCCCGGCTTCCTGCCGGCGCCCATTCGCGTGCTGTGGAGGATCTTCCACCGGGCCTACTGGCCGCAGCGGCTGTTGCTGAACCGGGCGGATGTGGTGGCCACCATCAGCCGCACCACCGAGGCGCTGATGCACAAATTCGGCCTGACCAAGCGCGAGATCCGCATTGTGGGTAATGCCCCTCAGGGTGGGCGCGTCCCGCGCGATCCCTCGGTTGCCCCGGACAGGACGCTGCTCTACATGGGCTCCTTCATGCCGTACAAGAACGTGGAAACCATGATCCGCGCCATGGCGGAACTGCCGGAGTTCGCCCTGCACCTGCTCAGCCGGGTGACGCCCGAGCGCCGCACCGAGCTGGAGCGGCTGGTGCCCGCGGGCGCCCGCGTCGTCTTCCACAACGGCGTCACCGACCAGCAATACGATGACCTGCTGCTGCGGGCCACGGCCCTGGTCACGCTTTCCAAGGCGGAGGGCTACGGCCTGCCGCTGGTGGAGGCCATGGCGCTGGGGACCCCGGTGGTGGTCAGCGACACGGCGATCTTCCGGGAGGTGGGCGGGACGGCTGCCAGTTATGTCCCGGCCGATTCCGCCGCCGGGTTTGCCGCCGCTGTCCGGGCCCTGGAGGATCCGGAGGTGTGGCGGGACCGCTCCGCTTCTTCCGTGCATCAGGCCGCCACGTTCAGTTGGGATCGTTCCGCCCGGGAGCTGATGGACGTGGCCGACGAAATCATCGCCCGGCGGTCTGCCGGCGCAGCTGGAGCCCGGTAGCCGAAGGCAGGCAGCTAGAGAACGTCGAGCCCGTCGCAGCGGACCTGCACGGGCGGTCCGCTCCGCTTGGCCGCGTTGCTGGCCTTCAGGGAACGCAGGCCCGCGGTGATCCCGGAAGCCAACGCGTACGGGAAGAAGATCAGCGTCCGGTAATCCGAGGCCTCTTCGGTCGCCCGGGTTCCCGGCGCCACCGGCGCCGGACCCACCACCCGTACGGACTCTGGCAGTTCCAGCTGGTCAACGAAGGCCGCGACGGCGGACTCCGCACCCGTGATGGAGGCGAGGCGCACCGCGGGCGGCAGTCCCAGCTCCTGGCGCAGGCTCAGTTCACGCTCGGCAAAGCCCTCCGGATCCCAGCGCACCAGCGCGCCCACCACATGCGGGTCCTCGGCCGTCACCACCACGACGCCGCCGTCCCTGGCCGGACGGACCAGCGCCGCGGCGTTGAGCCACCGGCGCAGGGCATCCTCTCCGGCCCGCAACGATTCGCGGCGCAGCAGCGAGTCTCCGTCCAGCAGCAGCGCCGCGGCGTAGCCATTGGGGGCCAGTGGCTCCGCTCCAACAGTAGCCACCACCAGCGCCGGCTTGTCCGGAACCTCCGCCTTGACGTGGTCTCCCGCCGAAGCAACAACAGTGACGCCGGGGAAGGCTTTGCCCAGCTCCTCCGCCGTCCGGGCGGCGCCGACCACCACGCGTCGCAGGTCACGGGAACCACACGTCGGGCAGCTGTAATCCTGCTCCGCCGTCCCGCACCAGCGGCATTGCAGGGTGCTGGGGCCGGCGAGTCCGGGCTGCTCCATCAGCGGCCCCGGGCAGTGCCGGCAGCGCGCGGACTCGCGGCACCGCTGGCAGGCCAGGCTGGGTGCATATCCTGCCCTCGCCACCTGCACCAGCACCGGCCCGAGCGCCAGCGCCGCCTTGGCGCTCTGCCAAGCCCGCTGCGGCAAGCGCGCCAGACCGGCCAGCGGATCGCGCTCCTGCTCAAAGCTGTCCGAGGTACTGATGACACGCGCAGCGACGCCGCGGGTCACCGTCCGCTCCGGGCTGATCGGCTGGGCCCATCCGGTCATCAGCAGCCGCTGGGCCTCCGTGCTTCGGCTGTGCCCGGCCAGCAGCAGCGCGGCGCCCTGTTGCTCGGCGCGCAGCAGCAGCACATCGCGGCTGTGCTGGTATGGTGCCCTGCGTTCCACGTGCAGGTCGTCGCCGTCGTCCCAGCAGCAGAAGAGGCCGGGCTCGGCCACGGGGGCATAGGCGGCGGACCGTGTCCCCAGGACGACGCGGACCTCGCCGCTGATCACGCGCAGGAAGCTGCGGTAGCGCGGCGTCGGCCCGTCCTCGGCAGTCAGCCGGACAAAACTGTCCGGCGGCAGCACGGCGGTCACGGCCTGTTCCAGCAGCAGCAGGTCCCGCTGGTCCGGGACCACGGCAACCGCGCCCCTGCCGGAGGCATAGCAGTGCGCAATCGCCTGTGCCAGCTGCCGGTGCCAGGAATGGGGCCCGAACCCCTGCAGCGCGGACAGGACGCCGCGCGGGGCTCCGCCGGCACTGAGGTGGGCCAGGAACGCCTCTCCGTTGCGGTACCCCTGCAACAGGCTGGGCCCGGGATCCGGGGCGGCTCCCGCGAGGGCATTCACCGCGTTGCGCGGCGTCGGGACCGCTGCCGGATCCGCGGACGGTGGAACAGACGCCCGCTCGGCCAGATGTTCCCCGGCCAGATGTTCCCCGGCCAGATGTTCCCTGTCCAGATGTTCCCTGTCCAGTTTCGCGACCCTTGGCGGAATGGCCACCCTGAGGACGTCGCTGACGGTGCCGGCGTAACGGGCGGCGACGGCCTCGGCCAACCGCAGGATCTGCGGCGTGAGCACCGGAACCGGGCTGAGCACCTTACCCAGGGGCGTGAGCCTGGCGCTGTCGGACTGCGCCGCCCGCGCGGTGATGTAACCGTTGAGCTCCCTGCCGGCGAACCTCACCCTGACGCGCACCCCGGGGAGTGCGGTTCCGGCCAGTTCCACCGGGACGCTGTAGTCGAACAGCCGGTCAAGGTGCGGCAGCGTGGATTCAACAAGAACTTTGGCCACCGGCAGTTCCGCGGCCAGTTCCACCCCGCTGTAGGGGTCCGCGGTGCGCTCCCTGGCCACGAACCCGTGCAGCAGGGACAACTGAACTCCGGGGCCACTTTCCGATGCCACGATTTGCCTCTTTCCCAAACGCCTGCCGTGATTGCCTCAAGCTAAGCACCGGCCACCGACATTTAGTGCCGGCGGAACATCTGGCCTCAGTGCAACGGGTATCAGGCGTTGAAGAAGGACTTCAGCGCATCCACGCGGTCCAGGTTCTCCCAGGTGAAGTCCGGATCCTGCCGGCCGAAGTGCCCGTGCGCGGCGGTCTTGGCGTAGATGGGGCGCTTGAGCTGCAGGGCGTTGATGATGGCCTGCGGCCGGAGGTCGAAGATTTCCGCAATCGCGTCGCTGATCCGGTCCGGATCCACGGTCTCGGTGCCGAAGGTTTCCACGTAGGTCCCCACCGGTCGGGCCTTGCCGATCGCGTAGGCAATCTGGATCTCGGCCCGGCTGGCCAGGCCGGCGGCCACCACGTTCTTGGCCACCCAGCGCATCGCGTAGGCGGCGGACCGGTCCACCTTGGACGGGTCCTTGCCGGAGAAGGCGCCGCCGCCGTGGCGGGCCATGCCACCGTACGTGTCGACAATGATCTTGCGTCCGGTCAGCCCGGCATCGCCCACCGGTCCGCCCACCACAAACACTCCGGCGGGATTGAGGATGTTCGTCACGTGCGAGATATCCAGCTCGGACTGCGCCAGCACCGGGTCGATCACGAAGCGCGCCAGGTCCTCGCGCAGCATCTCCAGGGACGCATCCTCCGCGTGCTGGCTGGAGATCACCACCGTCTGCACCGAAACGGGCCGGTCGCCGTCGTACCCGACGGTCACCTGCGTCTTGCCGTCCGGCCGCAGGTATGACAGCAGGCCGGATTTACGGACCTCTGTCAGCCGCTCGGAGAGGCGGTGCGCCAGGTAGATCGGAGTCGGCATGTAGGAGGCGGTCTCGTTGCTCGCGTAGCCGAACATGATGCCCTGATCGCCCGCGCCCTGGTGGTCATATTCATCCACGGCGGTCCCGTCGCGGACCTCAAGGGCGTTGAAGACGCCCTCGAAAATATCCGGCGACTGCTGGCCGATCGAAACCGAAACGCCGCAGCGGGCGCCGTCAAAACCGTTGGCCGACGAGTCGTAGCCGATGTTCAGGATGGTCTCGCGGACAATCTGCGGGATCTCCACATAGGCCTCGGTGGTGACTTCTCCGGCCACGTGCACCAGACCCGTGGTGGCCATCGTTTCCACCGCGACGCGGGAATTCGGATCCTTGGCCAGCAGCGCATCGAGAATCGCGTCGCTGATCTGGTCACAAATCTTGTCCGGATGCCCCTCGGTCACCGATTCCGACGTAAAAAGGCGCGGGGCTCTATTGGGTAAAGTCACTTATCCACTCTACCGGTATCCACTCTATGGGGTTGGCAGCGGCGAGCGTTCCTGCAGGGCCGCGGCAAGAAGTCCGACGACGGCCCGGGCCACCTCGATTTTCGACCCGGCCACCTCCACCGGCGCCACCCCGCGGCGGTCGAGGATGACCACCTCGTTGGTGTCCTGGCCGAACACCTTATTGACCCCGACATGGTTGACGACCAGCAGATCGCAGCCCTTGCGCGCCAGTTTGGCGCGGGCGTATTCCAGGACGTTGCCGCGCTCGTCGCCGGTTTCGGCGGCAAATCCGACGATCAGCTGCGGCCGGTGCGCGTCAATACGGTCCCGAACCAGACCGGCCAGGATGTCCGGGTTGCGGACCAGCGTGATGACAGGGTCGGCAACGTCGTCGCGCTTCTTGATTTTGCTGTCGGAAGCCTCCGCCGGCCGGAAATCCGCCACGGCGGCCGCCATGATGATGACGTCCGAGTCCAGGGCCGCCTCGGTGGTTGCCGCACGCAGTTCAAGCGCCGTCTCCACCGTGAGCACCTGAGCGCCCGGAGGCGCCGGGACTTCCATGTGTGCGCAGATCATCCGCACGCGCGCCCCGGCTTCCAGGGCGGCGGCGGCCAGAGCCGCCCCCTGTTTGCCGGAGGACCTGTTGCCCAGGAACCTCACGGGATCCAGGGGCTCGCGGGTGCCGCCGGCGGTGATGGTCACGGTCCGCCCGGCCAGCGGCAGGTCAGGGGACGCGGCGGCCGACACGGCAGAAGCTGTCGATGCGGCAACAAGCTGCAGCGCAGCGGCAAAAATCTCCGCCGGTTCCGGAAGCCGGCCCGGACCGGAGTCGGCGCCGGTGAGCCGGCCGGAAGCGGGCTCCAGGACCGTGACGCCCCGGGCACGCAGGGTGGCGACGTTGGCCCGGGTGGCGGCATGCTGCCACATTTCGGTGTGCATGGCCGGCGCAAAAAGCACCGGACCGGAGGCCATCAGCAGGGTGTTGGTCAGCAGATCATCGGCCTGGCCGGACGCCGCCTTGGCCAGCAGGTCCGCCGTCGCCGGGGCCACCACTATCAGCTCGGCTTCGCGGCCCAGCCTGACATGGTTGACCTTCTCGACGTCGTCGAACACGCTGTTGGAAACCGGGTTCCCGGAGAGGGCCTCCCAGGTCGCCACGCCCACAAACCGCGTTGCGGCCTCGGTGGGAATCACGGTGACGCGGTGACCGGCCTCGGTGAAAAGGCGCAGCAATGACGCGACCTTATAAGCCGCGATGCCGCCGCCTACCCCGAGTACCACCCTCACTGGTGAATCCTCCGTAGCCCCGGACGGCGGCTTCTGCTACTCCGCAACCGCAACCGGGGTGGAAACCAGCAGGCCCTCGTTGATTTCGCGCAGCGCGATCGAAAGGGACTTCTCGTTCAGCTTGGTGTCCACCAGCGGGCCGACGTATTCGAACAGCCCCTCGTGCAGCTGGGCGTAGTAGGCGTTGATCTGGCGCGCACGCTTGGCACCGAAGATGACCAGGCCGTACTTCGAATCGGCTGCCTTCAGCAGCTCGTCGATCGGCGGGTTGATGATGCCTTCGAGTTGGGTAGACACAAATTCTCCAAAATCCGGTGGGATACCTGACACGCCGTCACCGAGGATTCGGCGTCAGCCCCATTAGTGAAACGAGCTCGTCTGCCGCCCGGCGGACGTCATCGTTAATGATGGTGTGGTCGAACTCCGGTTCGGCGGCAAGTTCCAGTTTAGCGGTTTCCAGCCGCTGCCGCTGTTCGTCGGGTGTTTCCGTGCCGCGGCCCACCAGCCGGCGGACCATTTCCTCCCAGCTGGGAGGGGCCAGAAAGACGAAGTGTGCGTCCGGGACGGCCTTTTTGACCTGTCGGGCGCCCTGTAGGTCAATCTCGAGCAGCACGGACCGGCCCTCGGCGATGGCCTGCTTTACCGTGCTGCGAAGGGTGCCGTAGCGGTTCTTGCCGTGCACCACCGCCCATTCGAGGAATTCGCCCTGCGCCGCGAGCCGGTCAAATTCTTCCGGACTCTTGAAGAAATAGTGGACACCGTCCACTTCGCCCGGCCGCGCCGGCCGGGTGGTGGCGGAAACCGAAAGCCAGACCTGCGGGTAGTTGTCGCGGATGTAGGTGGAGACGGTTCCCTTGCCGACGGCGGTGGGACCGGCCAGCACGGTCAGGCCGGCGCCGGCCCGCTCCCTGGGGGATCCGGTTGCGGCCGCCACTAGGGTTGGCCCAGATAGTCGACGAGGGCCCTGCGCTGGTGGATGCCCAACCCGCGGACCCGCCGGGTCGACGCGATGCCCACCTCGCTCATGATCAGCCCGGCACGGACTTTGCCGATGCCCGGCAGCGCCTCCAGGAGTTCGCTGACCTTCAACCGGCCGATTGCCTCATCACCGTCGCCGGCTTGCAGGATTTCCGCCACAGTGGCATCCCCCGTTTTCAGTTTGTTTTTTACCTCGGCCCTTGAGCTGCGCGCGGCAGCGGCCTTTTTCAGTGCTGCCGTTCGTTCTTCCGCCGTCAAAGGTCGCAAACTCACGTGGAACTCCCTGAAAGCAAATAGAGGGGCGCGAAGGCGCACTTTGGAATGGACGCTCCCTGAAACTTATCCGCAGTCGGGCGGCAAAATCAATCCGTACCCCGACGGAGCGGTGCCTGGCTCTTGCCCGGCTCCGGAAAGCGGGCGTACGGTGGAAAAACTGGACTGTGATTTTCGTCACGGAGGCGTTGGTCACAAATATTTGGCTGAGATATTGGTCACCGATATTTACCACAACCTGCGCCTGCACCTGAAGTCGGTCCGGTATCAGGCCTGCCGTTCCCGGGTGCCGTGGCGCTGGTAGCGGTGGCCGCCCCCTTTGGTGCGGCAGCACTCAGGTGGCGGGCTGTCCCGCGGCCTCACGGCGTGCGCGGCGTATCGGAAAAACCGTGTGCGGCGGCTCCGTCGCCGCCAGGAAACCGAGGATGAGGCCGGCCAGGGCATCCGGTTGCTCCAGGGGCAGGGCGTGTGAGGCACCGGGAACGACGGCGAGCTGGCCTGCGGGCAGGGCTTCGTAGAGCGAACAGGTGTGCGAGAGCGTGGCCATGTCGTCGTCGCCCGCG
>JALYYI010000203.1 GCA_030946705.1 Actinomycetota bacterium | reverse complement strand
CGCGATTGTGTCTGGAGGACCTCGGGTGGCATCCCGCGCATTGCCTGTGAAGGAACCGACGGAGAACGGCGATCTGCCCAAATAGAAAGCCGGCTCCCAGCGAACTGGAAACCGGCTTTCATATGGTCGGGGTGACAGGATTTGAACCTGCGGCCTCGTCGTCCCGAACGACGCGCGCTACCAAGCTGCGCCACACCCCGATCCGCTGACCCGTCCAACCCTGTTTCCAGAGCAGGAAAAGCAACCTCTCAAGGATAGCGGATTGGGGGCCGCATCGCGAAACGGGTCGAAGCGGGAGACCCGCAAGCCCTCAACTGCCCCGCTGTAAGTGCACCCAAACGGGCGGTTGGGTGGACTTACAGCGGGGCAGTTGAGCCGGGGGATCGACATGGGTCTCTGCGCGGCCGTGGCCGGCCTTGGTCGACCAGCGGGCGCGATCAGACGAGGGAGTCCTGCCAGGCGACGTGCAGGTCCGCGAACCGGCCGCCGCCGGAGATCAGTTCCGCCGGCGTCCCGTCCTCCACCACGCGCCCGTCGTGCACCACCAGGACCCGGTCGGCGATCTCCACGGTGGAGAGCCGGTGCGCGATGATCAGCGCGGTCCGGCCGGCGGTCATGCCGCCGTTGCCGTCGTCGGCCGCGCCCAGCAGCCGGTGCAGGCCCTGCTGCACCATCCGCTCGGACGGGATGTCCAGCGAGGACGTGGCCTCGTCGAGGATCAGCACGGCGGGGTTGGCCAGGAAGGCGCGGGCGAAGGAGAGCAGCTGCCGTTGCCCGGCGGAGACGCGGCCGCCGCGCTTGTTCACATCCGTGTCGTAGCCCTCCGGCAGGGACTCGATGAATGCGTGCGCGCCAACGGCCCGGGCCGCGGCCTCAACTTCGGCCCGCGAGGCTGAGGGTTTGCCCAGCGCGATGTTATCCGCCACGGTGCCGCTGAACAGGAACGCCTCCTGGGTCACCATCACAATCGCCCGGCGCAGGTCCGCGGGGGAGAGATCCCGCAGCGCGACCCCGTCCAGGGTCAGCGATCCGGCGGTGACGTCGTAGAAGCGCGCAATCAGCTTGGCCAGCGTGGACTTGCCGGCCCCGGTCTGCCCGACGACGGCGACGGTCTGGCCCGCGGGAATGTGCAGATCCATCGTCGGCAGCACCACGGGTCCGCAGCCGTAGGCAAACTCCACGCCGCGGAACTCGATCTCGCCGCGCGGATCCGGCAGCGGGACAGGGCGTTTGGGCGGCCGGACGGTGGGCACTTCCTCAAGCAGCCCGGAGACCTTCTCCAGGGCCGCCTGGGCGGACTGGAAGGAGTTGTAGAACATCGCCATCTCGGGTACCGGCTGGAAGAACCGCTTGGTGGCCAGCAGCAGGGCCAGCAGGGCACCGACGGCTATGCCGCCGTCGAGCACCCGGAACCCGCCCACCAGCAGCACCACGGCCACGGTGACGTTCCCTATCAGCACCAGCCCCGGCTGGAAGATGCCGTTCAGGTTGATGGAGCGGACCGTCACCTTGCGGTAGTCTTCGGCCAGCTCGTCATAGCGGGCGGCGTTGTCCTGCTCGCGGCGGAACGCCTTCACCGCGCGGATGCCGGTCATGGTCTCGATGAAGTGCACAATCAGTTTCGCCGAGACCACTCGGGAGGCGCGGTAGGCGACCTGTGACCGCTTTTGGTACCAGCGCGAGAGCAGGTACATCGGCAGGCCGGCCACCAGGACCAGCACTCCGGTGATCCAGTCCAGGCTGAAGATACTGAGGGCGGTGAAGAGCATGAACATGAACCCGGAGGCCAGCGAGGAGACGCCGGAATCCAGCAGCTCGCGCAGCGCATCCAGGTCCGAGGTCTGGCGCGAAATGATGCGCCCGGACGTGTATTTTTCGTGGAATTCCAGGCTCAGCCGCTGGGTGTGCCGGAAGACCCGCACACGCAGGTCCAGCAGCATCGCCTGGCTCAGCCTTGCCGTTGAGGTCACGTAGGCCGCCGTCAGCCAGCCGGTGGCGACGGCGGCAAGC
>JALYYI010000152.1 GCA_030946705.1 Actinomycetota bacterium | reverse complement strand
CCGTACGGGATAAAATCTAGTGTGGCCAAATGGCAGGATCCGGAGCCAATTCCCGCCACGTGGCAGCGTCTGGACGCCGGGATTCTGCCACTATGGTGGGATCGTTTGTGTGCCCAGACCAGCCGTGAATCTGCCTCCCTGTACGCTGCGGGGCTGTTCGCCGAGGACCGTCGTCGTCCCATAGCCCAATGGTTCAATCCTGCGCTGAACGCGGCCATGCTGGTGGCCCCCGAGACGTCCCCGGAGTGGCCGGTCCAACGGTTCGGCATCTTTTACGCTCCACCCCGAGGGGGATTCGAGCGCGTACATTCCGC
The DNA here is from genome assembly GCA_030946705.1 of Actinomycetota bacterium. Lineage (GTDB taxonomy): Bacteria > Actinomycetota > Actinomycetes > Actinomycetales > Micrococcaceae > Arthrobacter_M. The sequence goes on along the minus strand of JALYYI010000152.1, from coordinate 4,120 downwards.
GGCGCACGAATGGCACCCGAAGTCGCCGAGGCAATCCCCCACCGAGGACGAGGCCTTCCAGTCCGCCATCGGTGAGGCCGAGCGGTTCCTGCAGGTGGAGATGAATTTCGTCTGAGCTCTGCCTGTTCCGGGAACACCATGGTTCCTCGCCCCGCTGCACCTGGAGACGATCTACGCGCTCACCGGCTCGATCGACAGGCTCACCGAACGCGTCGATCAGGCGATGGATCCGGCATGCCAGCCGGAGGCCGCGGCCATGGCCCTCCCGCGGTCCGGGTCTAGACGAAGGCCGATTTTCCCGTAACCCCGCGGGCAACGATCAGCGAGTTGATCTCGTAGGTCCCCTCATAGCTGTAGAGGATCTCCGCATCGCCGAAGATCTTGCCCATCTCGTAGTCGCTGGTCACCCCGTTGCCGCCCAGGATCGACCGGCCCATCGCCACCGAGGCTCGGGCCAGCCGGGTGGTGGTGGACTTGGCCATTGCGGCCTGCACCATCTCCAGCTTCCCCCCCTCCTGGATCCTGGCCAGCTGCACCATCAGTGACAGCGAGGCGGTGGCGTTGCCCAGGATTTCCGCCAGCTGCTGGGCGATCAGCTGGAAGCGGGCGAGTTCCTTGCCGAACTGCCGGCGCTCCAGCGCGTAGACCCGGGCGACGTCGAAGGCGGCCAGCTGGATGCCTGCCCCCTGCCAGCCGACCCAGGCGCGGGAGTCCTTCAACAGGTCCGTGGCCTTGGAGAATTCCTGGGCCCCCGGCAGCAGATTGTCCTTTGGGATGCGCACATCGTCCAGCACAATGTGCGCATTCTGCATGATGCGCAGCCCGATCTTGTTGCCGATCTTGGTGGCGAGGTACCCCGGCCGGTCCGTCTCGACGATGAACGCCTTGACCTGCTGGTCGGCGGTGTCCCTGGCCCAGACCAGGGCGAAGTCCGCGTTCGTGCCGGCCCCGATCCAGCGCTTGGCGCCGCTGATGACCCATTCCTGGCCGTCCAGCGTCGCGGAGGTCTCCAGGCCGCCGGCGATGTCGGAGCCGTGGTCCGGCTCGGTCAGGGCAAAGGCCCCGAGCTTGGTGAAGGTGGTCAGTCCGGGCAGCCAGTCGCGGCGTTGCCGCTCGGAGCCGAGATCGTGGATCATCCCGACAATGAGCTCGTTGTGGATCCCCAGCAGTGCCGACAGCGAGACATCCGCACGCGCCGTCTCGACGTACATCAGCCCCTTGAAGAGCTTGCTGCTGCCGTCGATCTGCAGCGCCCCGAGGCCCAGCTGGCCCATCCGCGCCACCAGCTCGTCCGGGAACTCCTCGCGGTTCCAGTAGTCGATGGACGCCTGCCGCACCTGCGTCTGCATGAACTCCCGGACCGCCAGGTAGCGCGTGCGCTCCGCCGCGGGCAGCAAATCCACCACGTACATCAGGTCCGCGTCGGGGAACGGCGGCTCCGCGGCGGCCAAGACGGCCGGCGGCGCAACGGTGGCGCCAGCGGCAGGAGCTTCGGCTTTCAGTGGTGACTGCACGGGCATGGTTCCCCTTCGAATCGTTGCCTCCGCCGGGGCGGTGTGTCCATGTCCGGCGGGCAGCACTTCCATATCCTTGGAAGTCCAAGTATATTCCATTGTGAAGTGCATCACCAACGCCGTTGCGGCCGTAAACCCGCACCAACCGAAAGGTGGACCCATGAGCGTCACCGATGAATTCCGCCAAGCCCGGGACCTGCTCCTGGGACTGCGCAACAACTACGAGCAGGCGCGCCGGGATTTCCGCTGGCCGCGTTTCGAGGAATTCAACTTCGCGCTGGACTGGTTCGATGCGATTGCGGCTGACCCCGCGACGGCGGACAGCCCCGCCCTGGTGATTGTCGAACAGGACGGCAGCGCCACCCGGCGCAGTTTCCGCGAGCTCTCCGCCCGCTCCAGCCAGGTGGCGAATTGGCTCCGCGAGCAGGGGGTCCGCCGCGGGGATCACATGATCCTCATGCTCGGCAACCAGGTCGAACTCTGGGAACTGATGCTGGCCGGGATCAAGCTGGGCATCGTCATGATCCCCACCACGACACTGATGGGGCCGGCCGACCTGCGGGACCGGGTGGAGCGCGGCGAGGCGAAGTGGGTCGCCGCCAGCACCGCCGATGTGGCCAAGTTTGCCGAGGTCCCCGGCGGCTACACCGTGGTCCGGATCGGCGAGTCCGCGGGCACGGGCGCCGAGCCGGGCAGGCGGACGCTGGACTACGCCCGGTCCGCGGAGGCCGCCGGGACCTTCGCCCCGGACGCTCCGACCAAGGCCGACGACATGCTGCTGCTGTACTTCACCTCCGGCACCACCTCACGGCCCAAGCTGGTCGAGCACACGCACACCTCCTACCCGGTGGGCCACCTCTCCACGATGTACTGGATCGGCCTGGAGCCCGGCGACGTGCACCTGAACGTCGCCTCCCCCGGCTGGGCGAAGCACGCCTGGTCCAACATCTTCGCGCCCTGGATCGCGGAGGCCTGCGTCTTCGTCTACAACTACAGCCGCTTCGACGCCAAGGCGCTGATGGCGCAGATGGACAAGGAGCGCGTAACCAGCTTCTGCGCCCCGCCGACCGTCTGGCGGATGCTGATCCAGGCGGACCTGACGCTGCTGAAGAACCCGCCATCCAAGGTGGTCTCCGCCGGCGAGCCGCTGAACGCCGAGGTGATCGACCAGGTGCAGCGGGCGTGGGGGCAGACCATCCGGGACGGCTTCGGCCAGACGGAGAGCACGGTCCAGATCGCCAACACGCCCGGGCACCCGATCAAGATCGGCGCCATGGGCCGCCCGCTGCCGGGCTACGAGGTGGTGCTGCTGGACCCTCTGGGTGGGGTGGAGGCCGACGACGGCGAGTTGTGCCTGCGCCTGGACCCACGTCCGGTCGGGCTCGCCACCGGCTACTACGGCGATCCGGAAAAGACCGCCGAGGCCGTCCGCGGCGGCTACTATCACACCGGAGACATGGCCAGCCGGGACGAGCGCGGCGTGATCACCTATGTGGGCCGCGGCGACGATGTCTTCAAATCCGCCGACTACCGTCTGTCCCCCTTCGAGCTGGAGAGTGTGCTGATCGAGCATCCCGCGGTGGCGGAGGCCGCCGTCGTTCCCTCCCCCGATGAGCTGCGGCTGTCGGTGCCCAAGGCTTTTGTGGTGCTCGCGCCCGGCTTCGAGCCCGGGGCCGAGATGGCGGCCGACATCCTGGCCTTCTGCCGGGACCGGCTGGCCCCGTTCAAGCGGATCCGCCGGCTCGAGTTTGCCGAGCTGCCCAAGACCATATCCGGGAAGATCCGACGCGTGGACCTGCGCCGGAACGAGGCGGTGCGCCACGGTGGCGGACCGGTGCCGAACGGCTTTGGCATCGAGTACGACGAGTCGGGGCTGCCCGGCGCGAAGGCCAGGCTGGCTCAACAGCCGCGCGAGTGAAGGAACACGTGTGAACACCCCGCTTCCCCGCGATCCCATCGCCGACGCCCAGCACAATTGGGAGCGCCACGGCTGGGGCGACGTCGCCCCGGCCATGTCGGCGATCACCGCGCTCATGCGCACGCAGCAGATCCTGCTGGCCCGGATCGAGGCCGTGTTGAAGCCCTTTGGCCTCAGCTTTGCCCGCTACGAGCTGCTGGCGCTGCTCAGCTTTGCCCGCAGCGGCGAGTTGCCGATGAACAAGGCCAGCTCGCTGCTCCAGGTGCACCCGACCTCGGTGACCAACGCCGTGGACCGGCTCGAGAGCGCCGGCCTGGTCCGGCGCTCCCCGCATCCCACGGACGGGCGCACCACGCTGATCGAGCTCAGCCCCGAGGGACGCGAGCTGGCGCGGGGCGCGACGGCGGCGCTCAACGCCGAGGTCTTCGGCCGGCCGGGTTTTGCGCACGATGATGTCGAGACACTGATCCGCATCTTCGGGACCTTCCGCCGCGACGCGGGCGACTTCTCCGACGCCTGAGCGGATCTGGCTGCATCTGGACCAGGGGGCGTCGCACCGGCCCTAGCGGTGCTTGAACTCCGGGGTCCGCTTCGCTGTGAAGGCGTCCATTCCTTCCTTCTGGTCCGCGCTGGCGAAGACGGAATGGAACACCCGGCGCTCGAAGACGACGCCCTGGGCCAGGCCCAT
>JALYYI010000172.1 GCA_030946705.1 Actinomycetota bacterium | reverse complement strand
CCAATAAATAAATATCGGTATCGACAAAACTTGGCACACTATTGAGTTCTCAAACAACAGACGCACCCGGTTTCAGCGGCCAAACAAACAACCGTTTCGCTCCGGAGCAACTTATCAAACTTACCCGCGCTGACATCCCCAGTCAAATCGGCGGTTCTCGTTGCCCTCATGATTTTCATCTTCAGACGCCCAAACAGACCCCCGGAATGTGACCGGAGCTCCTTCGAACTGGAACCGCCTGATCAAAACGTTCGATCAGCGCGGGTACTAACTCTAGCACCGTCTGGCCCGGATGACAAAGCCCGGCGGGAGGGAGCGCTACCTAAAGCGCGTCCGTCCCGTCAGCTGTCCGCCGGAACCAGGTACAGCACGGCCAGTGGAGGCAGCGTCAGCCGGGCGGAGGCCGGTTTGCCGTCGTATTCCTCCGCTTCCGCAACGACCGTCCCGCCATTGCCCACGCCCGAACCGCCGAATTCCTCGTCGTCCGTGTTGAGCACCTCAGTCCACCGTCCGGCGCTCGGCATGCCGACCCGGAAGTCGAGATGGGGGTTGCCGGCGAAGTTGACCAGGCAGACCAGCGGCTTCCCCTCGCTATCACGGCGGATGAACGAAAGTACGTTGTGGTCCCCGTCGTTGGCGTTGATCCATTCGAATCCGGCCGGGTCGTTATCCAGCGCGTACAGTGCCGGAGTCTGGCGGTACCGCTCGTTGAGCTGGCGCACCAGCAGCTGCAGTCCGCGGTGCGGCGGCATGTCCGCCAGCCACCAGTCAAGCCCGTGCTGTTCGCTCCACTCGGCTTCCTGGCCGAATTCGGTGCCCATGAAAATGAGCTGCTTTCCCGGATGCGCCCACTGGTACGCCAGGAACGCTCGCAGGTTCGCCAGTTCCTGCCAGCGGTCCCCGGGCATTTTGCGCAGCATGGATCCCTTGCCGTGCACCACCTCATCGTGGCTGATGGGCAGCAGGAAGTTCTCGGTGAACGCGTAGACCATGGAGAACGTGACCGTGCCGTGGTGCCAGCGCCGGTTGACCGGGTCCTCCGAAACGTACGCCAGTGAGTCGTGCATCCAGCCCATGTTCCACTTCAACCCGAAGCCCAGACCGCCGCCGCTGGTGGGTGCGGTAACGCCCGGGAACGCGGTGGATTCCTCCGCGATGGTCACGATCCCGGGGTAGCGCTTGTAGGCGGTGGCGTTGACCTCCTGCAGGAAGGAAATGGCCTCGAGGTTTTCCCGGCCGCCGAAGCGGTTGGGGCTCCACTGGCCCTCTTCCCGTGAGTAGTCCAGGTAGAGCATGGAGGCCACGGCATCCACGCGCAGGCCGTCGATGTGGAATTCCTCCAGCCAGTACAGCGCGTTGGCCACCAGGAAGTTGCGCACCTCGCTCCGGCCGAAGTCGAAGATCAGCGTGCCCCAGTCCGGGTGCTCGCCGAGACGCGGATCGGAGTGCTCGTACAGCGGACCGCCGTCGAACTGGGCCAGCGCCCAGGAATCCTTGGGGAAGTGCGCCGGGACCCAGTCCATGAGGACGCCGATGTCCGCCTGGTGCAGGGCATCCACCAGGTGCCGGAATTCATCCGGATGGCCAAAGCGCGACGTCGGGGCGAAGTAGGAGGTGACCTGGTACCCCCAGGAGCCGCCGAAGGGATGCTCGGCGACCGGCATCAGCTCCACATGGCTGAACCCCATCCACCTGACGTATTCCACGAGCTCCGTGGCCAGCTCCTTGTAGCCGAGCCCCAGCCGCCAGGATCCGAGGTGGACCTCGTAGACACTCATCGGCGAGTTGTGCGGATCCCGTGCCGCGCGGGCGGCCATCCACTCGCCGTCGCCGAAGCGGTAGCTGGATTCCACCACCCGAGAGGCGGTCAGCGGCGGAATTTCGGTGCCGTACGCCATCGGGTCCGCCTTCTCGAACCAGTCTCCGTGCCGGCCAAGGATTTCGAACTTGTAGCGGGCGCCGGCGCCGACGTCCGGGATGAAGATCTCCCAGATCCCCGACGAGCCGAGGCTGCGCATGGCGTGGTGGCGGGCGTCCCAGTGGTTGAAATCGCCCTTGATCCGCACCGCCTGCGCATTCGGGGCCCAGACGGCAAAGCTGACCCCGGTGACGTTGCCGAGTCCGGAATGGTAGCGCTGCACATGCGCTCCCAGCACGGTCCACAGCGTCTCGTGCCGGCCCTCGCCGATCAGGTGCATGTCCAGCTCCCCCAGCGTGGGCAGGAACCGGTAGGGATCATCCGAGGTGATGGTGAGTCCGTCCGGGTAGCTGACCTCCAGCCGGTAATCCGGAGCGTGGCCGGGGTCTTCCGGCTCCAGCAGTGCGGTCCAGATGCCGCCGAATTCGTGCCTCATCGGCACGCGTTGGGTGGCGGTGACAACGACGACGTCCTTGGCCAGGTGCCGGACGGCACGGATGGTGACGTGGCCGTGGGAGTCCAGGTGTGCGCCGAGCACCGAGTGCGGTGCGTAGTAGCTGGCATCGGAGATGCGCTGCAGGACTTCCTGATCCACCGGGATCGGCGCGGGACCCGTGGCCTTCCCCGCTGCACCGGGCACCGGGGACGTGCTCAGTTCCGGTTTGATCAGGTCCGGCCTGCCGGCTTCCGGCTTGTTCACTTCTGGCTCATCCATCTTTGCACCGCTTTCCATCGAGTCCAATGCCTGCCGCACGGCCCGGACCGGGACGCTGACCCAGTCCGGACGGTTCCGTTTCTCATAGACAACCTCGTACAACGCCTTGTCCAGCCACAGTGCCACGAAGAGCGGCGAGGCCGGATCGACGGTGCCCTCCTGCAGCTGCTGGTAACCGGCGACGAACGCAGCCGATGTGTCCAGGGCAAACCGGCTGGCGCGGGCTTCCCGCGCGCGGGCGGATTCCTCGGAATCCGCCCCGGCTCCGCCCGGCTCTTCGCGGGCGCCCGCTGCCGCATAGTCAAAGGACCGGAGCATGCCGACGACGTCGCGCAGCGGCAGGTCCGGCTGGTTGCGTTCCGCGACCGGGCGCAGCGGCTCCCCCTCGAAGTCCAGGATCAGCCAGCGCTGGCCGCCGGCCCCCTCCGCGTGCAGCAGCTGCCCCAGGTGAAGATCGCCGTGGATGCGCTGCAGAGCCGGCAGCTCCGGCGCCGCACGCAGCCGCGCGATGACGCCGGCGATGTGCTCCTCGTACGGTCCGACGACGGCGCCGGCCTCAGACCAGGCCCACTGGATGCGGGACACCACGGCCTCTATGCAGGCTTCCCGCTCCCGGGCCGACGGGGCGTGCCCGCCCATCGTCGCCAGCAGGCTGCGATGCACATTCGCCGTTGCCCGGCCGATCGCCGCCGCCTCGGAGGTGAAATCGCGGCCCTCAAGGGCCGCCGTCCTGGCGAGCGTCCAGACGTCCTCGCCGCCGCGGATGAATTCGTGCATGACACACAGGTTCCCGGCCATCTGCCGGCCGGCTTCGGTCCAGCTGGCCGCGGCCCAGCCGTGCAGCGCGGGCACATCGGTGCAGCCGGCCTCGGAGAGTGCGGCACCCACCTCCACATCCGGGTTGGTCCCGGTGGCCAGCACCCGGAAGAACTTGATGATGACCGGCAGCTCGGCGTTGGGCACCACCACCGAAGTGTTGGACTGCTCGCCGCTGAGCACGCGGGAGCGGCCGACGGTGCCGCGAATCCGGGCGGCGCGGAAGGCCGCGCTGCTGGCGGCGCTGGCGGTGCCGTCCGGCGCGGAGTCGTTGCTGTGCAGGAAATCCAGCCAGGCGGCGATGAAAACCGGATCGTGGGTGGCGTCGTAGACCCAGCGGTGACCCAGCTCCGAATGTTCCGCCTGGCCCACCAGGGCGTTCCCGGCTCCGTCCAGCGGCGACTGGCGGAAGCTGAGCGGGATCTGCAGGGTTTCCACCCGGTCGGCGGACTCGACGGTGACAAAGTGGACCTCCAGCCCCACGGCGCCCTCCGGGTCCGGCAGTGTGAAGCAGCCGGCCAGCTGCAGGCGCACCGAGCTGCCCTTGGCCGGATACCAGCGTTGAGCGGGCAGCCAGCCCTCGAGCAGCTCGCGCAGCGGCGGGGTGAGGACGGGCGTCAGGGCCGCCATCAGGACTGGCCCGCGATGGGGATGATGGGCATGGCCTGGGTGACCGGGGAGGCCGGGTTCGAGGCGGCCGAGCGGACCCGGAGCCAGAAGAAGTCGTAGCTGCCCAGCGTCAGCGTCAGGATTCCGTCCTCCTGCACCGCAGGGAACGGGGTTCCGCCGAACACATCCCGCATCCCCCGGCCGGAGTAGGAGGGCAGCCGCAGCCGGGTGGAGGTGGGGTGCTGGGAGAGGTTGAAGACGCACAGCAGCGTCTCCGCCTGCTCGCCCTCGGTGTTGCCCTCCGGCAGTTCACGCGTGAAGGCGAGCACGCATTCGGCGCTGGCTTCCACATTCGTATAGATGCCCAGCCCGAAGGCGGGGTGGGCCCTGCGCACGGCCAGCACCTGGCGGGTCCAGTGCAGCAGCGAACTGGCGTGCGCCGCCTGCGCCTCCACATTCACGTGGTTGAAGTGGTACACCAGCGACTGGACCACCGGAAGGTAGAGCTTTCCCGGGTCGGCGGTGGAAAACCCGGCGTTACGGTCCGGGTTCCACTGCATCGGGCTGCGCACCGCGTCGCGGTCCTGCAACCAGATGTTGTCCCCCATCCCGATTTCGTCGCCGTAATAGAGGAAGGGGCTGCCCGGCAGCGAGAGCAGCAGCGCGTTGATCATTTCGATCTCGGCCCGGGAGTTGTCCAGCAAAGGTGCCAGCCGCCGTCGTATGCCGATATTGGCCCGCATGCGCGAATCCGGGGCGTACCAGCCCAGCATCGCCTCGCGTTCCTCCGCGGTGACCATTTCCAGCGTCAGCTCGTCGTGGTTGCGCAGGAAGGTCCCCCACTGGGCGCCGGCCGGAATTGCCGGGGTGTCCCTCATGGTCTCGATGATCGGGGCGGCCTTCTGGTCCCGCAGCGCGTAGTACAGCCGGGGCATGATCGGGAAGTGGAAGGCCATATGGCACTCCGGCGCCTCCTCGGTGCCGAAGTACTCCACTACCTCCTGGGGCGGCTGGTTGGCCTCAGCGATGATCACGCGGCCGGGGTACAGCCCGTCCACCATGGCCCGCAGGTCGCGCAGGAAGCCGTGTGTGGCCGGCAGGTTTTCGCAGTTGGTGCCCTCTTCTTCGAAGAGGTACGGGATGGCGTCCGCGCGGAAGCCGTCGATGCCCTGGTCCAGCCAGAACTTCACCACGTCGAAGATGGCCTCGATCACCTTGGGGTTTTCGAAGTTCAGGTCCGGCTGGTGGCTGAAGAAACGGTGCCAGAAAAACTGCCGGCGGATCGGATCGAAGGTCCAGTTGGATTCCTCGGTGTCGACGAAGATGATGCGCGCGTCCTGGTACTTTTCATCCGTGTCGCTCCAGACATAGAAATCGCCGTAGGGGCCTTCCGGATCCTCCCGCGAGGCCAGGAACCACGGATGCTGATCCGAGGTGTGGTTCAGCGGCAGATCGATGATCACCCGGACGCCGCGGGCGTGCGCCTCCGCCACCAGGCGCTTGAAATCGCCGATGGTGCCGAACTCGTCCAGCACGGAATAGTAGTCACGGATGTCGTAGCCGCCGTCGCGCAGCGGTGAATCGAAGAACGGCGGCAGCCACAGGCAGTCCACGCCCAGCCACTGCAGGTAGTCCAGCCGTTCGATCAGGCCGGAAAAGTCGCCGGAGCCGTCCCCGTTGGCATCCGCGAAGCCGCGCACCAGCACCTCGTAGAAGACGGCCTTGCGGTACCAGTGCGGATCATGATGCAGCCCGGGGGCATTGAGATTGAACTGCGGCGCGGCGCTGTGCGATGGGAAATTGGCCACCGGTTATCTCCTCACGTGCAGTATGTGGGCGGGTTCGGCATGGGCATCCAGGCGGAAATAATTTTCGCTCCCCCAGTGCCAGCTGGCCCCGGTGACCAGGTCATCCACGGTAAAGGTCCCGTCCGGGTTGAAGCTGTCCAGTTCCAGCGCCTTCAGGTCCAGCTGGACGGTGCCCTCCCGTGCGCTGTGCGGATCAAGATTGACCAGGACGATGATGGTGTCCTTCCTCGTCCGGCCGGGGCCGGTCTTGGGCGCCGCACCAGCCCTGGCCCGGGCGGCTCCGCCGGTCTCGGGTGCCGTCAGGGTCTTGTGCTTGCTGAACGCGACCGTGGCCGGATCGGAGGTGGCGTGCACGGTCAGGTTCTGCAGGTCCATCAGCGCCGGGTGCTCGCGTCGGATCCGGTTCAGCACGGTCAGGTAGGGGGCCAGCGAGCGGCCGGAGGCTTCCGCCGCGGCGAAGTCACGCTGCTTGTACTGGAACTTCTCGTTGTCGATGTACTCCTCCGCCCCGGGTCGGGCAATGTGCTCGAACAACTCGTAGCCGGCGTAGACCCCCCACAAGGGACTGGCCATGGAGGCCAGCACGGCGCGGATCTTAAACGCCGCCGGGCCGCCGTACTGCAGGTATTCGGTGAGGATGTCCGGGGTGTTCACGAAGAAGTTGGGCCGGTAGTACGCGGCCGTCTCCCGGCTGATCTCGGTGAAGTACTCCTCGATCTCCTCCCGGGTGTTGCGCCAGGTGAAGTAGCTGTAGGACTGCTGGAACCCCGCGCGGCCCAACGCGTGCATCATCGCCGGGCGGGTGAACGCCTCGGCCAGGAACACGATGTCCGGGTACCGCTTATTGACCTTGCCGATCAGCCATTCCCAGAACCAGACCGGCTTCGTGTGCGGATTGTCCACGCGGAACTGGCGCACGCCGTGGCCGGCCCAGAGCAGGACAATCCGCAGGATCTCCTTGGACAGCCCGTCCGGGTCGTTGTCGAAGTTCAGCGGGTAGATGTCCTGGTATTTCTTGGGCGGGTTTTCCGCATAGGCGATGCTGCCGTCCACCCGGGTGGTGAACCATTCCGGGTGCTCGGTGGCCCAGGGGTGGTCCGGGGCGCACTGCAGGGCCAGGTCCAGAGCCACTTCCAGGCCCAGTTCCCCGGCCCTGGCCACAAAGGCGTCGAAATCCTCGAAGCTGCCCAGATCCGGATGGATGGCGTCATGGCCGCCCTCCGCGGAGCCGATGGCCCACGGAGAGCCGGGATCCTCCGGGCCCGCCACCAGCGTGTTGTTGGGTCCCTTGCGGTTGATCCGGCCGATCGGATGGACAGGCGGCAGGTAGATAACGTCAAAACCCATCGCGGCCACGGCGTCCAGCCGCCTGGCTGCGGTGCGGAAGGTGCCGCTGGTCCAGTGGCCGCTGTCCGGATCCCGTACGGCCCCTTCGGAGCGCGGGAAGAACTCGTACCAGGAACCGCGGCCGGCTGCGTCGCGCTGCACCAGGATCGGAAAGGCGGCGCTGCGGGTCACCGGGTCCCGGACCGGCTGGCGGTCGACGGCGGCCAGCACCGCGGCGCTGGTGCCGGCACCGAGCCGCTCGGGGACGGTCAGGGTGGCATCGCCGAGCTGCGCGGCGGCGGCACGGAAGGTTTTCGCGTCGGCGGCGGGGCGGCCGTCGTCGTCGGCCGCCGCGGCCAGCAGCGCCACGCCCTCGGCCAGCATGAGTTCCACGTCCACGTCCGCGTCGATTTTGATCTCCGCGTTGTGCCGCCAGGTGGCGTAGAGGTCCGTCCATCCCTCGATCGCGAAGGACCACCGGCCCACGCCGGGAGCGGTGATGGTTCCATGCCACCGGTCCGTGCCCGGGACCCCCGGGGTGAGCCGGATGCGCTGGCGCTCCTGGCCCCTGGGATCCAACACCACGGCGCCGACGCCCAGGATGTCGTGGCCCTCGCGGAAGACGGTGGCGGCCACCGGAATATCCTCGCCGGGCACCGCCTTGGCCGGGAAGAGACCGCCCTCAACAACCGGGCTGACTTCCGTGATCGGAATCCGGCCGAACCGCAACCCCTCCCGCACGGTGGCCTTCGGGCCCGTGGCGGGGGTCCGCCGCCGGACCGTCCGTTTCTCCTTCCCCTGCTCCTGCCCCGTGCCGGCAGCCGGCGCGGATGAATGGTCTCCTGGCATCACCATGGAAGTAGTCACAAGGTAGACGTTAGCGAGTCTGCGGGCAGATTGCGAAGGTGCACCGGTGCGTCCCGCCCGGGCCGGCTCCGGGCGGTTTGGTATTTGGTGGAAAAATCAGCTTAAGCAACTTAACAATTCACCGCGGGAGCGCTGACACGGCCGCTGCGGCCGTGCTTCTGGGCTAAGGTGACGCAAGTGAAGGCAATCCGCAGATTTACTGTCCGAACCGTTCTCCCGGAGTCCATCTCCCCGCTCGCGCGGCTGGCCACCAATCTCCGCTGGTCCTGGCATCTGCCGACCCGGGAGCTTTTTGCCCGGCTGAACCCCGAGATCTGGGCGGAAAGCAAGCACGATCCGGTCGCATTCCTGGGGGCCGTGACCCGCGAACAGCTGCAGCAACTGGCCGAGGATCAGGACGTCGTCGCCCGCGTGCAAGCGGCCGCCCATGACCTGGAGCGCTACCTGGACGAGCCGCGCTGGTACCAGGGCCTGGGCGAGGCGGCCCCGAAGTGCATCGCCTACTTTTCCCCCGAATTCGGCATCACCGAGGTGCTGCCGCAGTATTCCGGCGGCCTGGGCATCCTGGCCGGCGACCACCTCAAGGCCGCCTCGGACCTGGGCGTGCCGCTGGTGGGCGTCGGGCTGCTGTACCTGGCCGGCTACTTCAAGCAGTCCCTCTCCCGCGACGCGTGGCAGCAGGAGACCTACCCGCTCCTTGATCCGGACGGGCTGCCGCTGACGCTGCTGCGTGAAAACGACGGCACGCCGGCCCAGGTGACCCTGCCGCTGCCCAACGGGCGCGAGCTGCACGCGCGCATCTGGCGCGCCGATGTGGGGCGCGTGCCGCTGCTGCTGCTCGATTCCAATGTCGCCGGCAATGACGACGCCGCCCGGGTGATCACCGACCGGCTCTATGGCGGGGGCGGGGACCACCGGCTGCAGCAGGAACTGCTGCTGGGCATGGGAGGGGTCAAGGCGCTGCGTATCTACGCCCGAATCTCCGGCTGCCCCACCCCGGAGGTTTTCCACACGAACGAGGGCCATGCAGGCTTCCTGGGCATCGAACGGATCCGGGAGCTGATGGATCCCTCGGTGACGGAATCGCCGCTGGGCTGGGAGGAGGCTCTGGCGGCCGGCCGCGCCTCCACCGTCTTCACCACACACACCCCGGTCCCCGCAGGCATTGACCGCTTCCCCACCGCGCAGATCGGGCATTTCTTCGGTGCCGGGCTGGCCCCCGGGGTGCCGCTGGAAAAGGTCCTGGCGCTGGGGGCGGAAAATTACGACGGCGGCGACCGCTCCGTTTTCAACATGGCCGTGATGGGTCTGCGGCTGGCGCAGCGCGCCAACGGCGTGGCCAAACTTCACGGTGTGGTCTCGCGCGAGATGTTCTCCGGACTGTGGCCCGGCTTCGACCACAGCGAAATCCCCATCACCTCCGTGACCAATGGTGTCCACGTGCCCACCTGGGTGGACCCGAAGCTTAGCTCCCTGGCGGCCGAACGGTTCGGCGCGGGCGTGCTGGACGGCCCCGACTGGGGCCGGGCCTTCGACGTGCCGGACGCGGACGTCTGGGCGCTGCGCCGGATACTGCGGGACGCTCTGGTCCATGACGTGCGGCGCCGGTTGCGCTCCTCCTGGAAAAAGCGCGGCGCCGCGGACGCGGAACTGGCCTGGACGGATTCGGTGTTGGACCCGGACGTGCTCACCATCGGCTTTGCCCGCCGGGTACCCACCTACAAACGGCTCACGCTGATGCTGCGCGATCCGGTCCGGATGAAGAAGCTCCTGCTGCACCCCACGCACCCGATCCAGCTGGTGATCGCCGGAAAGTCGCACCCGGCGGACGACGCGGGCAAGAAGATGATCCAGGACCTGGTCCGGTTCACAGATGACCCGCAGGTCCGGCACCGCATCGTCTTCCTGCCCAATTACGACATCGCGATGGCGCGCACGCTGTTCCCCGGCTGCGACGTCTGGCTGAACAACCCGCTGCGCCCGCTGGAGGCCTGCGGAACCTCCGGCATGAAGGCTGCCATCAACGGCTCGCTGAACCTCTCCGTCATGGACGGCTGGTGGGACGAGCTGTACGACGGCGAAAACGGCTGGGCCATTCCGACGGCCAACAACGGCGCCTCCCCGGAGGAGCGCGATGACATCGAGGCCTCGGCACTCTACGAACTGCTCGAGAACCAGGTGGCGCCGCGCTTCTACGGCTCCACCGTGGCTGAGGGCGCGGGGGCGGCCGGACCGTCCCAGTCCTCCCCCGAGGACTTGCCGACGCACTGGATCTATATGATCAAGCACACCTTGGCCCGGCTGGGCCCGGCGGTGTCCGCGGACCGGATGCTCAAGGATTACGTCGCCCGGCTCTACCAGCCCGCCGCCGTCGCCGGGCGTGCGGCCAGGGCGCAGGACTACGCCCAGGCCAAGGAGCTGGCCGCCTGGATCACCAAGGTCCGTGCCGTCTGGCCAAGGCTGGCCGTGGAGCACGTCGATTCGCTGGGCCTGGTGGAGGAACCGCAGATCGGCGATGTACTCACTGTCCAGGCGTACGTCGCCCTGGCCGGGCTCTCACCCCAGGATGTCAGCGTGGAGGTGGCTTTCGGCCGGGCGCTGGAATCCGATGAGCTCAGCGACACCCAGATCACCGTCCTGAACGGCGCGGAGGAACTGGACAACGGCCGCTACGTGTTCACCGGCGACGTGGTCATCGACCGCTCCGGCAGCTTCGGCTACACCGTGCGGGTCCTGCCTAACCACCCGGCGCTGGCCACCAAGGCCGAGTTGGGGCTGGTGGTCAACGCCTGACCCTGTGCTTCCGAGTGCGCCTGATCCCCATCGACTGAGCGCTTGGTGCCCGATACAGAGCTGTATCGCGCACCAACGGCGCACTCGATGGTGGGGGCGATGGGTTAAGGGTCGACGACGACGGTGAGGGATCCGCGGGCGGGTGAGCCGGACGCTTCGGCGTCCGGGGTGAGCCGCGGCGTCCGGCGGGAATATTCCCCCGCCCGGGCAAGGAGCTCCAGGATCAGGGAGTGCGCCCGGGTGTCCCGGAAGGCGGGATCGACGTGCCAGACCAGGGTCCGGGCCGCGGTGGAGGAATCCACCCAGTCCATCAGGCACTCCTGCAGGGCATCGAGATTGTGGCCGAAGTGGGCCGGGAACTTAAGCGCATCCGCAAACTCCTGCAGAACCCCTTCCTTGCTTTGCGCTGCCGGGATTTCGAAGACCGCCCGTTTACCCTCTGTCATGACCCCTCCGCGCTGAATTTGAAGAACGCGCATGTCCGCCTGCGGGCCAGATCTCCCAGGAACAAACGGTGTTGCACCGGTAGCCGCGGTCCGGAGAGCGCGGCGTGCTGACAGTGTACTCCCCGTCATCGGGAGCGGGGAGGCTCAGGAGCGGTAGATGTTGATGGAGTTCGCCGCCACCCGGTCGCGGTCTTTGGTCAGCACTTTCCCCTGGCGTTCGTCATGCTCCCGCGCGGTGGTCATCCGCAGCTCGAAGCGGCGGGCGGGCCCGCCGTCGGCCGCTAAGACCGGCAGCGTGACGTCCGCCGGCGCCGCCGAGGCGTTGAAGACCACCAGCCCGTCCAGCAGGCCGTCGGGGGACCCGATCAGCAGCTGCAGCACCCGGCTGGCAGGGTCCCGCCACTGCTCCGGGGTCATCGGCAGGCCCTCGGCGTTGTACCAGTGCAGGTAGGAGCTCTCGCCCCGGTCCGGGTAGCTGCTGGGCTGGTTGGCCAGGAAGTTCCGGCGGACCTGGATCAGCCGCTGAGTGGCGGCCAGCATTTCCTGCGCACCCGCGTCCATGGACCAGTCCAGCCAGGTCAGTTCGTTGTCCTGGCAGTAGGCGTTGTTGTTGCCCCGCTGGCTTCGGCCCAGCTCATCCCCGGCGGTGATCATCGGCACGCCCAGGGAGAGCAGCAGGGTCGCCATGATATTCCGGCTGGTCTGCGCGCGGGCGGCGGCAATGGATTCGTCCTCCGTGGGGCCCTCCACCCCGTGGTTCCAGCTGCGGTTGTGGCCGTGGCCGTCCCGGTCTTCCTCGCCGTTGGCCTCGTTGTGCTTGCGATTATAGGAGCCCAGGTCCCGCAGCGTGAAGCCATCGTGCGCCGTGACAAAGTTAATGGAAGCCAGCTGGCTGCGTCCGGAGAAGGCGAAGAGTTCCGCGGAGCCGGCGAGGCCGTCGGCCAGCCGGTCCAGCGGGCCGCCGCTGCCGCCGGCGGCGATGGCCGCCTGGTCGGAGAGCCAGACATCACGGACCGAGTCGCGGAAGCGGTCGTTCCAGTCCGCCCAGCCGAGCGGGAACCGCCCGGTCTGCCAGCCGTCGCTGCCGAGGTCCCAGGGCTCGGCGATGAGCTTGATCCCGGCCAGTGCCCGGTCCGTTGCGGCGGCGATCAGGAAGGCGTGCTGGGACCGGAATTCGTTCTCGGCGTTGCGGCCCAGGGTTACCGCCAGGTCAAAGCGGAAACCGTCCACGTGGAATTCCTCCACCCAGTAGCGCAGCGAATCGAGCGCCAGCTGCACCACCCGTCGCTCACTGAAGTCCAGCGAATTGCCGCAGCCGGTGGAGTCGATGTACCGGCCGCCGTCGTTCCGGTAGTACTGCCGATCGGCCAGCCCGCGCCAGCTCAGCGCTGGACGGTCCTGGCCGCCCTCGGCCGTGTGGTTGTAGACCACATCCAGGATCACCTCGATGCCGGCGGCGTGGAGCAGCTTGATCATCCCCTTGAGCTCGTCCTGGACCGTCTGCGGGCCGGCCGCCCGCGCCGCCGGACTGGCGTAGGAGACCTGTGGGGCAAAGAATCCCAGGGTGTTGTAGCCCCAGTAATTTGTCAGGCCCAGGTCCTGCAGATGGGGCTCGTCGATGTGGAACTGGATCGGCAGCAGTTCCACGGCCGTGATCCCCAGAGCGGTCAGGTACTCAATCATGGCCGGGTGGGCCATGCCGGCATAGCTGCCGCGGATCTCCTTCGGGATCCGCGGATGCAGCATGGTCTGGCCCTTGACGTGGGCCTCGTAGAGCACGGTGTTCCGCCATGGGGTGTGCGGATGCGCGTCGTGGCCCCAGTCAAAGCCGCTGTCCATCCGCACCGAGGTGTACAGCGATCCGCTGTCGCCGGTGGCGCCGCTGGTAGCGGTGGCGCTAGTGGAACTGGTGGCGCTGCGGCCGTGGATGGCCCGGCCGTAGGGATCCAGGAGCAGCTGGACGGACTCCGGATCCAGCCCACCGGTGCGGCCACCGGTGTGCCCGCCGCCGTCGGGCCCGCCGCCGTCGGGCCCGCCGCCGTCGGGCCCGGTGCCGTCGGATGCGGCTGATGCCGCCGCGGCGGCGGAGAGGAAACCGTAGCGGCTGCCGACCGGCATGCCGCTGACCAGGCCGTGGTGCACGCCGTCGGTGTAATCCGGCAGCAGCACGCCGCGCCAGGGGCGTCCCGGCGCCTGGAAATACAGCACCACGTCATCCAGGTCTGGTGCGTAGACGGCGACGTTGACGGGAACCTCGTCGACGGGATCGGCCGCGCCGGAATGCGGGCTCAGTCCCAGCGGAAAGGCTCGAGAGGAAGCCGCGCCAAGCGGCGGCGCAGTGATGAGGTCGGCCACGGTCATAACTACGCGCGGGCGGCGCGTTGCTTCGAGATCTCGTACAGGCTGATGCCGACGGCCATCGACGCATTCAGCGACTCCATGGCCGAATCGATCGGAATGGAGACAATCTGGTCGCAGTTTTCGCGCACCAGGCGGGACAGGCCCTTGCCCTCGGATCCGACCACGATGCACAGCGGCTCCGTGGCCAGGTCGAGCCCGGGCAGCGAAACGTCGCCGTCGCCGTCGAGCCCCAGGACATAGATGCCCATGTTCTTGAACGCTTCCAGCGCCCGGTTCAGGTTGAGCGCCTTCGCCACCGGCACGCGCACGGCGGCACCCGCGCTGGTCTTCCAGGCCGAGGCCGTCACGCCGACGCTGCGGCGTTCCGGTACGACGACGGCGTGCCCGCTGAAGGCGGAGACGCTGCGGATGATCGCGCCAAGGTTGCGCGGATCCGTGATGCCGTCCAGAGCGACGAAGAGGGGCGCATTGTTGATGTAGCCCTTCTTCCACTTGGCTATGGTCTCCTGCGCCAGGTCCACCGCATCCTGGTACTCGTAGGGCGGGATCTGCAGGACCAGGCCCTGATGCACCGCGTCCTCGGTTAGGCGGTCCAGCTCCGGCTTGTGCACTTCCATCAGCGGGATGCCGCGGTCCGCGGCCAGCTTCAGCGATTCGCGGACCCTGTCGTCCATGTCAATGCGGACGGCGACGTACAGGACCTTGGCGGGCACGCCGGCCCGCATAGCCTCCACCACCGAGTTGCGCCCGGTCACCATTTCCTCCGTGGCCCGGCCCTTGGGACCGCTGCGGCGGCCGGAACCGGAGCGCGCCGCATCACCGGTGCCTCCGCGCTTGGCGGCGGAACGCTCCGCGAGCTGCTTGCCCTTGTGTGCCTTGTGGTACGGCCGGTCCTCGGCCTTGGGAGTGGGGCCCTTGCCTTCCAGGGCCTTCCGGCCGTAGCCACCGGTGCCGACAGTGGGGCCCTTCTTGAGCTTGCGCATGGCGCCTGCGCGTGAATTACTGGCCATCGTCAAAACCCTAACGGTTGCTGGTCGGGCCGTGTTCCAGGCTCCGAAAGTCATCGATCAGCGGGCAGGAATCAGCCCGTTTCCTACTAGTTTACCGAGAGCAACCAAACCGGCTCTTCAGTGGAACCGTTCTGCTCACTGAGGGCGCCCGGTCGGTGCGCAGAACCCGGTCCTGCTCATTGAGTCCGGCACCTCGCTGAGCAGAACCGTCCCGGGCGGGTCAGTTTTTCCGCAGGGACCAGCTGGCTCCCCCGGCCGAGTCGGCGATTTCGATGCCGGCGGCCGCCAGAGCATCCCGGATCGCGTCCGAGACGGCCCAGTCTTTCTCGGCGCGGGCCCGGCTGCGGGTTTGAAGCTGTGCCGAGACCAGCGCATCCAGGGCCTTGCGCGCACCGTCGTCACCGCCGTCGCCCTTCCAATGCGGATCCATCGGGTTGACGCCCAGCGCACCGGTCATCGCCCAGACTTCCCCCGCCGCCGTGAGCAGGATCTCCTCCGCAGCGGTGCCGGTGGCCAGTGCGGTATTGCCGCGCCGGACCGTCTCGTGCAGTACCGCCAGCGCGGCCGGGACGTTGAGGTCATCATCCATCGCCGCCTCGAAGGCCGCCGGAGCCGCTCCGGGCCGGAAGGAGAAATCGCCCGCCGGAGCCAGCACCTTCATGGCGTTGGCCATGAAACTTTCAATGCGTTCGACGGCGGCCGCTGCCTCGGTGAGCGACTCCGGCCGGTAGTCCAGCACCGAGCGGTAGTTCGCCTGGCCCAGGTAGTAGCGGACGACCAGCGGGCGGGCCTGGGCCAGCAGCTCGGCCGGGCCCACGGTGTTTCCCACCGACTTGCTCATCTTCTCGCCGCGGTAGGCCACCAGCCCGTTGTGCAGCCAGAAATTGGCGAACGCCCGGCCCGCGGCCTGGGACTGGGCCATCTCGTTCTCGTGGTGCGGGAAACGCAGGTCCAGGCCGCCGCCGTGGATGTCGAACGCGTCGCCCAGATACTTGCCCGCCATGGCGGAGCACTCCAGATGCCAGCCGGGACGTCCCGCGCCCCACGGGCTGGGCCAGGCCGCCGTCGCCGGTTCTCCCGCTTTGAAGCCTTTCCACAGCGCGAAGTCCCGCGGATCCTTCTTGCGACCGCTGAACTCCGGCTCGACGTCCGGGGCGGCCTGCATGTCGTCGATGTTCTGCCTGGTCAGCGAGCCGTACTTGCTCCAGGACCGCACATCGAAGTAGACGTCCCCGGAACCGTCCGCCGCCGGGTAGGCATGGCCGCGGTCGATCAGCTCCTGGATCAGCTGGTGCATCTCCGGGATGTGCCCGGTGGCGCGGGGCTCATAGCTGGGCTTCTCCACGCCAAGGGCGTCGTAGGCATCCTCGAAGGCCTGCTCAAAACGGTAGGCCAGCGCCCACCACTCCTCACCCGACTCGGTGCTCTTGGCCAGGATCTTGTCATCAATGTCCGTGACGTTGCGGATCACCGTGACCTTCAGCCCCCGGTAGCGCAGCCAGCGGGTGAGCTGGTCGAAGGCGATGGCGGAGCGGACATGGCCGATGTGCGGCTCGCCCTGCACGGTGGCACCGCAGTAGTACAGGGACGCCTCGCCCGGCACGAGCGGGACGAAGTCGCGGACGGCGGCGGTGGCGGAATCGTAAAAGCGCAGGGTCACCGCTCCAGATTAGCGGACTGCCGCCGGCGGGGCCGGGAGGGCCAGCACCAGGGCGCTGGCGATAGCGGCGATCCCTTCGCCGCGGCCGGTGAAGCCGAGCGCGTCGCTGGTGGTGGCGCTGACGCTCACCGGCGCGCCGGCCGCCTCGCTGAGCACGGCCGCCGCCTCCGCCCGGCGGGGCGCGAACTTGGGCCGGTTGCCGACAAACTGCACGGCGATGTTGCCGATCTCAAAGCCGGCCGCCCGGACAATCCGGGCCGCCTCCGCCAGCAGCGTGAGGCCACTGGCACTCTTGTATTCGGGCCGGTCGGTCCCGAAGTGCGTGCCCAGATCCCCCAGCCCGGCGGCTGAAAAAAGGGCATCGGCGGCCGCGTGGGCCACCGGGTCGCCGTCCGAATGGCCGGCCAGGCCGCGCTCGCCCTCCCAGAAGAGTCCGGCCAGCCACAACGGCTGCGGCTCGTCTTCCGGGGCGTAGGCGTGCACGTCGACGCCGATCCCGGTGCGCGGCAGGGGCTGGGGCCGGCGCGGGGGTTCGGGCTGGGGCCGGGGTTCGGGCTGGGGTTCGGGCTGGCTGAAAACCTTTTCCTGGGGCAGTGCCATGGGCTATCCCTCGACCCAGCGCGGCGCCAACGGTCCGGCCAGCAGCGCCTCGGCCAGCAGGAGATCCGTCGGGGTGGTGATCTTCAGGCTGCGCGCGGATCCCTTGACCACGTAGACATCAACGCCCATGGCCTCCACCAGCATGGCGTCGTCGGTCACCTCGGCGGCCTGGGCATCGGTGAACATTTCCGCGTCCCGGTGGGCGCGGCGCAGAGTGGCCAGGTCAAAGCCCTGAGGCGTCTGCACGGCTCTCAATTGTCCGCGTGCCGGGGTGGTGCGCACCTTCTCGGGTGCGCGGGGTGCCTCCTCGCGGCCGGTGGGCGACACCGCCTTGATGGTGTCCACGACGGCGAGGGCCGGGATGACGGCGAGGGCCCCCTCGGCCAGGGAGTGCGCCACACGGTGGAAAACCTCGTCCGGGGTCAGTGCCCGAGCCGCATCGTGGACCATCACGGCCGTGATGTCCGGCTCAAGGGCCGCCAGCGCGGCCCGGACCGAATCCGAACGGGTGGAACCGCCGTCGACTACGGTAATGGTGGGGCTTCCGGCACCGGCTGTCTCCACGGTCATCGCCTCGCACAGTCCCCGCAGGCTGTCCTCCCCGCGGGGGATCGCTACGCAAACCTGGCTGGCGACGCCGGCGGCGAGAACCCCGCGCAGGGTATGGGTGAGCATCGGCTCACCGCCCAGCGGAACCTTCGCCTTGGGTATTCCGTAGCCGAGGCGCTCCCCCGAGCCTGCCGCCACGACAATAACGGCGATCCTTCTGCCTTCGTCTGCATTCATGCGCCTAAGCGTAACGCCGCGGGCACCGGGCATAAGAAACCCCGGCACCGTGGGGCGCCGGGGTTTTTCTTGTGTCTTCCGGTCCTTGTCACTCGGTCCGCGTTAGGAAGCGAGGACCTCGTCCAGGACCGTAGCGGCCTTCTCCTCATCCGTCTTCTCGGCCAGGGCCAGCTCCGAGATCAGAATCTGGCGCGCCTTGGCCAGCATCCGCTTTTCGCCGGCCGACAGGCCCCGGTCGTGATCGCGGCGCCACAGATCCCGGACAACCTCCGCAACCTTGATGACGTCGCCCGAAGCGAGCTTCTCAAGATTTGCCTTGTAGCGCCGGGACCAGTTGGTCGGTTCTTCGGTGAATTCGGCGCGGAGAACCTCAAAAACGTGCTCCAGGCCTTCCTTGCCGACAACATCGCGGACCCCAACAAGGTCCACATTCTCTGCCGGTACTTCAATGGTTAGGTCACCCTGGGCTACCTTGAGCTTGAGGTACATTTTCTCTTCGCCCTTGACGGTGCGCATTTTGATCTCCTCGATCTTTGCTGCACCGTGGTGGGGGTAAACTACTGTCTCGCCGACCTCAAAAAGCATGTGGATTCTCCCTTTCCGGCCTCTAGTTTATCACGATTTAGGCACCCCTCTGTTGCGTTTTCGCAGGTCAGAGCCAGCTGGCACCTAGCCGGGAGTGCTAGCCGGAAACCGCAGAAGGGGTTGACGAAATCGCAAATGAGTGCAGGTGCAATGTGGCGGAAGGCGGGATGTTGCATCCTTGGGAGTCCACTGAAGCGCGGTATGCGGCTAGTTCCGGTTAGGCTAGGGGCGAATATTGTTTACCGTTTCTATGAGGAGTTCTAGACGTGAGATTCGCTTGGAGCAATCGGGTACTCAGTCGTACGCAGCGCTTTAGCCTGATTGCCGCCATCGGCGTGGGCGTGCTTTCGGCGACCGGTTGCAGCTATATCAACCCGCAGAGCACCGACCAGATGTACTCCGCCTCGGATGGCGTACGCACCGACCTGGGCAGTCTGGAACTGCGCAACATCCTCATCGTCTCCACCGGCAAGGACAAGCCCGGCCGCGTGCTCGGGGCGGTCTATAACACCTCCAGCAGTGACATTACGCTCAGCATCACAGGGTCCGGCGGTGCCGAAACCAAGGTCATGGTCAAGGCCAACGACCATCAGCTGCTGAGCCAGGACCAGACCAGTGCCACCCTGAGCACGGTCAGCGTGATTCCCGGCGCGGTGGAGAAGGTGACGCTGAGCCAGGACGGGGACAAGGGCCCGCAGACGCAGGAGCTGACCGTTCCGGTGTTGGACGGAACGCTGAAGGAATACCAGCAGTACCTGCCGACGCCGTCCCCGAGTTCCAGCTCGTCGTCCGCGTCGCCTTCGCCCAGCTCCTCCAGCTCGACGTCGTCGACGTCCCCGACCCCCTCGGTCACGCCCAGCAAGTAGGCCCCTCGGCTTAGGTGCGCGCCGCAGCGTTGGCTTGGACCTGCTGTTTGACGATGTAGGAGCGCGCGGCAGGACTGAGGAGGTCTGCGCTGGACGCGTTGATCCGCAGGGAGTCGATCAGCTTCAGCGCTGCCGAGCCAGAGCATGGATTCACGGCGTCCCTCCACTGCCGGGGCAGCCCGGCCAGGGTGGTGGCCGATTCCGATGCTGCCCGGCAGGCCGAGAATGCGCAGCGGGCGATGTAGTCAAAGCACAGGTCCGCTTCCCCGTCCCTGTAGGCACCGAGACGCGCGAAGTAGCTGTCGCGACCACCCATGAAGGCCGATGTGATGGGTACGATGGCGGCGGTCGTGACCCGCCGATAGCGCAGAACCGCGTTCAACAGGGCCCGCCCCAGGCGGCCGTTGCCATCCGTATAGGGGTGGATCGAACTGGGCGTGCGCTATCGCGGCGAA
>JALYYI010000121.1 GCA_030946705.1 Actinomycetota bacterium | reverse complement strand
GCCCGGGCCTGCTCCAACGTTACGGTGCGCAGCACGGCACTGACCGCGGGCAGGGCCCGTGCCGTCATGGACAGCGTGCTCACGCCCAGGCCCACCAGGACGACGGCGAGGGCCGGGTCCGCGGCGGCCTCACCGCAGACCCCGACCGGCTTGGTTTCGAGGGCGGCCTCGCCGGGCCCGGCCGGCAACGACGCTGCGCCGGCCTCGACTGCCGCGGCCCAGGCCGCGGCGGCCTGCTGGGCGGCGCCGGCGACCGTCGCCTTGATCAGCGCCAGCACGGCGGGCTGCCAGGGATCGTTGAGCGCGGCCAGCGGCCCCAGCTGCCGGTCCGCCGCCATCGTGTACTGGGTCAGGTCGTTGGTGCCCAGGCTGGCAAATGCGACCTGGTCCAACAGATGCCGGGAGGATATGGCGGCGGAGGGCACCTCCACCATCACACCGGGGGTCAGCAGGCCGGCCGCGGCGCACAGGGAAGCGAAATGCGCCGCCTCGGCCGCCGTCGAAATCATCGGGGCCATCACCCAGACCTCCGCCGCCGTCCCCTCGGCTGCGGCGGCGATCGCCTGCAGCTGGCGCTCCAGCACGCCGGGGGAGGTGAAGTCGGTGCGGTAGCCGCGCACGCCCAGCGCCGGGTTGGGCTCGGTGGCGTCGGTGAGGAATGGCAGCGGCTTGTCCGCACCCGCATCCAGGGTTCGGACCACAACCTTTTTGCCCGGGAAGGCATCAAAGACGCCCCGGTAGGCGGCAACCTGCTCCTGGCGCGACGGCTCGGTGTCCCGGCCCAGGAAGCAGAATTCGGTGCGCAGCAGACCCACGCCCTGCGCCCCGGCGGCGGCGGCGGCCACGGCGTCCTTCGCACCGCCGACGTTGGCCAGCAACGGGACGGCCGTGCCGTCCGCCAGCCGGCCGTCGCCGTCGAAGGCGGCCAGCACCGACGCCCGGGAGGCCCAGGCCTCGGCGGCGGCGAGCAGCTCAGCATCCGGATCCGCGGTGACGGTACCGGCGGCGCCGTCCACGTAAAGCTGCGTCCCCTCCGCCAGCTCCGTCACGCCATGGGCGGCGACGACGGCGGGCAGGCCCAGCGCGCGGGCAATAATGGCGGTGTGCGACTGCGGGCCGCCGCCGGAAGTGACCAGCGCAATGACCCTGGCCGGATCCAGCGTGGCGGTGTCCGCCGGCGCCAGATCCTCGGCCAGCAGGATGAACGGCTTATCCCCGTCCGGAATGCCCGGGGACGGAACGCCGCGCAGCGCGGCGACAATCCGGGCGCGGACGTCCAGGACGTCGTGGGAACGCTCGGCCATGTAGCCGCCCAGGTTCAGCAGCATCGTGGCGACCCCGTCGCCCGCGTCCCAGATCGCCCGCTGGGCGGAGCTGCCGGCGTTGAGCAGCTTGACCGCGGATTTGAGCAGCATCGGGTCCGCGGCCATCAGGGCGGTGGCCTCAAGCACGGCCTTACCGTCCCCGGTGGCCCGGGCCGCCCGGGCCTTCAGCTCGGCCTGTACGGATTTGGCCGCCGCGCGCAGCGCGTCCGCAGCCTGGTCCGCCGTCGTGCCGGCCGCCAAAGCCTCTCCCGCGGGAGGCTCCGCGACGGCCGGCGGCATCCACCGCACCGGCCCGGCCACGCGTCCCGGGGTCACACCGACTCCTGTAAAGGTCTTCATCCCGTTTCCTCTAACTGCCGACCGGCGTCGCGCTCAGGCTCTGTGCTGCAACAGTATCAACGGACCCGACGGCGTCAACCGGCCTGCGCACGGCCCACCGCTTGAGTGCCAGCACGGCCAGCGCGGAGACCACGGTTCCGGCCAGGATGGCTACGATAAACATCGTCAGGTTGCCGATGGCGAAGAAGACGAAGATTCCGCCGTGCGGGGCCTGTGAGGTGACTCCTGTTGCCATGCACAGTGCTCCCGTGACGGCGCCGCCCAGCATGGTGGAGGGGATGACGCGCAGCGGATCCGCCGCAGCGAACGGGATGGCTCCCTCGGAAATGAACGAGGCTCCGAGCAGCCAGGCGGCCTTGCCGTTTTCGCGCTCGGCCAGGGAGAAGCGCGTCTTGTCCAGGGTCGTGGCCAGGGCCATGGCCAGCGGGGGCACCATGCCGGCCGCCATCACGGCTGCCATGATCTGCCATGGCGCATGGTTGGCAGCGGAACCGGCACCCAGACCGGCGACGGCGAAGGCGTACGCCACCTTGTTGACCGGGCCACCCAGATCGAAGCACATCATCAGACCCAGGATGATACCCAGGACGATGGCGGAGGCGCCGGTCATGCCGGAGAGCCAGGTGTTGAGCGCCTTGGTCAGAGCGGCGATCGGTCCGCCAAGGACCAGGAACATCAAACCGGAGGCCACGATGGAAGCCAGCAGCGGGATGATCACCACGGGCATCAGGCCGCGCAGCCAGCGGGGGACGGACCAGGTGCCGATCCAGTGGGCGATGAATCCGGCCAGCAGACCGCCGACCAGCCCACCCAGGAAGCCTGCTCCCATGAAGCCGGCCACCGCGCCTGCCACGAATCCGGGGGCGATGCCGGGCCGGTCCGCGATGCCGAAGGCGATGTAACCTGCCAATGCCGGTACCAGGAAACCGAGCGAGAGGGCGCCGATCTTGAAGAACACAACGCCGATATACAGGGCCAGGTTGCCGTCCGGAAGGTTGAACAACGTGTTGTGGGCCAGGATGTCATCCGCCCTGGTGCCCAGTGCAATGTCGTACCCGCCGAGCAGGAAGCCCAGGGCAATCAGCAGACCGCCGCCGGCGACGAACGGAATCATGTAGCTCACGCCGGTAAGCAGTACCTTCTTCAGCTTCTGGCCGATGTGCTCACCCGATGCTTCCGTCTGGCGTTCGGCTGTCTCCTCGGCACCGAAGTGCGGCACCCGGTGGGCCCTGGGGTTGGTCGCCGCGGCGAGCGCCTCCTGGACCATCTTGGCCGGCTCGTCGATGCCGCGCTTGACCGGTGCGTTGATCACCGGCATCCCGGCGAAGCGCTCCTTGCCGCGGACATCGACGTCGACGGCGAAAATGACGGCCTCTGCGGCGGCGATGACGGCCGGATCCAACGGGGTCACACCTCCCGAACCCTGCGTCTCGACCTGCAGGTCCACGCCGGCTTCCTTGGCGGCCGCGACCAGGGAGTCGGCGGCCATGTAGGTGTGGGCGATGCCGGTGGGGCAGGCGGTGACGGCGACCAGGCGCCGAGGTCCGCTGGGGACTTCGCCGGCGCTGGGGGCCGCCGCCGTCGTGTCCGCCGCCGAAGAGGCGGGCTTGTCAGCGAGGGCGCCCGCTACCAGGGCGACGATGTCTTCGCGCGTCGCCGCATCACGCAGGGCCGCGGTGAAGTCCTTCTTGATCAGCGACCGCGCCAGCCGGGACAGCAGCTTGAGGTGCTCCTGGTCCGCGCCCTCGGGGGCTGCGATGAAGAAGACCAGGTCCGCGGGGCCGTCCTTGGCGCCAAACGGTACCGCCGGTGCCAGCCGCACCATGGCGAGCGTTGGCTCGACGACGGCGGCGGAGCGGCAGTGCGGGATGGCAATGCCGCCCGGGATGCCGGTGGCGGTCTTCTGCTCCCGGGCCAGCGCATCGGCGTACAGCGCCTCCGCTCCGGTGGCGCGTCCGGTGGCGGCGATGAGCTCGGCCAGGTGCCGGATGACCGTGGTGGGCTCGGTGCCCAGGTCAGTGTCCAGAGTGACAAGCTCCGGGGTGATTAGTGATGTCATTTCAGTACTCCTTGGCATCAGCCAGGGCCGTGACGGTGACGGCGCGGGGGTTGGTTTGTGAGCGTGCCGGGACGGTGGATCCCGGCAGGGAGGCGGCGGCCGCCCCATGGGCCACCGCCTGCTGCAGGCGTTCGGGACCGGGGGCGCCGGCCGTCTCGCTCAACAGATAGCCGGCCAGGGCGGAATCGCCTGCGCCGACGGTGCTTTTCGCTTCGATTTTCGGGCCGCTGGCAAACCAGCTGCCCTGTGCGGTGACCAGCACTGCTCCCCTGGATCCCAGGGTTGCAAGCACGGCGCCGACGCCGGCGTCCACCAGTGTCTGTGCTGCTGCGGCCGCCAGCTGCGGGTCCGATTCCAGGCTTGCCGCATCCGAGACGCCCGTCAGCTCCGCCAGTTCCTCGGCGTTGGGCTTGAGCAGATCGGGTAATCCGGCTTCCGGAGCCGCCAGGACGGCAGCCAGCGGCTCCCCGGAAGAATCGATGGCCACCTTGGGGGCTGCCGTTCCGTAACGGGCGCGCAGTTCCGCGGTAAGCCGGGCATAGAAATCGGCACCAACCCCTGGCGGCAGGGAACCCGCCAGCACCAGCCAGCTGGCGCCGTCGGACTTCTCGATGGCCAGCTGCATCAGCGCGCGCTGCTGGACCTGGTCCAGGACCGGGCCGGGCTCGTTGACCTTGGTGGTGACGCCGTCGGCCTCGGTGATGGCCACGTTGCTGCGCAGCGGAGCACCGATCGGCAGGCCAAGGTGTGGGATCCCCTGCGCGCGCAGGGCCACCAGGACGGCATCATCCCGGTCGCCGGGGAGGAGCGCCAGACAGTCAACACCCGAGGCGGAAAGCGTTCGGGCGATGTTCACGCCCTTGCCGCCGGGCTCCTGATGGGCGGCGATGGCGCGCTGCACCTCACCGCGGGCCAGCGGGGCGGCCAGCTCGATGGTCCGGTCCAGGCTGGGGTTGGGGGTCAGGGACACAATCATGCGATCACCACTTCCACGTCGGCCGCGGCCAGGGCGGCGGCAAGATCGGCCGCGGGCTCCGCGTCCGTGATCAGCGTGTCCACCTCGCCCAGGGCGGCGAAGCGGACCAGCGTCTCCTCGCCCAGTTTGGAGGAATCGACAAGTGCCACCACCCGGCGCGCGGAGCGGATGATGGCGGTTTTCACCGCGGCTTCCACCGGGTCGGGGGTGCTGAATCCGAAGTCCGGATGGACACCATTGGCGCCAATGAAGGCGATGTCCGGACGGAGCGACTCGAGTTGCTCGGTGGCCGTGCGGCCCACGATTGCGCTGGTCAGGCCGCGGACCCGGCCGCCCAGAATCTCCAGCTGGATCTCCGGATTGCCTGAAAGCTTGAAGGCAATGGGTACCGCGTTGGTGATGACCAGCAGCGCATCGCCGGGGCTCGACGGCGCCCAGCCGGCAATACGGTCCGCCAGCCGGGCGGTGGTGGTGCCGGCGTCGAGAATGATGGAGCCGGTGCGGCTGGACGGGATCAGGGCGGCCGCCGCCGCAGCAATGCGGGATTTCTGGTCCTGCCGCTGGGTCTGGCGTTCGCCCAGGCTCGGCTCGGACATGCTCAGCCGGTCCATCGCCACCGCACCACCGTGTACGCGGCGCAGGGTGCGGGCGGTTTCCAGCGCGGCGAGGTCCCGGCGGACGGTTTCCTGGGTGATGGTAAACAAATCGGCGAGTTCGGTGACGGTTACCCGGTTCCGGGCGGCCACCAGTTCGGCGATCTTCAGCTGCCGTTCTTCGGCGAACATATGGCCTCCGGGTCCAATGAAGCTGCCAGTGATGCGGGTCACATCCATGTTGGTTTTGATGACTCTATCTGTGTTCGTCTTTGTTTGTCAACAGAATAACCACAGAAACACAGATCCGGGGGCGTGGCGCGACGGCGGGAGGCCAGGGCGGGGCGGGGTATCGGCGACCTTTCGCGGGCAAGCGAGCAGATAGCGACCGTTCGATGAGTGACCATGCGACCGCACCGAAAACGGGTCCGGGCGGATGCCGGAGCTACGCGATTCCGTTTGGAACGTTTGGAGCGTTCGGAACATTCGGCGCGTTGGGGCGCCCGACGGCGGTCCGTGGTGGAGGGCGCGCGTGCATCAGGCCATCCGGGCACGCGGGCGCAGAGACATCAGGGCACGCCGACATCGGGGCAGGTTTCCGCCGGGCCCGCCGGGGCCCGCCGGCGCCGGGTCAAGCCGCGCCCCGGCGGCAACCGGGCGGGAGGGAGCTCCGGGAGGTTACGCAAGGCTCAGATGTCGGTGTCCCTGGTTTCATTGCGGGTGACGCGCTCGCCGGTTCCCGGATCGACGGTGGTTCGCGCCTCGGTGACGCGGCGCCTGCGGCTTGGAGCGGCCATCACCAGCGAGATGATCAGTCCGAGCACTCCCACGATCATGAGGATGTAGCCCACCAGCCGCAGATCGATAAAGGAGACCAGATCGGGACTGATGGCGAATGCCAGTATGGCGCCAACGGCGATCAGGAAAATCGAGGATCCAATGCGCATCTACAGCTCCTTCGGTGCGGAGGCGGCTCGGTGCCGCCACCGTTTGACTGCCAAAGATAAGCAGGCTTATTTATGCACAGTACCGGCGGGGGATGGGCCTGACAAGCACCGGCACTTGCCATCAGGTGCCGTGGCGGCAAGGCTTGTGATCATGATGACGGTGGCCTGGTCCAAGCCGGAAGCCCAGCGGACCGGGACGCCGCTGCTGGTAATGCTGCACGGCTACGGCACGGACGAGACCCGTATGAGCGCCCATTTCGACGCGATGCCCGCCGCGTTCACCTGCGCCGCCCTGCGGGCACCCAAAGACATTTCCGGGGAGTACGGCTGGTTCCTGCTGGACTATTTCCTGAACAATGATTTTTCCGACGTGCTCAGCGCCACCAGCGGGGTGTCCGCGTGGCTGGCCGGGGAAGAGGCCAAATACGGTTTCAGCAGCGTCAGCCTGCTCGGCTATTCACAGGGTATGGCCATGGCCACGACGCTGCTGAGGCTGCGTCCCGAAGCCTTTGCCGCCGTCGTCGGTCTGTCCGGCTTCGTCCTGGATAATGAGCTGCTGGCCGCGATGGAACCGCTGCCGGTCAGGGTGCCGTTTTTCTGGGCGCGGGACGCGGCGGACATCATGATCAACCCTGACGCCACGCGCTTTACCGGTGACTGGCTTCGGCAGAACACCACCCTGACCGCGGCGCTCTACAAGGGGTTGGGGCACGGGATCCGGGCCGATGAGCTGATCGACGTGTCCTCATTCCTGACCGTCCATGTGCCCGGCTCCTTCCAAGCATCGGATGGGCAGACTCGACCGAACGGTTGATGCCGCGGCGGGCATACACCTAACTCCCGGCGCCGCCCGCAGGCTCAACCCGGCGCCGGTGTTCTAGGCTGGGGAGGAAACCAAGGTCAGGGGTATACATGACGAAACGATTCGGCAGGCGCGGACAGAGGCCCAATGCGGCGGTGAAGATCGCCACCCAGGCGGCCTTCGACGCCGAGGGCAGGCCGAAGCCGGCGGTGCACCGGGCGCTGTTGCGTGCCGTCGAGGTCCAGCGACCGGTGGTGCTGGCGAATCTTCGCCGGCTGCGGCGCAAATATCCGATGGCGACGACGGCCCAGCTCAGCGCCAGGCTGGAACGGGACTTCCTCACCGGCGTGACCGGCGGCGGGGCCGCGATCGGCGCCACGGCCATCATTCCGGGCCTGGGCACCGTTGCCTCACTGTCCATTTCCGCCGCCGCCACGGCCGTCTTCCTGGAAACCACTGCGCTCTATGCCCAGTCCGTGGCCGAGCTGCATGGCGTGCGGCTGCAGGATCCGGAGCGCGCCCGCACCACCGTGATGGCGATCATGCTGGGTGAGGAGGGCACGGCGATGGTGGAAGGGCTCACCAGCCATGCGCTCGGTACCGGTCGTACCCCCCTGCAGGCGTGGGGCACGACGCTGGGCAAAACCATGCCGCTGACCGCCGTCAGGGGCATCGGCGCCCGGATCCGGAAGGCCTTCCTGCGCAAGCTGCTGGTCCGGGAGGGCAGCGCGATCGTGGGCCGGGCGATCCCGTTCGGCATTGGGGCCGTGATCGGCGCCGGCGGCAACCTGATCATGGGCCGTGCCGTCGTGGCGGCCACGCGACGCGCCTTTGGGCCGGCTCCCCAGCAGTTCCCCGCGGAGCTGCTGGCCGAGCTGGAGCGGTTCCGGGACGGCAAATCGGGCGCCGGCGGGTTTGGCGGCTTCGGAGGCGGGCTCCCGGGCGAGGGTGCCAACGGTCCGGTCCGTAAGCCGCCGCGGCGGCTTCCTTCGCTGCTGGAGGGGGGCCGCAGGCATGGACCTGAACAGTGATCTTGGCGAATCCTTCGGCCCCTGGCGGATGGGCGACGACGGTGCGCTGCTGGCTCTGGTGAGCAGCGCCAACGTGGCGTGCGGTTTCCACGCCGGGGACCCGCTGACCATGCTGGCCACCTGCCGGCAGGCCGTCCTCCACGGCGTGCGCATCGGGGCCCATGTGAGCTACAGGGACCTGGCCGGATTCGGCCGGCGTGCCATGGAAATGGGCCACGATGAGCTCCACGGCGACGTGCTGTACCAGCTGTCCGCGCTGGATGGCATTGCCCGGTCCGTGGGCGCCCAGGTCTCCTACGTCAAGCCGCACGGCGCGCTGTACAACCGGATTGTGCACGACCGCGAACAGGCCGCCGCGGTGTGCGCGGCGGTCCGGGATTTCAGCCGGGAGCTGCCGGTGTTGGGGCTGGCCGGCTCGGAAATCGCCGCCGAATGCCTGGCGCACGGCGTCGGATTCTTCAACGAGGCCTTCGTGGACCGCGGCTACCGGGCCGACGGTACCCTGGTTCCGCGTGGCCAGCCGGGGGACGTGCTGCACGATGTGCAGGAGGTTGCCCGCCGGGCGCTCCAGATGGCGGTTGGCGGATCCGTTGAGGCGGTGGACGGATCGATCGTGCCGCTGGAGGTTGACTCGCTGTGCGTGCACGGCGACACTCCGGGGGCGGTGCAGATGGCGCAGGCAGTGCGCGCAGCGCTGGCGCAGGCAGGGGTAGTGGTTGACCCGTTCTGCTGACGTCGATTGACTGAGGCGCGGCCGGACCAAAGGCCCACCTAACCTCGGTTCAGCCGGGACCCCGGTCAGCCGAAGACCAGGTGGGCCACCGCGAAGATCGCCAGCCCGGCCAGCCCCCCCACCACGGTGCCGTTGATCCGGATGTACTGCAGGTCCCGGCCCACCTGAAGCTCGATCTTGCGTGAGGTCTCCTCCGCATCCCAGCGCTCCACGGTGTCCGTAATGATGGACGCAATCTCGTGCCGGTAGGTCTTCACCAGGTAGGAAGCGGCATCGCTGATCCACGCGTTGGCCTTGGCCGCCAGCTCCGGGTCCTGCACCAGGCGGGTGCCGAATTCGCGGATGGCCGAGGTGAATTTGATCCGCAGTTCACTGCCGGGATCGTCGACGGCGGTCAGCAGCGCGGTTTTGACCGTTTCCCAGGTGCGCGCGGCCAGTTCGCGGACGCGCGGGTCGTCGAGCACCTGCTCCTTGATGGAATCCGCCCGGGCGATCATCGCCGGATCGTGCTGGAGATCCTGGGCCAGATCCTTGAGGTAGTTGTCCAGCTGCAGCCGCACCTCGTGCTGCTGGTCCGTTTGCACGGCGTGGACGAATTTGTACAGTTCCGTGTAGAGCTTGTCGCCGACCAGCCCGTCCACGAAGGGTGGTACCCAGGTGGGGGACCGATCGGACACCAGCCGGCTGATCACCTCATGGTTGCGCGCCACCCACTCGGCGGTGCGGTCCACCAGCAGGTCGACCAGCTGGTGGTGATGTCCGTCGTCGAAGATCCGCTCCGCCATCCGCCCGATCGGCGGCCCCCAGGGCGGATCCACCACGTGTTTGCGGACCATGGACTCGATCACGTCGCGGACGTCGTCGTCCTTGAGGATCTGCACGGCGCCGCGGATCGCAGCCGAGCCCTCGGTCGCTATGCGTTCCGCACTGGCCGGCTTGGCCAACCATGCGCCCACCTTCTGGGCCGCCCCGATGCCGGCCAGCTTTTCCCGCACAACCGCTTCGGAGAGAAAATTGGTCTCCACGAACTCGCCCAGGCTGGCGCCGATAGCGTCCTTGCGGTTGGGGATGATGGCGGTGTGCGGGATCCTGATGCCCATCGGGTATTTGAACAGCGCCGTCACCGCGAACCAGTCCGCCAGGGCGCCCACCATGCCGCCCTCGCTGGCCGCACGGACATATTCCAGCCACGGATACTGCTTCTGCAGGGCATAGGAAGCCGCAAAGATGATCGCGAACAGGACCAGCAGGGACAGCGCGAGGAGTTTCATCCGGCGCAGCCCGGCCGCCTTTTCCTGGTCCGTGCCGGGCTGCAATCCGTCCCGCGCGCCGGGGCGTGGGCTGGGGCGTGAGCCGGGGCGCGGGCTGGGGCCACCGGAGGCCCCGGAGGAGGGAGCACCGGAGGAGGGAGCGCCGGAGGTGGGAGCGCCGGAGGTGGAGCCGGCGGGGCTGGAAACACCGGGGCTATCGGCAGGAGAGCCCTGGGCCCCGGCACTGATGCCGCCCGAACCTCCGGCAGCGCCGCCCGAACCTCCGGAGCGGGGACCGCCGTCGGGCTCTGCTTTGGTATCTGTGGACTGGGACTGTTCCGGGAGCGCCATACTGTAAGCGTAAGTTAAGCGCGGCGCCACCGCGCGTGCTTCGGTTAGGTGGCGCCGATGGCATACCGTGGTGCCATGCGGCCCCTGATTTACGCCCACCGCGGCTCCAGCGAACGGTTTGCCGAGCACACCCGCGCCGCGTACCTGCAGGCCCTCGCGGACGGTGCGGACGGAGTGGAATGCGACGTCCACCTGACCGGGGACCGTCAGCTGGTCCTGCTGCACGACGCGACGCTGGACCGCACCTCCGACGGCACCGGCCCGGTCTCCGAGTTCACCCTGGACCAGCTGCGTGAACTGGATTTCAGCTCCTGGAAGGGTGCCGCCGTTCCACAGGCCTACGGCGGAATCCACGACCAGCTTCTCACCCTGGCGGAGCTTTTGAAGATCCTGCGCGGGGCCGGCCGCGGAATCGGTCTGGCCATCGAGTTCAAACACCCCAGCGCCTTCGGGCAGCAGCTGGAGGAGAAAGCGCTGGCGCTCCTGCGGGCACAGGGCTGGCTGCCGGAGACCTCAATGCTGGCCAACATCCGGGTCTCCTTCATGAGTTTCAGCCGGGATTCCCTGCAGTGCCTGGCGCAGAGCGTCCCCACGGAACACCTATGCCAGCTGGTGGCGGACATCGATGCGGACGCCGTCCGCCAGGAGATGGTCCTGGGCCGGCTGGCCGGCGGCGCAGTGGTCACCATGCTGCGCGGTGCGCTCGCGGAGGGGGAGCAGATGATCGACGACGGCCTGGTGGGGCTGGCGGGCCCGGGCATCGAGTACCTGCGCGACCACCCGGACCGCGTCCGCCGGTGGGCCGCACGCGGGACCCGATTCCGCGTCTGGACGGTGGATACCGCGCAGGACGTTGAGCTGTGCCTGCGGATGGGCGTGCAGGAGCTGACCACCAACCGCCCGTCGGCTGTGCGGGCCATGCTGCCCTGACGGTAGGCGGACCCGGAACAGGGCCCCGGAAGCCACCCTGAAGCCGCCCCGGAACCGGAAGCGATTACCCAGCCAGGTGTGATTGAGTTAAACCATGGCATCACCCATCGAGGACTACGCGCTCCTTTCAGACATGCACACCGGTCCCTTGATATCGCGCTCCGGCAGCGTGGACTGGCTGTGCTTCCCCCGTTTTGATTCAGCGTCGGTGTTCGGCGCGCTGCTGGGCACCGAGGAACACGGCCGCTGGCTGCTCGCCCCGGCCGCTGCGGATGCCGGGGTCGTCAACCGCAGCTATGTGGAGGGCACCTTCGTGCTGCAGACGGAGTGGCAGGCCGACGGCGGCAGCGTGCGGATCACCGAATTCATGCCCGTTGGCGACCGCCGGGCATCGCTGGTTCGCCGGGTGGAGGGACTGACCGGCAGCGTCCGGATCCGCCAGGAACTGCGATTGCGCTTCGGTTACGGCACCGTGATTCCCTGGGTCAGCCGGATGAAGGACACCAATGACCACGAGGTGCTGCGGGCGGTGGCCGGACCGGATGCGATGGTTCTGCGCGGGGACCACCTCCCGCGCGCCAGCGACCACAAGCACGCGGGCGAATTCACCGTCTCCGCAGGTGAAACGGCCGACCTGGAACTGACCTGGTACCCCTCGTACCGGCCGATTCCCAGCGGGATCGACATTGACGCCGCGCTGGTGCAGACCGTGGAGTACTGGTCCGATTGGGCGTCAAGCTGCAGTGACGACGGAGAATACGCGGCCGCCGTCAAGCGTTCACTTCTCGTTCTGCGCGCGCTGACGCACGAGGACACCGGCGGCATTGTGGCCGCCCCCACCACCTCGCTGCCCGAGGACTTCGGCGGTGCCCGGAACTGGGACTACCGGTACTGCTGGCTGCGCGACGCCGCGCTGACGCTGGAAGCAATGCTGACCCACGGCTACGCGCAGGAGGCCCGGCACTGGCGCGACTGGCTGCTGCGCGCGGTGGCCGGGGATCCCGAGGATCTGCAGATCATGTACGGCCTGGCCGGGGAACGCAAGCTGGAGGAATTCGAGCTGGACAACTTCCCGGGTTACGAGAATTCACGCCCGGTCCGGGTCGGCAACGGCGCCGTGGTCCAGTACCAGGCGGACGTTGTCGGCGAGGTCATGGTGTCGCTGGAGAAGCTCCGCCTGGCCGGTGCCGAGGAAGACAACTTTTCCTGGCCGCTGCAGCGCGCCCTGCTGGGGTTCACGGAGAAGCATCTCGAGGCCAAGGACAACGGCATCTGGGAAGTTCGCGGCGACCGGAACTACTTCACGCACTCGCGCGTGATGATGTGGGCGGCCTTCGACTGCGGTGTCCGTGCCGTGCGCGTTCACGGGCTGGAGGGGCCGGTGGAGCGCTGGGAGGAACTGCGGGCCCAGCTGCGCACCGAGATCCTCACCCAGGGCTTCAACACCGAGCTGAATACCTTCACGCAGACTTACGGCGGAACGCAGACGGACGCCTCACTGCTGTGCATCCCGCAGGTCTGCTTCCTGCCATACGGCGACGAGAAGATGCTCGGCACGGTGGCGGCGCTGGAGCGGGAACTGGTGGACGACGACGGACTGCTGCTCCGCTACCTGACGGAGACCGGCGTCGATGGCCTGGATCCGGGGGAGCATCCGTTCTTGGCCTGCTCCTTCTGGTTGGTGGAACAGTACGCCCACACCGGCCGACGCGAGGATGCCCGAAAGCTGATGAACCTGCTGGTGGGGCTGTCCAATGAGCTGGGCCTGCTGAGCGAGGAATACTCGATGGCCCAGGAGCGGATGGTGGGCAACTTCCCGCAGGCCTTCTCCCACCTGGCCCTGGTCCGGGCCGCGGATGCGCTGCACGGGGTGGACCGGCTCAGCCTGGCCGCCGAGGTGCGGGCGCTGGAGGACCAGACCATCCCGACCTCGGAGCAGGAGGCGGCACGGTGACGAATGGCGCGGTGAAAATTGGCGATCCGAAGTCGGCGGGACATCTTGCCGCTCTGCAGCATGCCTTTGGACCCCGCGGGACGCCTCGGGCCAGGCTGGTCCACTCGCTGCGCCTGCCGTTGCGGCTTCCGCTCGTCGCGTGGGCCTGGAAAGTCCGCCACCCCCGGTGAGGTTCATCGACTCGCCCGCCGTCCGGGTCGGGGTGTCCATCAGCGTCGCCACCGGGCTCTATGGAGCCTCCTTCGGCGCACTCGCCGTCGCCGCGGGGCTGGATTTCTGGCAGACCATGGCGCTGAGCCTGCTGCTCTTCAGCGGCGGCTCGCAATTTGCCTTCGTGGGGGTGATTGCCGGCGGCGGCAGCGGCGTCGCGGCGATGAGCGCGGCCGCGCTGCTGGGCATCCGCAACGGCGTGTATGGCATGCAGCTCAACGCCCTGCTGCGTCCGCGCGGCGCGCTGAAAATCGCAACCGCACACCTGACCATCGACGAATCCACTGCCACCGGCAGCGGCCAGACCGAGCCCCTGGAGCAGAAGCGCGGATTCTGGGTGGCCGGCATCGGCATCTTTTTGCTCTGGAATCTGTTCACCGCCGTCGGCGCCTTGGCGGGCAACGCGATGGGCGACCCCAAGCGCTGGGGGCTCGACGGCGCTGCCGTCGCGGCATTCCTGGCGCTGCTCTGGCCACGCATCAAGGGCCGCCAGCCCGCCGCGATTGCCGCCGTCTGTGCACTGGCGACGCTCCTGGCTGTTCCTTTCGTGCCGCCGGGCGTGCCGATCCTGGTGGCGGCCGTGGTCGCGGGGCTGATCGGCTGGTTCCGGCACGGGCATGAGAAGGACGGATTGGAACCGGACCTGGAACCGTACGCGCACGAAGGCCATAGCGGGCGGGCCGATCACCACAGCGGCGGAGACCCAGCAGGCCGCGAGCCGTTCCGGCGCAGCGAGGATAAATCATGAACCTGTGGCCGTGGATCCTGCTGGCGGCGGGCCTGGCCTTCGGCACCAAGCTGCTCGGATACCTGGTCCCGGCCAGATGGATGGCCAACCCGCGTATGTCCAGGGTGGCGGGCACGCTGACCATCGGGCTGCTGGCAGCCCTGACCGTCATGAACGCCGCCGCCAGCGGCCAGCAGCTGGTCCTGGACGCACGGATTGGCGCGCTTGGCGCTGCCGCCGTCGCGCTCCTGTTGCGGGCGCCGTTCCTGCTCGTCGTGGTGGTGGGCGCCGCCGCGGCTGCCGGGCTGCGGCTGCTCGGCTGGCCGTAGCGACTGGCGCGCCGGGCGCCGGGGCCGCAGATTCGGACGAATGACGGGGAATCGTCCACGGCAAGTGTCCGGAACGGCGGCACCCGCGCCGGCCGCCGTCGTCTGTCCGTCAGGCTCGGCGCCGGCCGACCAGAACCTCGATGCCGGGAATCGGCACTAATGGCGGCAGCGGGCGCGCCCCCGCCGGGGTCAGGAAGCCGTCGGTCAGGACCGCCGCGTAACGGCGCCAAGCACCCGAACCGAGGACGTTCGTTTCCAGGGCGCCGAGAGCCATCGCCAGCAGCGGTACGACGTCGTCGAGCATCAGGTCGGGGCGGATGGTTCCCTGGGCCTGTGCCCGGATCAGCAGTGTGCCCAGCGATTCCAGCAGCGGCGTGGTGATTCCGGCCAGCAGCCTGCGGCGGCCGGCGACGGCGGAGAGCAGGTTCAGCTCGTCGCTGGCCACTTCCAGCAGGGCCTCGGCGACGGCCAGGAAGCCCCGGGCTGCGTCCTCATTCTGCAGTGCGGCGACGGCGACCGGGTTCACGCGCAACCGCAGCTGCTGGGCCAGAGCGGCCAGCACAAGTTCTTCCTTGTCCGCAAAGTTCCGGAAAAGAGTCGCCGGGCCTACACCGGCCCGCCGGGCAATGACGTGCAGCGAAACGTCCGGGCCGTCGCTGCGGAAGCAGTCGCGCGCAGCCGTGATGATCCTGTCCATATTGCGCACGGCATCCGCTCTCAGCGGTCTGCTGGCCCCAATCTCCGGCATGCAACAAGCGTACAGCGGTACGGGTCCGACGGCCCGATTCCGCGCCCTTCGTTTGTCCACCGTCCGTGCTAACTTCGCGCGCCATTCCGGACGTCGTGCCACACTGGAACCATGCTTGTCGCCTTCTCCGTTGCCCCTTCCGGACCCGCACCCTCCGGATCCGCCGCACCCTCCGGATCCGCGGGCAGCGCCGACGCATCCGTGCACGACGCCGTCGCCGCCGCTGTCAGGGTGGTGCGGGATTCCGGTCTGCCAAACCACACGGACTCCATGTTCACCACCATCGAGGGCGAGTGGGATGAGGTGATGGACGTGGTCAAACGCGCCACCGAGGCCGTGGGGCAATTCGGTTCGCGAGTGTCCCTGGTGCTCAAGGCCGATATCCGTCCGGGTCATTCGGGGGAGCTGACCGGCAAGCTGGAGCGGCTGGAACGGGCCCTGGACCGGATCTGATCCGGCTCCGGCAGGATCTGACCCGGCTCTGGGCAGCGTCTGAGCGGATCTGAGCGGCCGGGACCTCTTCACGTGCCGTACCTCTGGCCGGAGCCGGGCTGCCGGTATTAGGCTGTGGCCATGGTTGATCACCGCACGCAGGATGGCTGGCTCGACGTAGAACATTACCTCTCCCAGACCCTGGTCAAAGGCGATCCGGCGCTGGAGCAGGCCATCGCGGACGGCCGCGCCGCGGGCCTGCCGCCGATCGAGGTGGCTCCGACGGCGGGTAAACTGCTGACGATGCTGGCCAGGATGAGCGGCGCGCGGCGAGTGTTGGAGATCGGCACCCTGGCCGGTTTCAGCACCATCTGGCTGGCCCGCGGGATTCCCGACGACGGCCAGCTGATCAGCTGCGAATACCTGCCCGAGTATGCCGCCGTCGCCCGCAGGAACGTTGACAGGGCCGGAATCGGGCGCAAGGTGGACATCCGGGTGGGGGCCGCGCTGGACACCCTGCCAAAGCTGCTGGATCAGGAAGCCTTCGACTTGGTCTTCATCGACGCGGACAAGCAGAACAACATCAACTACCTGGAATGGGCGCTCAGGCTCACCCGGTCGGGCAGTGTCATAGTGCTGGACAATGTGATCTGGGAGGGGACCATCCTGGACCCGGATGGCGAAGCGGACGCTGCCGCGATCAGGGCGTCGCTGGATTTCATTGGCGGCAACCCGTCGCTGGACGCGACGGCCATCCAGACCGTCGGCTCGAAGGGCTGGGACGGGTTCGCCGTCGCGCTCGTCCGCTGACCGCTGTCCGGAGTGCTCATCCTGAGTCAGATGTGGAGAATCCACCGGACTGACCGCGGCGAGGATGCGGGTATTCTGGCCAGATGACCGTCTTCCCCCCGCGCCAGGCCACCATTGTGGATGCACCGGAGATAGTACGGCTGCACACGGACGTGCATGAGGAAGCCTATGGCGCTCTGCTGCCGGACGAATTCTTCCGAATGCGCGGGGCGACCCTGGAGCAGCGGATTGCGCAGCGCCGGGTTTCGCTGGCCGAGGGATCCCTTCCCCTGCTGGCACAGGATGGCGATGGCACCCTGATCGGAATTGCCCACGCGGGCCCGGCGCAGGATGAGTACGCGCCAACAGCATTGGAACTGTACATGATCTACGCCCTGGCCAGAGTGCACGGACAGGGCGTCGGCCAGGCGCTTCTGGACGCGGCCATCGGCAGGCAGCCGGCGTCGCTGTGGGTTCTGGAAGACAACCCGCGCGCCCACGCCTTCTATGCCAGGAACGGTTTTGCGCCGGATGGAAGACGCGAATTGCTCCCGGATGCCTGGGCCAACCTGCCGAAGATCCGGATGGTCCGGCGGTGAGGGGCGCGTCCGCGGCGCCCACCCCCGCATCCGCGGCGCCCACCCCCGTTGAGAGGACAGTTCGCGCCCATGTTTTCCAAAAGATCGGCGCGAAGTGTCCTCTCAACGGAGGCGGTATGGCCGCGCCGGTCATTGCGCTGCTGACGGGGGCGTACTGATGGGGCGCCAGCGGCGGAACCAGCCGGCGGAGCAGGAAACCGAGCTGCCCGGCGTCGGTCCGGCCCCGGGAAATTATGAAGTAGACACGGGCGTCGCGGAGCTGATCCCCGACGGCGACAATCCGAACGGCTGGCTGCTCAAGCTCAACGGCGTGCAAAGTTCGCACGTGGATCTGGCGGACCCGCTCCGGCTCGAGTTTGAGTACATGCGCTGGATGGTGGCGCTGGTGGAGAGCCAATGGCCGCGCGGCAGCCGACTCCGTGCGCTGCATCTGGGTGGTGCTGCCTGCTCCATGGCCCGCTACCTGGTGGCCGCCTACCCCGATTCGCGCAACGTCGTCGTCGAGATTGACGGCCGGCTGGCCGAATACGTCCGCGGCTGGTTCAACCTCCCGCGTGCGCCCCTGCTCAAGATCCGTGTGGGGGAGGCCCGGGAGGTGACAGAATCGCTCACGGACGCCAGCCGGGACCTGATCATCCGCGACGTCTTCGCGGGCCCGCTCACGCCGAAGCCGCTGACTACCGCCGAATTCACCGCCCAGGCGCGACGCGTCTTGGCACCGGACGGTGTCTACATGGTCAACTGCGGGGATGCTCCGGCGCTGGCCACCGCGCGCCGGGAGGCGGCAACCATCAGCGCCGGATTTCGCTATGCAGCCATCATCGCTGACCCGCCGATGCTCAAGGGCAGGCGGTACGGCAACATCATCATCGCCGGCAGCGACGCGCCGTTGGGGGACAGCCCCTCGCTGCCGCGCGAGCTGCTGGGCGGTGCCGTTCCCGCTCAGCTCTGGGGCGATGCCCAGGTGCGCAGATTCGCCCTCGGCGCGCCGCTCCTCACGGACTGAGGGGGCTAACGCCGGCTGTTCAGTGCACACTTCGCGCCCATGTTTTTCAAAAAGATGGGCGCCAACTGCCACCTCAACGGGGTTCGGGACGGCCCAGGAGTGCTGCCCTGTGGGCGGCGGCTTCCGCGCGGAGGGCGGCGACGACGGCGGCTACCGCGGGCTGGCGCAGCGAGTCCGGCCGCAGCACCATCCAATACGGCAGCTGCTCCTGGAAATCATCCGGCAGCAGACGCACCAGGTCGGCGTGTCTGTCCGCCATGAAGCAGGGCAGGAAGCCAATTCCGGCTCCGGCTCGGGTGGCCTCCACATGGACAAAAACGTTCGTTGAGCTCAGCGAGTCCCGCATCGACGGGACCAGCCGGCGGGGCGCATCCAGGTCGTCCACCTGCAGCATGGAGTCCACGAAGTAGACCAGCGGATGGCGGGTCAGTTCCTCCACCGTGGACGGCGTCCCGTATTCGGCGAGGTAGTCCTCGGACGCGTACATCCCGAGCATGTATTCGCCGACCCGGATGGCCTGCGCGCGGTGCACCTGCGGCTCGCCAACCACCACCTCGATGTCCAGACCCGAGCGATGCTGCAGCGCGCGGCGGGTTACGGTGACAATTTCGACGCTGAGGTCCGGATGGCGGCGGCGCAGGCCGGCGACCGCCGGGGCCGCTATATAGGCGCTGAAGCCGTCCGTGGCGGACATCCGGACCACGCCGGAAAGCTGTTCGGACACGCGGGCGGACCTGGACAGCCCCTGCATCGCGGCCTCGATCCCCTCGGCGACGGCGGAGGCCCGGTGCCCCAGCTCGGTCAGCTCCCAGCCGCCGACGGTCCGCGACAGCACGCGGCCGCCCATCACCTTCTCCAGCGCCGCTATCCGGCGGGAGACGGTGGTGTGATTCAGGCTCAAGGTGGCTGCCGCCGTCGTAAATCTTCCGCTCCGGGCCACAGCCAGCAGGACCAGCAGATCGTCGGGGTGGGGAGGAGCGGTCGCCCCCGGGATGGAATCCATCTCTGCAGTATTGCAGATGTCCTCTGCGGGATTGGGCATTGCTGCACCCGGCCGGGACGTTCAATACTTCTCTAGGGTCCGATTGTGCCGCACACCACACGGCGGCGGTCGGGCATCAACCCGATTTCCACAGCAACCCGATTTCCACAGCAGGCAGCGGACCGCATTACGCGGCACGCGGACGTTCCGTGTCAACGGAGACACCGAAGGAGAAACAGATGAGTGCAGAGCAACTCGTGGGCCGCGACGGCCGCCAGGGCCGCGGCCCGGTCTCGGGGCAGGGCGGAACGCCGGCCCTGAAACGGATCGTTTCGGCGTCGATGGCCGGAACGGTGGTGGAATGGTATGACTTCTTCCTCTACGCCACGGCGGCCGCCCTGGTTTTCAGCAAGGTGCTGCTGCCCAGGATGGGCAATGAGTACGACGGCATCATCGCGGCGTTCCTGACCTACGCCGTGGGCTTCATCGCCCGGCCGCTCGGCGGGATCATCTTCGGCCATATCGGCGACAAACTGGGCCGCAAGCGGACCCTGCAGGCCACCATCCTGATGATCGGCGCAGCGACCGTGCTGATGGGCTTCCTGCCCACCTTCCAGTCGATCGGCATCTGGGCACCGATCCTGCTCGTGGCGCTGCGCTTCATCCAGGGCCTGGCCCTGGGCGGCGAGTGGGGCGGCGCCGTGGTGCTGGTGGCCGAGCACAGTCCGGACCACAGCCGCGGTTTCTGGTCCTCCTGGCCGCAGGCCGCGGTGCCGGTGGGCAACCTGCTGGCCACCGTGGTGCTGTGGATCATGTCCGTGACCCTGACACCGGAGGGTTTCCTGTCCTGGGGCTGGCGCGTCGCGTTCTGGCTCTCCGCCGTCGTCGTCCTGATCGGCTACATCATCCGCACCAAGGTGACCGAGTCTCCGATCTTCGAGGCGGCGCGCGCGGAAGTGGAGGCGGAGAAGGTCACCGGCTACGGGGTTTTCGGCGTGATCCGCCGCTACCCGCGGGGTGTGCTGACCGGGATGGGGCTGCGGTTCGCGGAGAACATCATGTACTACCTGGTGGTCAGTTTCTCCATCGTCTACCTCTCCACCGGGCTGAAGATGGGCACGGCCACCATTCTGGGCCTCATCGCGATCGCGCACATCTGCCATTTCATCGTGATCCCGCAGGTCGGCCGGCTCTCGGACCGCTTTGGGCGCAAGCCGGTGTACCTGGCCGGCGCCATCCTCGGCGGGACCTGGGGGTTCTGGGCGTTCCCGCTGATGGGCACCAAGAACGACTGGATCATCCTGATGGTGATCATCGTGGGGCTTTGCTTCCACGCGCTGATGTACGCCGGCCAGCCCGCCCTGATGAGCGAGATGTTCCCCACCCGGATGCGCTATTCCGGCGTGTCGCTGAGCTACCAGGTGACCTCGCTGGTGGCCGGCTCGATGGCGCCGATCCTCGCCACCGCGTGGCTCAAGGACACCGGCTCCTGGCTGCCCACCGCGCTGTACCTGCTCGGCGCCGGCG
The DNA here is from genome assembly GCA_030946705.1 of Actinomycetota bacterium. Taxonomy (GTDB): domain Bacteria; phylum Actinomycetota; class Actinomycetes; order Actinomycetales; family Micrococcaceae; genus Arthrobacter_M. The sequence continues at coordinate 126 of JALYYI010000121.1, read as the reverse complement.
TCATCACCGCCATCTCGGTGCTGGCGCTCAGGGAGACCAGCGGCATCTCGCTGCACGACGTGGACGACGCGGATGCGCGGCGCCGGGACGCTGAGGCGCTACAGGTCGCCGGGGCGGGCGCATGAG
>JALYYI010000079.1 GCA_030946705.1 Actinomycetota bacterium | reverse complement strand
AGCCCCAGCACCCTGACCTGCTCCACCATCATCCCCACAAAGCGGGAACGCAGCTCGTCATTGCTGAAGCGCTTGATGTTCCAGGCCATCGACTGCCGGGAGTTGGGCGAGTCGTCATCCGGCGGACCGAACATCATCAGCGACGGGGCGTACCAGCGGTTCACCGCTTCCTGTGCCATCTGCTTCTGTGCGGGAGTGCCGTTGGAGAGCTCCAGCAGGATCTCGAAGCCCTGCCGCTGGTGGAAGGATTCCTCCTTGCAGACTCGCACCATCGCGCGTCCGTAGGGTCCGTAGGAGGCACGGCAGAGCGGGACCTGGTTGCAGATCGCGGCGCCGTCCACCAGCCAGCCGATCGCGCCCATATCCGCCCAGGAAACGGCAGGGTAGTTGAAGATGCTGGAATAACGCGCCTTGCCGGCGATCAGCTGGTCCATCATTTCATCCCGCCCGGTTCCGAGCGTTTCCGCGGCCGAGTACAGGTAGAGCCCGTGGCCGGCCTCATCCTGGACCTTGGCCATCAGGATCGCCTTGCGCTTCAGGCTCGGGGCACGAGTGATCCAATTCGCTTCCGGCTGCATCCCGATGATTTCCGAGTGCGCATGCTGGGAGATCTGGCGCACCAGGGTCCGCCGGTAGGCGTCCGGCATCCAGTCCCTGGGTTCAATCCGGGAGTCCTGGGCCATGATCCGGTCAAAGTAGGCCTGCCCGGCGCCGTCGGGATCCGCCTGTGCGCCTGTCCGGACCGCACCTGACGGGACTGCGCCCGACTGGTCCTGGCCCGACGGGTCCTGGCCAACAGCCTGCAGATTCTGCGCCATGATCACTCCTCAATTATTTACCGACCGTTCGTTCAGGATATCCGGGCCGTGTGAGCCGCGTCAACCGCTCTGGCACGGGTATCCCGCAAGATCTGACCACCTTTCACCGCGACACTCCGGCAGTTGGCCGGACACGCCGGGCAATGTGGCCCTGATCGGGGCCAACATGGTCAGAACTCAGAGGGACCCCGAGAGGAAAAAATCGGCAGGGTCAGATGTGGATATATAGAGTGGCAGACATGACTGAAACTGCCGATTCCGCCCCTCGGGCAACTCCTGCCCCCGGGCATTCCGCCGCCGCGCCGGTTGCCAAGAAGGTGCCGACAACCCGAACGCACCACGGGGACAGCTTCACGGACAACTACGAGTGGCTCCGGGACAAGGAAAACCCGGAGGTGAAGGCGCACCTGGAGGCGGAGCAGGCCTACACCGACGCGGTCACCGTGCACCAGGAGCAGTTGCGCCAGGAAATTTTCAACGAAATCAAGAACCGGACCCAGGAGACGGATCTCTCCGTACCCAACCGCAAGGACGACTGGTGGTATTACGCGCGGATGGAAGAGGGCCGGGCCTACGGCATCCAGTGCCGGGTGGCGGCAGCGCGGACCGGGGATCCGGTCGCGGACTGGACTCCGCCCGTCGTTGAAGCCGGCGTGCCGGTTCCGGGCGAAGATGTCCTCCTGGACGGCAATGCGGAGGCCGAGGGCAAGCCGTTCTTCTCGATCGGCGGCGCCGCCGTGACCCGGGACGGCAACCTTTACGCCTACGCCGTCGACAACGCCGGTGACGAGCGGTTCACGGCCCGGATCAAGGATCTGCGCACCGGCGAACTGCTCCCGGATGTCATTGACGGCATCTTCTACGGCCTGGCGTTCTCCCCGGACGGCAGCCAGCTGTTCTACACGGTCGTGGACGATTCCTGGCGGCCGTACCAGGTCAGGTCCCACCGCCTGGGGACGCCGGTTTCCGAGGACGCTGTCCTTTACCAGGAGGATGACGTGGCGATGTGGACCGGTTTCGAGCTCTCCGCGGACCGCCGGTCGCTGGTGCTGAGCATCGGCTGCGCGGAGTACAGCGAGACCCGGTACCTGAGCTTTGCGGACCCGTCCGCCGGGCTGCGGACGGTGTTTTCCCGGGATGAGCACATTCTGTATGAGGCGGAGCCCTTCCTGCTCGACGGCGTGGAGGAGATCCTGCTCACGCACAACAGGGATGCGGTCAACTCCATGGTGTCGCTGCTGGACGCCGAGGAGCTGGGCAAGCCGGTCGCTGACCAGCACTGGCGGACGTTGGTCGGGCACGACGACGGCGTCCGCGTCAACGGCGCGACCGTCACCAAAACCCATCTGGTCCTCTCCGTTCGGAAAGACACGATCGAGCGGATCCAGGTGATCCCGCTGGCGGGGCTGGGAACGCC
>JALYYI010000144.1 GCA_030946705.1 Actinomycetota bacterium | reverse complement strand
GCTCGATACAGCCCTCTATCGAGCACCAACCGCTCACTCGACGGGGGAGGGCCGGTGATAGGGTCCGGAGGGTGAGCTCCGAACTTCTGGCGGGCCTGCGGGAGATCCTCCCGGCAGACCGCGTCCTGACCGATTCCGCTTCCCTCCACGGCTACAGCCACGACGACGCCGAATGGGCCGATTTCGCGCTGCCCCTGGCAGTGGTGCAGGCCAAAAGCACCGAGGAGGTGGCCGCCGTCGTCCGTCTTGCGGGTGCGGCCGGCGTCAGGATTGTTCCGCGCGGCGCAGGCACCGGTCTCTCCGGCGGAGCGAATGCCGTGGCCAACTGCCTTGTGCTCTCCCTGGAGCTGATGACCGGGATCCTGGAGATCAACACCGATGAGCGGTTTGTCCGCACCCAGCCCGGCGTGATCAATGACCGGCTGCGCCAGACCGTGGCGGAGCGGGGTCTGTGGTATCCGCCGGATCCGGCCAGCCACAAAATCTCCACCATCGGCGGGAACATCGCCACCAACGCCGGCGGCCTGTGCTGCGTCAAGTACGGCGTGACCCGTGACTACGTGCTGGGGCTGACGGCGGTCCTCGCGGACGGCTCGGTGGTGGAGGTGGGGCGGCGGACCGCCAAGGGCGTGGCCGGCTATGACCTGACGGCCCTGCTGGTGGGGTCGGAGGGAACCCTTGGTATCGTCACCGAGGCAACGCTGAAACTGCTGCCGCTGGCCGGCCGGGAGAACCGGGCCGTGGTCGGCTATTTCGGCGATCTGGTGGCAGCCGGCGAGGCCGTGGCCGCTGTCAGCAAGGCCGGCATCATCCCCTCGGCGCTGGAACTGGTGGACCGGCAATGCCTGCAGGCGGTGGACGACTGGCAGCAGCTTGGCCTGACCAAGGACGGCAATGTGCTGCTGCTGGCTTCCGTGGACGAGCCCGGAGTCCGCGGTGAGGAACTGGCCGCCCAGCTGCACGGGATCTTCACCGACTGCGGGGCCACCAAGGCCGAGCGCTCCATCAGCGAGGCGCATGCCGAGGAGCTGTTCCTGGCCCGCCGGCTGGCCTATCCGGCGCTGGAGCGGCTGGGCCCGGTGCTCACGGAGGATGTCTGCGTGCCGCGCACCGCGGTGCCTGAGATGCTGCGCCGGATCGAGGCGACCGCGCGGGCGCACCGGACCATCATCGCCAACATTGCGCACGCCGGCGACGGCAATCTGCACCCGCTGATCATTGCCCCCGAGGGCGACACCGCCGCCAAGGACCGGGCGAAGGCTGCCTTCGACCAGATTGTGGCGGACGCGCTGGAACTGGGAGGCACGACGACTGGCGAGCATGGGGTCGGGCTGCTGAAGATCCCCGGTCTGCGGAAGGAGTTCTCGCCCCGGGTGATCCAGCTGCACCGCAGCATCAAGGAGGCGATGGACCCCGCGGGGTTGCTGAATCCAGGCAAGGCGTTCCCTGGCTGAGGTCCCTCCCGCCTCCGTGCGGGTTCGGCTACCGTACCGCCCTCCGTGCGGGTTCGGCTGCCGAACCGGCACGGATGGCGGTCTTGGTGCCGGCAAGGTAACCATTGCTGCGGGATCGATCCCCGGAACCTTGTGCACGGCGCTCGCCTGGGCAGCAGGATGGGCGGGCTACTCCCCCACGCTGCCGTCAATGGCCTCGCGCAGCAGGTCCGCGTGCCCGTTGTGCCGGGCGGTTTCCTCAATCAGATGCGTCAGGATCCAGCGCAGGTTCCAGCGGTGCCCCTCGCGGGATGTCCCGGCCGAGAGGTCATCCAGATCCGCATCCGCCGTGGTCCGGCTGGTGCGTTCGCAGGCCGCGCGGTAGAGGTCGCGGAGCTCCTCCGGATCATCCCCGGCAGCGGTATGGAATTCCCAGTCCGGGTCCTGATGCCAGGGGGCGCTGGCCCACGGCTCGCGCTCCGGCAGGCCGCTGAACCTGACCTGGATCCAGTTGTCCTCCACCAGGGCCAGATGCTTGAGCAGGCCTGCCAGGGTAAGCGACGACGACGGTAGCGGCTGGTTCAGCTGATCCTGGCTGAGACCCTCTGCCTTCATCAACAGCGTGGCCCGCTGGAAGTCCAGAAACTGGAGCAGCGTGGTCTTCTCATCGGTGGCGGACTGCGGGTCGATTCGTTCCATCGCCTCAGTCTGGCATACCCCGCGCTCCGGGCCGTGGACCTCCCGGGGAACGCATTTAGCCCGGGAGGCCGGTAACGTGATTGGCGTGACTCTTCCCGACGCAGACACCATTGTCAGTTATCCCGCCGGCCGGCTCCGCGGCGACGCTACCGTCCTGCACAGCCAGATGCTCGACGACGGCCGGCAGGCGGTGCTGCTGGATGCGACGCCGTGCCACCCCGTGGATGCGGGCTGGCCGGACCAGGGGCCGGACCGGGCCGTGATCCGGATCCCCGGCGGTGCAGGACAGGGCGGTGCAGGACAGGTCGAGTGGCCGGTCCTGGACTGCGTCGTTGCCGCCACGGACGGCGCGGAACTGGCGGTTGGCGCAGCTATCCCGGTCCGGAAGGGCACCGAGGGATGGGCCTTCGTCGTCGCCCACCTGCTGCCCGCCGAGGCCCGCCTGGCCGACGGAACCGCCGTCGAGGTTTCCGTCGATGCGGATTACCGCGCCGCCCTCAACGCCGGGCACACCGGCTGCCACCTCGCCTCGCTGGCGCTGAACCGCGCCACGGCGGGGCGCTGGACCAAGGAGACTCGGGCCGACGCGCTGGGCCAGCCGGACTTTGATGCGGCCGCGATCCAGTCCTCCACAATCACCGAATTCGGCTCCGTGGACGTTTTCCGGCTGAACAAGTCGCTGCGCCGCAAGGGTTTCGGCGCCGACGGGCTTGTGGAGGAGCTGCCGGCGATCACGGAGGCCATCAACGCCACGCTGGCTGGTTGGGTTGCCGGTGGCGCGCCGGTGCGGATCGAACGGGACGGGGAGCGCCTGACCGACCGCCGCTGTTGGGTCGCCAGCCTGCCCGACGGCGAGGCCAGTATTCCCTGTGGAGGAACGCACGTTGCATCCCTGGCGGAGCTGGAGGGACTGACGGTGTCCTTCACGGCGGAGGACGCGGACGGCACCACGGTGCTGCGGATGGTGACGCGCACGGGAATAGCCGCGGGGAACCTGCCGTTGCGGGTTAAGTAAGCCAACAACCCAAGGAGAATGCATGACTGCGAATTCCACCACCATCACGGTCCCCGATGTCACGCTGAACAACGGCGTCACCATGCCGCAGTTGGGCTTCGGCGTCTGGCAGGTCCCCAATGAAGAGTCGACGGCGGCAGTTACGCACGCGCTGCAGGCCGGCTACCGCAGCATCGACACGGCCGCGATCTACGGCAACGAGGAAGGCGTCGGCAAGGCCATCGCGGACTTCCTGGCCGGCAGCGGCACGGACCGTTCCGAGCTTTTCATCACCACCAAGCTGTGGAACTCGGAGCAGGGCTACGAAACCACACTGGCCGCCTTTGACGAGAGCCTGCGCAAACTGGGGCTGGGTTACGTGGACCTCTACCTGATTCACTGGTCCACGCCGGCGCGCGGGAAGTACCTGGACACCTGGAAGGCCTTCGAAGAGATCCTCGCCTCGGGCCGGGCCATGGCGATCGGCGTCTCCAACTTCGAGCCGGAGCATCTGCAGCGCATCATCGACCTGGGCGGCACCGTCCCGGCCGTCAATCAGGTGGAGCTGCACCCGAACCTGCAGCAGCGCACGCTCCGCGAGTTCAATGCGAAGAACGGCATCCGCACCGAGGCCTGGAGCCCGCTGGCGCAGGGCACCCTGCTGGAGGACCCCGCCGTCGTCCGGATCGCCAAGGCCCACGGCAAGACACCTGCCCAGGTGATCATCCGCTGGCACCTGCAGATCGGCAACATCGTGATCCCCAAGTCCGTGACGCCGGAGCGCATCGCGGCCAACATCGATGTCTTCGACTTTGAGCTGGGCGACGACGAGCTGGCGGCCATCGCGGCGCTGGACAATGACGGGCGCGTCGGGCCGCACCCGAACGAGATGAACGTGGCCTAACCCAAGCCGCCTGCGCCTTCCCTCCCCGTTGAGAGGACACCTCGCGCCCATGTTTTTCGACGACATGGGCGCCAAGTGTCCTCTCAACGGGCGGCCAGCATGCGCAACCGGCCCGACGGTTTAAACCGGCCCCAGGGTTTAAAGACGGACAGCGCCAGGGCAAAGCCCAACGTGAGGAAGGACACGACGGGTGGGAACATCAGCTGGACCGGAACCGCGCCGAGCGCTTCGCGCACCGCCGCACCGCCGCCGTCGCCCGCCGAAACAACCGCCTCCGGCAGAGCCGAGGTGAGGGGCAGCAGGGCGAAGAACACCAACGCGGTCAGCACCAGTCCCAGGGCCAGCTTCACCAGGACCCACCAGTAGCGCAGCAGGCCCCACTTGGTGCCCGCGCCCAGCATGAGGCCGGTCGCGAGCATGGTCAGGCTCAGGGTCAGGACCGCCGGTGGCACCAGCAGCCCGATCGCGGTGTAGCAGGCGGCGGCGGTGCGGGCGCTGCCGGTGGTCAGTCCGGTGGCGGCGAGGATGAGCAGGCCGGTATCCAGGCCCATCCAGCCCACGCCGCCGGCGATGTGCAGGACAAGTATCGTTTTGCGCCAGCTCGGGGTCAGCGCCGGAATCCTAGTCATGGCTCGCCGACCTCACTTTGCTTCCATCAGGCTGGCCGACGTTGTGCTGCAGGACGGCCAGCAGCCGGCGCAGGGTGGCAATATCGCCGTCGTCCAGTCCGTCCCGCAGACGCCTGTCGAACGCCCTGACGGTCCCGAGCAGCTGGAAGAACATGGCATGCCCGGCCGCGGTCAACTCCACGATGTGCACCCGGCGGTTCAGCGGGTCGCGTCGGCGGTTCAGCAGCCCCGCTGACTCCATGGCATTGAGGTGGTGCGTCAGCGTCGCGCCCTGGATGCCAACCTTTTGGGCGATTTCACGCTGGTTGGCGCCGGCGTTCTGTTTCAGCGCCATCAGCACCAGCCAGACCGGACGGGATCCGCCCGCGGCCTGCAGCGAGGCATCGAAGGCCCGGCTGGCGTCCCGGGCCGCCGCGGCCAGCGTGATTCCCAGTGGCTCCTGCGTCGGTTTCATGATCACAGAATAGCAGACCGTTTGACCTCTAACTGATTGGCATCTAACGGTTTTATTTCTAACGTTAAAAAGTGGAGCCGACATGACGGGAAGGAACAGAAATGGACACGATACGAGGGCGTCTGGCCGCGCTGGTGGCCGCCTTGTCGCGGGCGGAGGCCGACGGCGATGCGCAGCGGCTTGAGGGAGTGCTTTCCCCCGATTTCACCGGCGTCGGCCCGGCAGGCTTTGTCCTGCGGCGCAACCAGTGGATGCAACGTTTCGCCAACGGCCTGGTCAACGACAGCTTTGAGCTGGCCGAGCTGGACTGGCGGATCCACGAGGGCGTCGCTGTGGGGATCGGCATCCAGCGCCAGCGCACCAGTTATCAGGGCCACCGCAACGACGGAGAATTCAGGGTTTCGCTGATTGCCGTCCCGGCCAGAGGTGCCGAGAAGGCCAGTGCCGGCGGGTCCGACGACGGCGCCTGGCTCCTGCTGGGCGTGCACCTCAGCCCGATCATGGCTCGCCCGCCCCAGGCTTAACCGGGACAGGGGCCCGGACCCTGGCGCCGCCCTGGCCCTGGATCCGGCGACCGATCTACATCCGGGCCAGCCGCTCGATGTCCTGCAGGAACTCGCGCGCCACCTCGTCGCTGACGGTGGCGCGGGTTTCCGCGATGGTCTCCAGGTAATCCCGGGTGGACGGGCCGCGCTGCCACCCGGCGGATCCGGGGGCAGGAACGCCGGAGCCTGCAGGACCGGAACCGGCGGCCGGACCGCCGGCCGGACCGCCGGCCGGACCGCCTGCGGGACCGCCGTCGTCGCTCTCGTAAAAGGCCTTCTCCAGCGCCCGCTGCGATGCGCTGCGGGCGGCAAACTCGATGTCCGCCGGCGAGAATCCGTCACTGCGCTCCACCAGCAGCTCCACCTCCACCTGCTCCAG
>JALYYI010000068.1 GCA_030946705.1 Actinomycetota bacterium | reverse complement strand
ACCAAGACCCGCGTGGGGAGTAACGATACGCGGCATCAAGAGCATCGATCACCGCGCGAAGAGCCGCTGTTTGCAACCCAGTTGCATTTATAGCAACAATCCTTCGGAAAATTCTCGGCATTTACTCTCAAATCTCTTGACGGGTGATCTGAAACACACCTATGCTGGTGCAACAGCGTTGCGTTCACTGCAACCCCAAACCCATTTTGGTGGATTCACATGAGTAACGAAACACCCTTCCTCGCAGAACCCGTCGGCTTGCCCGGCACCGAGCCCAACGCCGGACTCCTCTCCCCCTCGGAAAAGACCATGCCCAGTGACCAGCTTCGGCCCAATGATGGGCCCGGGATCAGCAAGGACACCCGCCGCCGCGTCATCACCGCCAGTTTCATCGGCAACTTCGTCGAATGGTTCGACTACGCCGTGTACGGCTATCTGGCCGCCACCATTGCCGGCGCGTTCTTCCCGAACCAGGACAAGCAGACCGCCCTGCTGGCCACCTTTGCCGTCTTTGCCATCTCCTTCTTCGTCCGGCCGCTGGGCGGCTTCGTCTGGGGCCAAATCGGCGACAAGGTGGGACGGCGAAACGCCCTGTCCCTGTCCATCCTGATCATGTCCGCCGCGACATTCGCGATCGCACTGATCCCCGGCTACAACACCATCGGCATCTGGGCGCCCATCCTGCTGCTCGTGGTCCGGGTCGTGCAGGGCTTCTCGGCGGCCGGGGAATACGCCGGGGCCTCGGCCTTCCTGGTCGAGTACGCGCCGGCCAACCGGCGCGGCCTCTATGCCGCCGTCGTGCCCGCCAGCACCGCCGCCGGGCTGCTGCTGGGCTCGCTGCTGGCCGCGGTACTCTCGATCGTCCTAAGCCCGGATCAGATGCAGGAATGGGGCTGGCGGCTGCCCTTCCTGCTGGCCGCCCCGATGGGCCTGATCGGCCGCTACATCCGTACCAAGCTGGAGGACACCCCGGCCTTCCGCGCCCTCACCGACGAGGATAAGGCCATCAAGGCCCCCGTTGCCGCCCTGTTCCGGAACCACTGGAAGTCACTGCTGCTGGCCGTCGGCGCCGTGCTGCTCAATGCCGTCGGCTTCTACGTCATCCTCAGCTACATGCCCACCTACCTGACGACTGAACTGGGCTTCGGGGCCACCGAGTCCTTCTTTGCCACTACGATTGCCCTGCTGACATACATCGGCTTCATCTTCCTGACCGGCATGGCCTCGGACAGATTTGGCCGCAAGCGCGTGCTGATCACGGCCTCCGTGCTGTTCATCCTCCTGACGGTGCCCGCTTTCATGCTGCTGGACACCGGCAACTTCCTGGTCATCGTCCTGATCCAGATCCTGCTAGGCGGAATGCTCACCCTGAACGATGGAACGCTGCCCAGCTTCCTGGCCGAGCTGTTCCCCACCCGGGTCCGCTACAGCGGTTTTGCGGTCAGCTTCAACCTCTCCAACGCGCTCTTCGGCGGCACGGCTCCTTTCGTCGCCACGCTGCTGATCGGGCTCACCCATTCCAAACTGGCCCCGGGCTGGTACCTGGTGGCGGCCGCCGTCGTCTCACTGATCGCGGTGCTGTGTGCCCGTGAGACCTCCAAAGATCCGCTGCGCGCCCACTGATCTGTCCCCCACTCGACAATCGCCATTTCCCCGAAGGAGAAATCATGACCACCGCGTCAACCGACAACATCACTTCCATTGCCGAACTGGAGCGCCTGAAGGTCCTGCACAACGGCGAGAAGGTCCAGCTGACCTTCTCCGACACCGAATTTGAACGCCGTCTCGCCGGACTGCGCCGGATCATGGCTGCCAAGGAGCTCGACGCCGTCGTCCTGACCAGTTACCACAGCATCAAGTACTACTCGGATTTCCTGTTCACCTATTTTGGCCGCTCGTACGCGATGGTGGTCACCAAGGATGACACGGTGACGGTCTCCGCCAACATCGACGCGGGCATGCCGTGGCGCCGCAGCTATGGCGAGAACATTGTCTACACCGACTGGCGTCGCGACAACTACATCCACGGTATCCAGGAGGCACTGCGCACCCGCGGCATCACTCCACGCCGCCTGGGCGTGGAGGACGACTCGCTGCCGCTGGATAACCGGAACAAGATCCAGGCGGCCTTCGAGGCCGCAACGCTGGTGGATGTGGCGCAGGATGCGATGCGTCAACGGATGATCAAGTCCGCGGAGGAGATTGAGGTCATCAAGCACGGCGCGCGGATCGGTGATCTGGGCGGCGAGGCCATCCGCAACGCCATTACCGCCGGGATCACGGAATACGAGGTGGCCCTGATCGGCACCGAGGCGATGGTTCACGAGATTGCCCGGACCTTCCCGAACAGCGAAATCCGCGACACCTGGGTCTGGTTCCAGTCCGGCATCAACACCGACGGCGCCCACAACTGGGCCACCACGCGGAAGATCCAGGAGCACGACATCCTGTCGCTGAACTGCTTCCCGATGACCTCCGGCTACTACACCGCGCTGGAGCGGACGCTGTTCTACGGCGAACCGGATGCCCGCTCGCTGGAGCTGTGGAACGTCAATGTGGAGGTGCACAGGCGCGGTCTGGAACTGATCAAGCCGGGCGCGGTCTGCAAGGACATCGCCGCGGAACTGAATGAGATCTATGTGGGCCACGGCCTGCTCGCCAACCGCACCTTCGGTTACGGCCACTCCTTTGGTGTCCTCAGCCACTACTACGGCCGCGAGGCCGGTCTGGAGCTGCGCGAGGACATCGAGACGGTGCTGGAGCCGGGCATGGTGGTCTCCATGGAACCGATGATCACCGTCCTGGACGGCCAGCCGGGCGCCGGCGGCTACCGCGAACACGACATCCTGGTGGTCGGCGCGGACGGTGCGGAGAACATCACAAAGTTCCCGTTCGGCCCGGAATACAACGTCATCGGCGCCTGACCACCCCACCGAATTGCGGCGCCACAGCCTCCGTG
>JALYYI010000061.1 GCA_030946705.1 Actinomycetota bacterium | reverse complement strand
GCAATCAGCCATCCCGTCAGGAACAGCAGCCCGATCACCAGCACCACCGCCCCCGCTCCGAGCAGCCAGGCAATGAGAGGGAGCCGGCGGGCATAGGCATCCGGGTTGGTGCTGACGGCTGAAACGGCGGATCCAGCGGCCAACGCCGCAAGGGCCAAGGCGACCAGGACAATCCCTATCAGCGTGGGCCAGCGGGAGCTCCGGATTGCTGCACGTCCTGACTTCAGCGCCCCCAGGGCCGCTTGCCGAGCCACGGCATGGGCCGGGAAAACTGCGGAAACCAGGCCGGCAATCAGGCCCACCGCGGCGCAGGCCAGGATGGCCCCATAGTTGCTGTGCACTCCGGAAAAGAAGATGCTTCCCCGGTTCCGGAATACCGCCACCGTCACGGCGGAACTCACGGCGCCCAGCAGTCCGCCCAGAATCCCGGCGGCGGCACCAAGCCAAAGACCGGCGGCGGCCACCACCAGACGGATGGTTCCCCGTTCGGCGACGGAGACGGCCAGCAGGGCCAGGCTTTGCTGCTGCTTCCTGGCACCGACGGCAAAGGCGGCGCCGGCCAGGAGCCCCACCTCCAACAGGGCCAGGACGCCGGCCAGGGCGCCGAACAGGTAATACGAGCTCGGATCAAAACCATTGGCCTGGGATGCTTGGCTCGCGCGTTCCTCCGAGGGTGGCGGATGGAGCAGGACGGCACGCGAAAGGACGGCGACGCGCACCGTGTTCAGCTGCTGGATCTGCTTCCAGCTGACCGCTTTCTCGCCCACCAGATAGTAGTCGGCATCCCCCGCGGCAAAGCCGGTTGTTTGGCCGATATCCGCCGGAACCTGCCCGGGGGTGGGGAAGATGGTGGCGTCACTGTCCGAGCTGCCCGCGTCCCGCAGCTGGCCGACTACGGCAAACGATCCGGCCGACGTGAGGAGGCTGCCGGGTGGCGGCGCGGCGCTCAGACCAGCAGCAGGACCTTGCCCATGTGCTCGCCGGAGTTGAAGTACTGATGCGCCTGCGCCGCCTGGGCCAGCGGAAACGTCTTGTCAACCAGCGTTTTGACCGCGCCGGAGGTGAGCAGCGGCCAGACGTGCTCGCGGACCGCCTCCATGATGGCACCCTTTTCCCCCACCGGCCGGGCCCGCAGCGTGGTTCCGATGATGGCCGCGCGCTTGGCGACGAGCTGGCCCAGGTTGAGCTCCGCCGTCGTGCCGCCCTGCAGCCCGATGACCACCAGCCGGCCGTACATCGCCAGCGCCTCCACATTGCGCTGCAGGTATTTGGCGCCGACGACGTCGAGAATCACATCCGCGCCGTGGCCGTTGGTGCGCTTGCGCAGCACCTCCACGAAGTCCTCCTCGCTGTAATTGATGGCAATATCCGCGCCGAGGAACGCGGACAGCGTGCTCACCTTCTCGGTGTTGCCGCTGGTGGCGGCCACGGTTGCACCGAAGGCTTTGGCCAGCTGCACGGCCATCGCGCCGATGCCGCCGGTGCCGCCGTGGATCAGCACAGTCTCGCCGGGCTGCAGCTGGGCCGTCATGAACAGGTTGGAATAAACCGTGGCTGCCACCTCCGGCAGTCCGGCCGCGGTGACAAGGTCAATGTCTTCGGGAATCCGCAGCACCTGCTCCGCCGGAACCGCGACCTGCTGGGCGTAGCCGCCGCCGGCCAGCAGCGCCACCACCTTTTCCCCCTTGGAGAAGGGCTTGGAGACATCCGGGCCGAAGCCGGCGATCCGGCCGGAGACCTCCAGCCCGAGCGTTTCCGGAGCACCGGTCGGAGGCGGGTAGTGGCCCATGCGCTGCTGCACATCGGCGCGGTTGATGCCGGCGGCGACGACGTCGATCAGCACCTCGCCCTGGCCCGGCACGGGAGCGGGGATTTCCTGGAGTTCGAGCACTTCAGGACCACCCGGGGCCCTGACCACTATTGCCTTCATCGCATCCTCCACCGCATTGCTGTTCCGTTGCCGCCGATGGTGCCATCGCCGCGCTGCCATGGCACCGCGGATTCCGCGGCAATCCCCCGGCCGGGCTTTTGTTGCAGGCAACACCATATGACAGACTACAAGCCGAGGAAGGTTGTCCGAGCGGCCGATGGAGCTGGTCTTGAAAACCAGTGTGCGGTAACCCCGTACCAAGAGTTCGAATCTCTTACCTTC
>JALYYI010000040.1 GCA_030946705.1 Actinomycetota bacterium | reverse complement strand
CCGTCACGCAATTCCAAGGCCTTTGCCAGATAAACCATGGATCAAGTCTGACAACCAATCAGACCAAAAGGAATCAACGACACGCTACACTAGCGGCCCCGATCGACGCCGGCGCGCTGGAAGTGCTGTTCACCCTCACCGCACTCCTGGCCCTGTCGCCGTCTGGGCGTTGATAGCGGCGCCCTCGGTCCCCGCCGCTTCCCGGTGCCCGCAGACCGTTGGGGACCTGGTCCGCAGGCTTGCCGGCCGCTCCTTCCACTTCCGCCCGCCCGCCCGCTCGGGGAGGGCAGTGACAGTTCCGCCTATCGCCGCCGCTGCCCCGTCCGGGGCGCCGATGAACGGCATACAGGCGACGCGCTGCCAGCGTCTTTCGTGGCTACCCTGACTGTTATGGACGTTTACTTTGAGCGGCCGCCACGAAAGGTCAGTTGATGGACGCTCCGGACTTTCCTGGATCTCCCGCTGAGAACTGGCCGGACGGTCCGCTGGTGCTGGGAGTGACCTGGCAACCGTCGGCGCGTTTGGTCCGGGTGGCTGCTGGTCTCGCGGCGGGCCTGGGTCTGCATCTTGTTTGTGCGTTCGTGGATCCGGCCAGCTACCTGACCGAGAGGGATCCGGTTGGATCCCGGACGGCGGTTTCCCTGGACCCGGCACCCAATGATGAGGCGCAGTTCCCCTCCGGGCAGGTTCTGCGGGGCCTTGAGGCCGTTCTTGGGCCGCCAGGGGCGCGGTGGTCTTTCCGGGTGCTGAACGGTGACGTTTCCCGGGCACTTGGCCGCCTGGCAGAGAGCACGGGCGCGTCATTGCTCATCGTGGGCGGACCGCGGGCCGGCGTCCTGGCCCGGATGGACCGGCTTCTCGAAGGATCAGTTTCTGCGTCCCTGATCCGCACCCAGCCCAGACCGGTTCTCGTTGTGCCGGGTCTCTGATAAGGCGGACGACCGGCAAGGCACTTGGCAGGGAACCCGTCGGACCGGGTCCTGGCCGGACTGTCCGTCGCCGGGCTCTGGCCAGCAGAGCCGCTGGAGGCGGTCCGGTTGACATCCCGGGGCCAACGACCCGGCCGCACTGGCACGACATTCCGACCTGGCGGCTTAAGCAGCGCCCAGCCACGTGGCCGCAATGGGAGCGGCAACGGGGTTGGAGATGTCGTTCAGTCAGCGCTCCGGCCGGGCTGCAGCAGGCCCACAGGGGTTGGGTTGGTTCACACGGCGCCGCTTGCCGGTGCACGTTTCTGGTGCCAGATAAAGGCGATTCTCAGGACGGATACGGATGCCAGTGATACGCCGATGAGCAGCAAGGTGGCCTGGTCGTGGAGGATGAGCTGGATCACCAGGACGGCCAGAGCGCCAAGGCACGCCAGAAACCCCGTACCGCTGACCATCCGGGGCCAGAACCCGGACAGGACCCGGGCGGCGAGAAGGTTCGTGGCTCCGAAGACGGCCAGGAAGACAGCCGATCCGAAGGTCAGCAGGGCAGTGATGTCCGGCAGCATGGCGAAGGCGGCGCCGAACATCGCCAGGAATACCAGCGCGGTGATGGGCAGACCGGCCCGGGTTCTTGCGAATACCGCCGGCAGCTCATTCGCCAGCGCGATCTCGTGCATCTGGCGCGCCGTTGAGAACAAGGTGGCGTTGATCGCAGAACTCGCCGCCAGAAGGGCCCCGAGGCTCGCGATCCAGTACCCCGCCCTCCCCAGCGCCGCCTGGCCGGCCGCGGCGAACGCCACTTCCTTCTGGGCAACGATGACCTCGTCGCTGACCAGCATCTGAGAGCCGATCGTCACGGTGATGTAGACCAGCGTTACGATCGCGACCGAGTGGTAGAGTGCTCGTGGCAGCGTCCAACGCGGCCTTACGAGGTCATCGTAATCGTAGGACAGCAGCTCGAACCCCTCGTAGGCGACAAAGATCGACGCCGATGCAACGATGACGCCGGCCAGACCCTTGTCATCCAGCGGAGCCAGCCTCTCCGGAGCGAAGTGCGCGAACCCAATGGCGGAGATCAGGGCCAGAACCGCGACCTTGATCAGGACCACGAGGTCTTCCGAAAGTGCCGAGGCGCCCACTCCCCGCAGGTTGATCCCCAGAAACACCAGCAGGATCAGGACCGCGAATCCGTTCGCGAACGCCCCCGGCAGACCAAACGCATGTGCGGCATAGTGACCGAAGGTGAAGCCGTACACCGCTAGAGCGATCAGATAACCGAACATGAGCAGCCATGAGATATAGGAGCCGGCGCGCGGGTACCCGGCATTGTGCAGATAGACGAAAAGGCCGCCGGAACGACCGGCCCGGGCCGAGAGCGCCGCAAAGGAATGCGCGGTCACCATGGCGATGACCCCTCCGATCACAAAGCTCCCGACGGCGAGGTGTCCGGCAAGCGCGACAGTCACACCCAGGACGCTGAAGATGCCCCCGCCGATCATGCCTCCAACCGCCATCGCCACCGCATCACGCAAGCGGAGCTTACCCAGTCCCTTGTCCCGGCGCGCGGCCGTCCTGGGATGGAACGCCGCCTTCGGACTCGGAGGTCCCGAATTCATATTGTGCGCCCAATCTCTATGCCAGTGACGGCCGGCCGTAGTGCCTGCGATGACCGTAGCACTGACTCCGAACGGCGGGTATGTGAGGGCTAGGATGCTCTTTGAGGCCAGTGAAAGGAAAGACAAATGACCGATAACAGCTCATTCATGATTGTGGTTGGTATTGACGGTTCCGAACATTCTCAGACAGCACTGAACTGGGCCGTGGACGAGGCCCGCCAGCGCAACGGCCAGCTCCGCCTGATCACAGCCTGGAACAAGCCGCCGATGGCATGGTATCCGGCCGTGCTGGAAACGGCCGCCGGCGAAATTGCCGCCGAAGCGTCCCCAGAGCAGATCGCGGAGACGCTGCAGGCTGAGGCGCTGAAGTCCGCTGCAGATCAGGGCGTGGCCGCCGCCGGGCAGGTCGTTCACAATGATTCACCGGCTTCCGCAATACTCGATGCTGCCAAGGACGCGGATCTTGTCGTGGTTGGCTCCCGCGGGCATGGCGGATTTCCCGGGCTGCGCCTGGGCTCAGTCTCGACCCAGGTCACCAACCACGCACCATGTCCTGTCCTGGTCGTCCGTTCCAAGGCACCCTAAGGCGTCAGCCAGTCAACTACTGCGAGGTCGGGGGAGCCGGCTGCCGAATTGCCTGGCAACGACGACGTCGGTCGAGGCTTGGGCCAGGATGGATAGCACAAGGACCGGCGCCACCCTGTCCGGGCAATCTCCCCGAAAAGGAACGTTGGAGTGATCAGCGCACCAAACACCAGTGGTTGGCGGATCAGTGCTGCGGCCTGGGACGACGAGCGGGAGGGGTTATCGATAGACCCGGCATAGCGCCGGTCGCCATAAGCCCCTCCCTCAGGTTGAGGCTGGGGTGCGGCTGTGCTGGTGGTCGCGACGGGTCCGCCATTCCTGGGCCAGTATCGCGTAGACGTCCAGGTCGGCCCAGGCGCCTTTGAACATCTCGCTGCTGCGGTGGTGGGCCTCGTGGCGCATCCCCAAGCGCGTGGCCAGGCGGGCTGAGGCGCCGTTGCGGCCATCAATGCGAGCCGTGACCCGGTGCAACCCGAGGTCGTCGAAGGCGAGATCCAGCACCGCCGCACATGCCTCGGTGGCGTACCCCCGCGCTGCCGCCGTCGGGTTGAAGACGTAGCCCATCTCGCCGCCGGCCTGCTGGGTCGAGTGGAAGAACAACACGACGTCGCCGATCAGGCTCCCGGTACTGGCCAGCTCCGCGCCCAGCGTCAGCGACTGGCCCTCCGCGGTGATCTCCCGACGGCCCAAGTCACTGGCCAACCGCTTGGCCAAAGTCTGCTCGTCCATCGGTTCGAAGGGCAGATAACGGCACACCTCGGCGTCCCCGCGATAGGCCAGCAGGGCCGGGGTGTCGTCGGCGGTGAGCGGTCGCAGCCTCAGCCGCGGAGTATTGATGGGATAGTTCGGTCGCAGCTCCACTCAGCGATTGTCCCAGACCATCCGAGGATTTGCAGGCCGTCCCCACCACAGGCACCCTCCAGTCATCCAGTCGAACAACGTCCAGTCGAGCAACTTCCGCCTCGAAAAACTGCTGGTACGACGGCAAGTCCCTGGCCATGATCTTGAGGATGTAATCCGGATCGCCGAAGAGCCGGTGCGCCTGTGTGATGTGCTCGTTCGCCGTCACCTGCGCCTCGAACTCGTCCATGGTGGCCCTGTCCACCTTGGCCAGGGTGACGAACACGAGCGACTCAAAGCCCAGGCCGACCGACGCGGGGTCGATGACCGCGAGGTAGCCGCTGATCACGCACTTTTGCCTCGAAATTCCCCAAATTTGCTCCAATCACCTCCCCGGCTGGGCCTACAGCATCTCTTCGGGCCGGCGCGCTGTATCTGGTGTTGCTTGGCGTACTGACATCACGGTCGTGGCGCGGCGCCGGCTTGGCCACCGGTGTGACCGTCGGGGAGACTTCCGGAGGGGCCGCGGAGAACGACGGCGGCACGTACGTCGGTGCCTCCCTGCAGGGATTCGGGACGAGCGCCATCAACCCCAAAGGAATGCTCTTGTATCTGGCGCTTACCCCGGAGTTCATCCGCCCGCACGCTGGCTTTTCCGTCCCGGTCCAGTCGGCCATTTTCGGGCCGATGTTTGTTGCATCCGCGGCCATCATCTATACGCTGATCGCGGCCGGGTCGCGGCGGCTGCTCCGCTCCCGGCCGGGCGCGGCGCGCGGCATCACTCTGACAAGCGGCATCATCATGTGCTTGCTGGGGGGTGTCCCTATGTTCTTTGTCAAGCTGTCGGGGTGGTTTTTCGGAAATTGGGGTTTCCTGGTTTTTGGGCAGGAAGTAGCCGGCCGGCGGGTCGTGGCCGCTGGCTGTTGAGCTGCTGTTTTAGGCGGCTTTGACTTCGGGTGCCTGGTAGAGGGTTCCGTCGCGCAGCATCGCGAAGAGGACGTCGCAGCGGCGTCTGGCGAGGGCGATCAGGGCCTGGTTATGTCGTTTGCCTTGGGTGCGTTTACGGTCGTAGTACGCCCGTGAGACGGGGTCTTTCAGGGACGCGAACGCCGAGAGGAAGAACGCCCGTTTGAGGATCTTGTTGCCCTTCTTGGAGGAGTGGTCTCCGCGGATCGAGGTTCCGGAGCGCCACGTCACCGGCGCAAGGCCGGAGTAGGATCCCAGGTGCCCGGCGGTCTTGAATTCCTTGCCG
>JALYYI010000029.1 GCA_030946705.1 Actinomycetota bacterium | reverse complement strand
TCTTGGCATCATCCAGGCTGATCAGGTTCGTGAAGTAACCCTTGATCCCCGTACATTTGCTGCAATCCGCCGACGGGGACTCGGTCCATCTGCCGGGCCAGCTGTAATCCATCAGATGGAAGGCGGCGAATCCGTACACCGAATATGTTGCGTTCTGCCCCTGCCCGGACGCCGTCTCATACAACGGAATCAGAATGGTTGTGTTGACCACCCCCGTCATGGAGCACGGCGGCCCGCTCTTGCCCGGCTGGCTGCCAACCTGCGCAGTAATGTCGACGACGGCGGCGCACGGACTGGATTCGTCCAGCCAGCCGAAACCGCCCGGCACGACGTTACCCTTGCTGTCCTTGCAGGAGGCATCAGTGGTGATCCAGAGCGGTTGCCCGAGCGGGGTCTGATCGTAAACGCAATGCGGCGTGGTAAACGGAAAAACGGTGGCCGCCGCGGGGCTCCCCCACGAGGCCTTGGCTGTAGCCCCGACTGTCCCCGTTTTGAATCCCAGGATCGGAGCGAAGGCGAAGGCCAGCGCATGCTGGCCTTGCGCGGTCAGGGTCGAGGTATTTACCGTGACGGCACCGGCGGGCTGATCCACCACCGCGGTAGCGGCGGCCGCGTTGTCATTGGCGTTCCCGCCGGCCAGCGCAGTGGCCGTGGCCGCGGTGTCCCCGCAGGTTCCCGTCGCACAGTTCTGCGCTATGGCCAGAGCCGCCGCATCGGCACCATTCTGCAGCTGAGCACGCTCAAAGTAGAGCCCGCCCACATCGATCACCATGGCCGCCATCCCCAGCAGCACGACCATCGAGATCGCGGTGATCACGGCGACTGCACCGCGCTCCCCGTCAGCGCGACCTAAGATACGCCGCATCAGCCGCCGCATCGCATCACACCCCTACCAGTCAGATTGATGCTTGCTCCGAACATTCCGGTGAGAAAGCTCAAGGGATATGTCGCCGTGAGTGTCACCGTCGATCCGGGAACGCACAGCCCCGTGTTCGCCGGGCTCGAAAGAATGCCTATCTGGGAATCCATCAACGCAGGATTCAGGGATGGCGCGGCCATCCTGGTTGCACTTCTGGCCGAGACTGGATTGTTTTGGATGGCCATGACCCGCACTCCTTCACGCGCAGCCCCGGTCAGCTCAATTTGGGCGTTGTAGACGCGGCCGAACTCGATGATCCCGATCAGAAGCAGCAGCAGAATCGGCACGATGAGCGCGAATTCCACAGCGGCTGCTCCCCTTTCGGAACCGAATCGCTTCGACATCCGCAGCCTGACCGGACCACCGGTGCGGCAGTGCCGTACCCGCACCGCCGCACCAATTGGGCGCGCATAGCCACGAGTCATGAGGTGTAAGCCCAGACCGTAGGAACTATGCGGTCTTAGGCAGGATACCCAGTTGACCGGCAAGGCCTCCGAAGAATGCTGAAATGTCGTTGCCAAAGATGGTTACACCACCAATGAGGACCACGGCGATGAGCCCGACCAGCAGCGCGTACTCGACGGCGGTGGCACCCGTTTCGTCCCGGCGCAGACGCTGCTCCAGGCTGAAGCCGAGGGTTTTTAGGGTTGCATAAATAGAGAGCATGAGTGAGACCTATCTATTCGGTGGCCCGCGGACTACCCCAGTAGTCCCGTGGCTTAATGGAACCCGGCTGCACCGGGGTTGCCCTTGCCATTGAGCGGGCGCTCATGCAGGTACGGCATCAGAGTACCTAAAGTGGCAGATGTTGCAATAGTGAATTTGATAACGATTGTGACACGATATTTGACATCACTGTCATGTTCGTGACCGCATTCTTCGGTAGCCGCCGGTGCGCCCCGGGTGCATTCGTCAATCTTTAGTCCGTGGGAGGGCCGGCGGCGGACCCGAAGCCCGGTCTCACGGGGCCCATCCGCCGCCAGCCATTCCCGGAAGCCGGCCATTCACTCGGCAGGGTCTGGAACGGAGTCATCCGCCGAAGCGGAGCGACGCCTCCAACACTGCCCGCCAAACCTCAAGAGTTCATCCCGCCTTTCCACAAGGTTGACGCAAGATTTGCTCAAGGTTCCCGGCCACCCGTGCGAATTCCGGGGATATAGTTCGCCTAGGATCGCGACTATCGGGATCTGGACCGCGGACCCCAGGGGAACAACCGATGATGCAAAACCAGCTCCTCAGCGCTCGAATCCCCGGCCAATCCGTGATGGCGAAACTCGCCAGCATTCACCTCCTCGATCCGCCCCGCACATTTTTGGGACGTTTCTTCGGCTCGTCACCGCTGGGGAAGGACAGCTGGTCCTGGTATCAAGGGGCCGTGGGTGAAGTCGCCGTCGCAGGCCGCCTGGCGACCTTGGGACCGGACTGGACAGTTTTGCATTCCGTCCCCGTTGGCAAGGCGGCCTCGGACATAGACCACGTCATTGTGGGGCCCGGAGGTGTTTTTACGATCAATACCAAAAACCATGCCTCCCAGCCAGTTTGGGTGGCCGGCCGGACCTTCATGGTTGCGGGCCAGAAACAGCGCCACATCCCAAATTCGGTGTACGAGGCCAGGCGGGCTTCCAACCTGCTCAGCAGGGTTGTGAACGAGACCGTTCGGGTTCGTCCCCTCATCGTCGTCGTTAGCCCGAGGGGACTGACCATCAAGGAGCCCCCAGCGGATGTTGTTGTTCTAACAGATGGGCAGCTCGTTCCCTGGCTGCGGAGACAGCCTCCGGTGCTGGGGCCAAGTACGCTCAGGCGTCTGGCGGAAGCCGCCGTTCAGCCCGGGACCTGGCGCCAGACGCCGTTGGAAGCCGAAGATCCGATTGCGGTCCGGAACGGTTACCAGTCGCTGAGGGCGCTTGTCGAGCGGGCCAGGCGACGCCGGGCGGCCTGGGGCGTAGCGGTCCTGGCCGGGCCAATCGCGACTCTGCTCATCGTTTCCTCCGGCGTTCCTGGCAGCATTCTTCGGTATCTGCTTCAGCGATAGCCGACCGGGCCCCACCTGTATGTGTCCGCCATTCAGCCCCTCTTGAGCCCATCTTTGGTGAAATTGGACAGCAGCAGGGACAATAGAGTAGTAGGCACGGTTTTGCCGGTCGCTTCGAACCTCCCCCGGGCTCGTGACCGGCTACCGGACCTTCCGCCCTCAGCCGCGGCTGACCTCCACTGTTTGAAAGTTCCTTCATGAGCCCCACACGAAAATACTCACTGCCCGACGGATCACCGCTCTACGGCGTCCGTTCCGCAACCCCCGCCCCCGTCCAGACGGTCATGGTCCCGGCCGATCCCGCCCAGATCCCACGCACGGCGGTCCGGCTCGGCAGCCGGGAGCTGGCCGTAGCCATCGATTACCGGCTCCACCAGCCCTGGTCCGATGCCCCGGACCCGGGGGTGGCGAGCCTGCGGGCGGCGCATCCTAAGGAACTGGCACTGGCCGAGGCGCTGGTCCGGACCGAGCTCGGTGATCCCAAAACGTGGCGCAACAAGGCCGGTGAAGTCTTTGACAGGCACCGGGAAGCGGTCAAGAGCCGACGAAAGAAGGCGCTCCTGACCGGCAAGCTGACCGTCCTGCGCGGTCTGCTCATACTCGCTCTGGCAATCGTCCCCATCGGTCTGGTTGCCGTCGGGGCGCCGCTGCTGGCGCTGATCGCCGCCGGACTGGCCGCCGTCGCCCTGGCCGTCGGATGCGGTCAGCTGATCACCACCCATGAGCGGATCCCGGAATACCCCAAGATCCGCCTGCGCTGGCTGGCAGACCTCCGGCACGACGTCGTGGATGCCACCTTTGTGGCCGTGCTGATCAGTGCCGGAGTCGCCGTCGAGTCCCAGGTCGCGGCCGCCGCTTCCCGCGGTTGGGACAGCCTCCGGTTCGTCGCCGCCAAGATGGACGAGATCAGCCGGGGCCACCACATCTAGCCTCACAGCTCCGGGCCCGGTCCGGGCCCGGACAAGGTGACATCCTATGTCCGGGTACAGTTGGGGCAGGCCCGATCCTTGGGCCTGCCCTTCGCGGTCTCAGCTATATCGGAGTGCAAGCAGTGAGCGAGTATTACCCGTTCCGGCAGTTCCTCATGCCGGAAATCTGTCCCAGCCTGCTGACGCATCAGCTGGTGCCGACCATATCCACCGGCCATTCAAACGGACGAGTCAGCTATTGGACGGTGCTCGCCGAGATTGAGCGGTCCATGGCCGACGGCGGCTCCGGGGAAATCAGGCAGTTCGCCTGAGATGGGCTACTTCCCCTGGAATCCACCTCCAACCAGGTCCTTGATGAGGGGCGACGTTGCATATGGGCGGTGCCGCCCTGCGTCTGATCTATTGAGTAGAGTCGGAATGTACCTTCCTCCCCTAAACTCCGAAGAGGTGTTCTCCTGATGCGGGTCATTAGCTACAACCTCCGAAAGAACCACGCAAGCGGTGAACTCGTGGATCTGGCTCAGGATTTCGACGTCGACATGCTGTGTCTGCAGGAGTGCGATGCAACGGAACTGCCCGCTAGGGTTGGCCCGCTGCATCTGGCCGATTCCACCCGTGGGAACAGGCTAGGCCTGGCGATCTATTACCACCAGACCCGATTCACCGCCCTGGAAACGAAGACGTTCGCCCTGAAGAAGTCGCTGCATGATCGGCTGCTCGCCCCGGCCCATGAGCGACTAATCGGCACCCGGCTGATCGATAACGAAACGAACCACGATCTCGTCCTCGGCTCCTTTCATGCAGCGCCGCTTACCGCTTCGAATTCGCTGCGCCGCAAGCAGATCCATGCGGCGCACGCGGAACTGCTGAGCATCGGAGGGGACCTCACGACCCTCATGGTCGGGGATTTCAACTACCCATTCTTCACAAAATATCTCACCGCTCATGTGAAAGAATCCGGCTACGACCTCTCCCTCAGCGACCGCAGGACCTACACGCGCTACAAGGTCTTCAGGGGACACTTCGACTTCGCCACCTCCGTTGGCCTGGAGATCGAGAACGTTGAGACGCTGCCAAGAGGCAAATCCGATCACATGCCGATTCTCATTTCGGCGGCCTACAACCAGGACGCCCCGTCCAGCCCTCGCAGCCTTCCGAGCTAGCGCGAGCAACGTGCCCTGGTCGCTCGAAGGGCCCAAGGGCATGTGACCGCGGAGTGAAGTATCTCCAAGTGCATGCCTCAGGAAACAGCAGAGCCCTGCTGCTCCAGCGTAGATTCGGAGTCCGGTTTAAGGTCCGGAATCGCTCGGATTCGGTAGTATTAAAATTGCTTGGGTTGGGGTGCAGCGCATGAGATGACGTCCAAGGGAGGATCTCAAATGCCCAAAGACCGGAGCACCGCAAGGAAAACTGAAAGCCCGCTGCAGGAGCGTCGACTGGAGGTCCACCACGTCAACGTGGTGGATCAGGCCATGCTCAGGAAAGCCGTGGGCGGAACCATCGTCGGAAACACGATGGAATGGTACGACGTGGGCGTGTTCGGCTACCTCATCACCACGTTGGGTCCGGTATTTCTGCCTGAAGCGGACAAATCTGTCCAGATCCTGTTCCTACTGGGCACATTCGCCGCAACCTTTATCGCCCGCCCGCTGGGCGGTGTCTTTTTCGGCTGGCTCGGTGACAAGATCGGTCGGCAGCAGGTCCTGGCGATGACTTTGATAGTCATGGCCGCATCGACGTTCGCTGTCGGCCTCCTCCCCGGTTACGTGGCCATCGGCGTCTGGTCCGCCGTCCTGCTGGTCGTCATGAAGCTGATTCAGGGTTTCTCCACCGGAGGGGAGTACGCCGGCGCCACCACGTTCGTCAGCGAACACGCCGCGGACAAGCGCCGGGGATTCTTCGCCAGCTTCCTGGATATGGGCAGCTATATCGGCTTTGCTGCTGGCGCAGCCCTTGTTTCGGTCCTGCAACTGATCCTGGGGCAGCCAACCATGGAACAGTGGGGCTGGCGGGTGCCGTTCCTGCTCGCTGGCCCTCTTGGATTGATCGCCGTGTACTTCCGGTTGAAGATTGAGGAATCTCCCGCGTTCCAGGCCTCGCTGGACGCCCAGGAAGCAGCCGGGGAGGCCCTGCCCAGCGGGCTCGGCGTCGCCGACGAGACCGACGCGTCTTCCGCCGGCGCCGGTGCCGCAGCTGCAACAGCCAAGGGTCCGGTGGGAATCGTCCGGGCCTATTGGCGCCAGATTGTCCTGGCCATGATCCTGGTAGCCGCTGCCAATACCGTTGGCTATGCGCTGACCTCCTATATGCCCACCTACCTCACTAGCGCAAAGGGCTACGATGAGCTCCATGGGACCCTGCTGACCATCCCCGTCCTCGTCGTCATGGCCGCATGCATTCCCCTGACCGGGCGTCTTTCAGACAGGATCGGACGCCGCCCCGTTCTTTGGATCGGAGCGATCAGCACCGTGGTCCTGTCGATCCCCGCATTCCTGCTGATCGGCGTCGGCCAGATCTGGTCCACGTTTCTTGGCCTGGCTTTGGTTGCGTTCCCGGTGACGTTCTACGTCGCCAACTTGGCCTCCTCCCTGCCGGCACTGTTCCCAACGGCCAGCCGCTACGGCGCCATGGGCATCGCCTACAACTTTGCTGTCGCAATCTTCGGCGGGACGACGCCCTTCATCATTGCGGCACTCATCGCTGCCACCGGAAACGATATGATGCCGGCCTACTACCTCATGGCGACGTCGATAATCGGGGCCATCGGCATCTACTTCCTCAAGGAATCCGCCCGCTGGCACCTGCCCGGGTCCATGCCGAGCGTGGAATCTGAGGCCGAAGCCCATGCGCTGGTGGCGGGTCAGGATGAGAACGCCAGGCTTGATCTGACCAGGATGCCCTTCGACAGCAGCTATGAAGCCGGCCACCAGACTGCCCAGCGGCAGGCCGACGACCGCGACCGCAAGGACACGGCAGCCAGCGAGCGGAAAACCCTCGGGGACCAGCCCGACGCGGACAGCTGAGGCGTCCGTGCCTGAGTCTTCCGTGCCGGGCCGGGAGCCACACCGCTAGAGGGTAATCGAGCGGCTGATCACTTTTCCCGCGGTTTCGTTCAGTGCCTGATTGTGCCCGCGGGCGTAGCTGCGCAAGAGCGCAAATGCCTCATTCATGTCAACGTTGTTCAGCTGCGAGATCACGCCTTTCGCCTGTTCGATCAGGACCCGGCTGTTCAACGCCCGTTGGAGCTGTTCATTGACGACGGCGCTTTCCCGGATGGCGCGTTCCTGCAGGATACTGATGGTCGCCACGTCCGCGAAGGCCTAGGCGATGGCTGCGTCTTCGGGATTGATCGGCCCGAGCTCGCGCCTGAACAAATTCATCGCACCTATCGTCCTTTTGCGAACGCGCATCGGAACGGCATGCACCGACAGGAATCCCTGAGAGAGTGCGGAAGCTTTGAATTGCGGCCACATAGCCCCAGTGGCAGCGATGTCGTCGATGCTGACAACAGCGCCGGTGCGGAAGCAGTCCACGCACGGACCCTCCCCGGCCTGCTGCTGGAGGACTTCCACCAGCTGGCTTTCTTCGTTCGTGGACGCCATGACCTGAAGGTCTCCGCTCGGATCGACGAGCAAGAGTCCGGCGGCGGCGGCATCCAGGAGTCCGACGGATTCATC
Organism: Actinomycetota bacterium; assembly: GCA_030946705.1. Taxonomy (GTDB): domain Bacteria; phylum Actinomycetota; class Actinomycetes; order Actinomycetales; family Micrococcaceae; genus Arthrobacter_M. The sequence goes on along the minus strand of JALYYI010000029.1, from coordinate 1,772 downwards.
TACCAAGACGTGAAGCAGATCAACGACGTCATAGTCTGCCACAAGGGTGTCCGCAATCCTGACGAAAGCGGCACTCACGCGCTGGGCGCGGCTCAACGTCGCCATGACAGGATTCTACAACATTGCAGCCCCCGTGAGTCATACAGGCGGGGGCGTGAAGTCCAGCCGCCTGCTCACAACGTCCCGGGCGACCTCGCGGACGGTACGGCCCTGCGAAAACGCGTGGGCCCGCATCAAAAGGAGGGCATCGGTGGCACTGCGGCCCGTCTGTGCAAGGACCATGCCTGTTGCCTGGTGGACCTCCCGCCGGGAGAGATGGGATCGATCCTGCGGCGTATCGGTGTCCTCTCCCGGTACGAGCGTCAGGATCTCCCGCAGAAGGTGCCACGTTGTAGCATCCGCCAGCTGCATCGCCGTCGACTGGTCAGCCGCGCTGAGCCCCCCTGGCGTAGAGCTGTACAGTTCGGCCACGCCTACGTCCATGGCGCCGAGCACCAGCGGGAAAACGAACAGGGCTGATACGTCGAGGTTAGCGAGGGCCTTCGCAAATACCGGCCACATCGAATGTGATGCCGTGCCCAAGTGAGGAATAAGTACCGGAGTGCGGGACCGAAGGGCTTCCCTCCGCGGACCTTCACCGAGGTCGAACTGCAGCTCATCGATTCGTGCCGCCACCGCGTCGCTGGCGCAGATCATGGTCTCTGGCGCCAAGCCACTGAAAACGGAGACGGAGGCGCCGGTAATCGGCAACACCTGTACGAACTGTGAACACAGGCTCGTGCCCGTCCACTCTCCGACCGGCGTGGACCCGTCAGCACTGTGCATGGGCGCCCCCTCCCCAACCTTGGCGGCATGGCCGCAAAACCACTATCGAACCGCACCTCATGATTCCTAAGTTTAGGCCCGCCCACAAGAACGCCCCGGAGGTCCGAAACGACTCATGCCAAGTGCTCGCGAAACTGTCTTGCTTGCCTCATCTATTTGTGCTCGCGTGGACGATGGCCCCAGTGTCCGTGTTTTCGCCGCGGCGAGTGCGATCAGCTGGGTCTGGATGGTGGTGAGGTCGGCCGGGTTGGTGATTTCCATCAGCTCGGCGAGTTCGGCGGTCTTGGCTCCGGTCGGGATCCCGGTATCGGTGACGCGCTGGTGCGGGGTTCGTGGCTTGTCATAGAGCGACCCACGATCAGGGCGTAGTTGATGAATTCCCCGCCGTGGTCGGTATCCAATCCGACCATCGGGAACGGCAGCCGGACCACGATCTCATCCGTTGCCTCCAGCACCCATTTGTGCGCGCCGTTACGGGCCGCGACGTTCTCGGTCCAGCCGGTGAAGACGTCCGTCGCGGTCAGGGTCCTGGCGAATTCCACGGCCAGGGTGGGGCCGCCGTGGACGACCATGTCCGCTTCGATGAAGTCGGGAGCCTGTTCGTGTTCATCCCCGGCCTTGCGGACCGTGATCGAGTTGCGTAGCAGGGGGCCCGGGCCTGGTTGCGGACAGGCCCTTGGGTCTGGCTGCGTCCTTGGTGGGCTTGAGCGGCCGGTCGATCGTGGCGCCGGAGATCTTCAGCAGCTGTGCCCTCACCACCGGGGTCAGCCTGTCCGACGGCATCCCGTTTCTCAAATGGCACCACATCTCGCGAGCACTATTGATGAGTCTGGTCGAGGGCTATGCGCGGACCCTCGTGACGGATACCATTAAGGAGTTGCCCCAGTCCCCGGCGGCGCCCTTATTGGTCGCTACCAAGGAGTGTTTTGATTCGGGGCCAACTTTCA
>JALYYI010000293.1 GCA_030946705.1 Actinomycetota bacterium | reverse complement strand
GCGGGGGATTCAATCACGTACTCCTCTAATATCCCGCACTGGTATATCAACCGCTACGAAGAGACCTGCGCAGCTATCTGGGTTAATTCGCCCCCCACCTGGTGAGGCTGTGCGGCGAACTAATGCGCACCTACGGGACCGGACTGTCCGTCCTGGTGGATGCCGGCGGCTAAGTCGGAAAGGTCGGCCTGGATGAACTGCTGCCGCTGGCCTGGATGCGTGCCGTCGAAAACGACTGGGATCTGGAACCACCGCGGCAGCACCGCCGCTAAACATCAGGGAGTCCGGCATGAACCAAGTTACCGACACCCCGGACTGGGGGAACGCCACCTTGTTGCTGAGATCCGGGTACAGCAGCGGCGGGCTGTGGGTGAGGGGGACGCTGGCGTCACTAAACGTCCTGGGCGATCTCCCAGATATGGCCCGCGGGATCAGCGAAAGCGGCGGTGCGCTTGCCCCATTCCCGGGTTACCGGACCATTGAGAAGTGGCACGCCACGCTTCGCCAATTCCGCGCAAACGGCATTGGTATCATCGACTGATTGCGCCGTTCAAAGCCCGCAGATCAATCGGTCCGGAAATGGAAGGCTCACCATGGCCAAACTGACCTACACAGGAATCACCTCCCTCGACGGTTACGTCGCGGACCGGGACGGGAACTTCGACTGGAGCGCGCCGGACGCGCAGGTGCACAGATTCGTCAATGACCTCGAGCGGCCGGTCGGAACATACCTGTACGGGCGGCGAATGTACGAGGTGATGGTCTACTGGGAGACGGTGGACAACCTCCCGGACCAGCCCTCCTTCGTGCAGGACTTCGCGGAAATCTGGCAGTCGGCGGACAAGATCGTGTTCTCCACAACCCTGGCGGGGGCCTCCAGCGCCAGGACGCGGATCGAGCGGGAGTTCGACGCCGACGCGGTCCGGGAGCTGAAAGCGACGGCGGGATGTGACATCTCCGTCGCGGGCCCGGATCTCGCCGCGCAGGCTATCCGGGCCCGGTTGGTCGACGAAGTCCGCCTGTTCGTCACGCCCGTCGTAATCGGAGGGGGCAAACAGTTCCTCCCCGATGATGTCCGGCTGACGCTCGAGCTGCTGGATGAGCGCCGTTTCGACGATGGCGTGGTTTACCTCCGCTACCGCACCGGGTGCGACGAGACGGCGGCTTGAGGCGACTGGCAAATGCCATGTGTTGCGGCATCAGCTCTGACGCCTCAAGGCGGAGGGCTCGAAGTCTTCTACCCTTGAAGGACGCAAGCCTGAGCGTCTTTGACGTGAAAAGACCGACGGCGATCCGGTCCTCATAGGGGGAGGGGAACAGCACGCCTCCGGCGGCGGGCAGGTGGTGAAGGACACTCTCGCGGACAGCCGCTTCACGATCAGCATCAGCGTAGGGGACCGGGACTTTGGGATCACCGAAGAAAGCGAACCGCGTCGGCTCGCCGAAGCCGGGATTGAATTCCGCGGCCCTTCGCTGATTGCCGTAGACGGGGTGCAACACAGACCCTGCCGGCAGCTCTTCGACCTGGGGAACAGCACGCCTCCGGCGGCGGGCGAACCGGCACTACCAGCGGGCCGTCATGTCTGCACGGGCAGCTTCCAGCATCCGGGGTTCGTCCAGAACATTCACCGGTCGATCCCCGCGCAGAAATCCGTTCGGAGCGCAGAACCACTGAAGCGCATTAGCGTCAGCCCATCCGGAACTGCGGGCGAGGTGGGCCGCTTCGGCTATGACAGGACGTGCCACTCCAGACAGACCATCGAACTGGAACCCGGGGTAGAGGATTTTGCGGCCGCGCCTGACACCGAGGATCCTGCCCTCCTTGGCGAGGCCGTGCGCGAAGTTCCGATGGTTTTGCGGGCGCCGCGCATCTCGGCGACATCGGCGCTGTCCAGGAGGCCGAACTCCCTTTCCATGGCCCGCCACCGGTTCTCGGAGGCCTGCACGGAACGGGCAACCTGCGGACCGGCTATCTCCTCCGCGTCGACGTACTGGAGAACATCCGCGAGGGCGCCCGCACTGCGGATAAGGTTTTGTTCCTGCGACAGGAGGAGTCTGCGGATCTCCGCTTCCGGCCGGTTCTTCAATCGTCCCGAATGACGGTTCATATGAAGCAGGCTATGGTCATTTGTTTCATTCCGGAAGGGACAGTGCTGCAGAGGTTCCTAGAGTAAAGTGTAGCGCCATGACACTTCCGCCGCAGGTTGTCCCCCAAGCCGAGGAATCCGCCGTCGTTAACCGTCTCCGGGCCGCCGGCTGTGTCTTCGCTGAAGATGAGGCGCGCCTGCTCATGGCCGCGGCCGATACCCCGACCGAGCTCGAGTCCATGGTGCGGCGCCGGGTGGCAGGGCTGCCGCTGGAACACATCCTGGGCTGGGCGGAGTTCTGCGGGCTGCGGATCGCCGTGGATGCCGGGGTCTTCGTACCACGCAGGCGCACCGAGTTCCTGGTCCGGCAGGCGGCCGCCCTCATCCGAAAGGCCGCTGACCCCGTTGGTCACCCGCCGACCCAACCGCGTCCCGTCGTCGTCGATATGTGCTGCGGCTCCGGGGTCGTTGGTGCCGCGCTGGCCGCCGCTGTGGCAGGCGTCGAGCTGTACGCCGCGGACATCGAACCGGCCGCGGTGCGCTGCGCCCGGCGCAATGTCGCGGCCGCGGGCGGCCAGGTATTCGAGGGCGACCTGTTCCGGCCGCTGCCCGCCAGCCTGCGCGGAAGGGTGGACATCCTCGTGGCCAACGCGCCCTACGTGCCCAGCGGGGAGATCAGGCTGATGCCGCCGGAGGCGCGCCTGCATGAACCGCGGGTGACGCTCGACGGCGGCGCGGAGGGGCTGGACATTCAGCGCCGGGTGGCGGCTGCGGCGCCGGTCTGGCTGGCGCCTGGCGGCCACGTGCTGGTCGAAACGAGCGGGCACCAGGCTCCGGCGACGGTCGAAATCTTTGCCCGGAACGGCCTGGCGCCGCGGGTGGTCAGCTCGGAGGAGTTGGACGCGACCGTGGTTATAGGAACTGTCCCGCCCTAACTGCAGAAACCCGCCCGGTTACGTGCACTTACTGCGGGGTAGTTGCAGCTTTGCTAGCGGCGCGGCGCCCAGGTCGCGGGATCGATCCGGCCGGCGTACATCGGCAGCTCCACGGTGCGGTCCCCTGGCCGGTACTGGCTCCACATCCGGTTCAGCCCGGCGGTCCCGAAGCGCCGGACCCGGTCCACATGGCCCAAGTCCAGCACATCCAGCAGCACCACCGGGTTCTCGCTGAAGGACTCGGTCCGCACCAGACCCTCCGGATCCACGATCAGGCTCTTGCCGATCCCCACCGGCCCGGCGCAATTCACGCTCACCATGAAGGTCTGGTTGACGATCGCGTTGGCCCGGGCCAGGACCAGCTCCTGCTGCCGGTCCGGCGTGGTGGTCTTGACCACGTTAAGGATCACCTCGGCGCCCAGCCAGGCCAGCTGCCGGCTGTGCTCGGGGAACCAGGCGTCGTAGCAGATGGACAGCCCCATCCGCCCGACGCCCTCCATCTCGAAGACCACGAACTCGTTGCCGGGGACATAGGGCTCGGACGGACGCCAGGGGAAGATCTTGCGGTAGCTGGCCACCAGCTGGCCCTCCGGCGAAAAGGCCAGCGCCGTGTTGAACAGCTCGCCATCCCTGGAAAGTTCGCAGATGCTCCCCGGCACCAGCCAGATCTTCAGGTCCCCGGCCATCTCGGCCAGCTCTCTCACCAGCGGTCCGTCGAGAGGCACGGCGCCCTCAAGCAGCGCCTGATTGCGCCGGGCGGGCGGTTCCTCGTCGCCGAAGAGGTGCAGTTCCGGGTAGATGACCAGGCGCACCTCAGGATTTTCAGAGCTGATTTCGGCCAGCTCCTCGGCGAAGCCGGCCAGTGGCTCCCCGATCAGCCGCGGCGGGGCCTGGACCGCTGCCAGCGGCAGGGCGCGGGGCACCGCGGCTCCCGGCACGGCTCCGGTGTGTTTTGTCGTGACCATTTACGCCCCGGTTTCCTCAAGCGCCAGCTCCGGCGGCTGCCGGCGAAAGCCGCGTGTCAGCCAGGTTAAGTAGAGCACCCCAAGGATCAGCCAGCTGACACCAAGCCAGATGGCCGCGCTGTCCAGGCTGCTGAGCAGGTACGCGCAGATCAGCGCGCCCAGGGCGGGCAGGACCACGTAGCCCAGCACCGGGAGCCGGTTGCCGGCCTTCCGCTGCCGGATGAAGTAGGCAATCGTGGAAATGTTCACCAGGGTGAAGGCGATGAACGCGCCGAAGTTGATGAACGACGTCGAGGTTGCGACGTCCAGGAACAGGGCGATCAGGCCGACGGCGGCGCAGAGCAGGATGTTCAGGGCGGGAGTGTGGAACCTGGGGTGGATGAAGCCGAAGAAGCGGCGGGGGAGCGCGTTGTCGCGGCCCATCGCGTAGAGCAGCCGGGAAGCGCTGGACTGGGCGGCGATGCCGGAGGCGAACTGGGTGACCACCAGACCGGCCAGGAAGACGGCACTGAACAGGTTTCCGCCGATGTCGCCGGCAATCTCGAACGCGGCCGAGGCGGGATCACTGAAGTCGCTGCCGGGGTGGACGAGCTGGGTGACGTAGCTGATCACCACAAAGACGCCGCCGCCGATCAGTGCCACCAGCATGATGGCCCGCGGGATGGTGCGCCGCGGGTTCTTGGCCTCCTCCGCCAAGGTGGTGACGGCGTCGAACCCCAGGAACGAATAGGCCGCAATGGCTGCGCCGCCGGAAATCATGGACAGATTGGTGGTCGGATTTGCGAAGGGTGAGGCGGAGACCAGCCCACCGGCGCCGTGAGTGCCCACAATGGAATTGATGGAGAGCACCAGGAAGATCAGGATGACCAGGACCTGGAAGACCATCAAGGCCAGGGTGGCCCGCTCGGCCACCACAATGCCCAGCACGTTCAAAATGGTGGTGGCCACGATGAAGCCGACGATCCACATCCAGAACGGGACGGCCGGGAACTCGGCCTGCAGGAAGGACGCGCCGATCAGCCAGATCACCATCGGCAGGAAGAAGTAATCCAGCATGGCCGCCCAGCCCACCAGGAAACCGACCCGGGAGTCGATGGTGCGCCGGACGTAGGTGTAGGCGGACCCGGCCACCGGGAAGGCCTTGGCCATCCGGCTGTAGCTCTGCGCGGTAAACAGCATGGCCACCAGCGCCAGGATGTACGAGGCCGCGACGGCGCCGCCGCTGGCCACCGCGATGACGCCGAACGTGCCCAGCACAATGAGCGGGGCCATGTAGGCCACGCCGAACAGCACGACGGAGCCTAGCCCCAACGTGCGGTTCAGGTGCGGGGCCGAACCACCGGTCGGTGTGGCCTTCAGCTGTGTTTCGGTCATCAATAACTCCTCGGTAGGCGCGTCGGCCTGGCTGAAACGGACGCTTGGCCGATGGCCGGACGGACTCAGGCGAGTCGACGCTCCGAGGAGGAGTGTGAGTCAGGCCACTGCAAAGCCATCGCCTAACCTATCGTGCCGGCCGGGCGCCGGCGGCGGGCAGCGCCACAATATCGTCGGCCAGGGGTTGTGCAACTGCCCGTTGCGGGGAGTCGGTCCATGTGCTTCCGGGCGCACCACATGAGTTGTCAGTGGCGCAATTCCGCATGCCGGGCAGTGGCCAGCCGGTTCAGGGCAAGTGCCGCCACCAGGAGCCCGAAGTCGCGCAGCGCCACGTCATAGAAGCCGGGAAGCAGGAGCAGGTTGATGATGATGCCCGCCAGCCAGGCCGCGACCACCAGCGAGCCGATCCGCGGCCACCAGGCCACCAGCAGACCGGCGATGATTTCCACGACGCCTACGGCGTACATGAACTGCTGGCCGCTGACGGGGATCACCTGGGTGGCAATCGGAGCCAGGTACTGGGGCCAATGCACCATGATGTTCGAGAACTTGTCGAGCCCGAAGAGGATGGGCGCAACGGTGAAGACAGTGCGCAGGAGCAGGAAGGCCTGCTGGGAGGGGGCCAGATGGACCAACCGGGCTGCGAGCCGGGGCTGTTGAGTAACCATGACAAGATCCTTTCTAAAAACAGCGACATCTAATTTTAGAACCCCCATCATTCTTATATCAATGGTTTCTGGTTTTAGAGTAGGATTTCCCTATGGAACTACGGACGACGGCGGACCGGCTCGCCGCAGTGGCGGCGCTGGGAGACCCCTCGCGGCGTGCCGTCTATGGACTTGTCAGCCGGGCCCAGGCCCCCGTGAGCAGGGATGAGGTTGCCGGCGCGCTGGAGCTGGCCCGCGGAACAGCGGCCTTCCATTTGGATCGCCTGGTCCGGGAGGGCCTTCTGGCCGTGACCTACCGGCGCCTGACCGGGCGCAGCGGACCCGGATCGGGCCGTCCCTCGAAGCTGTATGCCCCCGTGCAGGAGGAGATCTCGGTCAGCCTCCCGCCGCGCAGCTACGACCTGGCCGGCGAACTGCTGGCCGCGGCTGTGGAGGATTCCAGCCGCAGCGGCGATCCGGTGCACGTGTCCCTGCGTCGGGTCGCACACGCCGCGGGCCGGGAAATCGGGGCGGCGGCGCCGTCGTTCGGTGAAGCCCTCGAAGAATGCGGCTACCAGCCCTGCCGGGAAGCTGATGGCAGTACCGTCCTGCAGAATTGCCCGTTCCA
>JALYYI010000267.1 GCA_030946705.1 Actinomycetota bacterium | reverse complement strand
ATTTGAAACCAGCTAAAAAAGCCACCCAACCACCACGGGGTGATGATCGGTGACAGTCTTAACCAATAAATAAATATCGGTATCGACAAAACTTGGCACACTATTGAGTTCTCAAACAACAGACGCATGTCGAATACTTTTCGAAACCTAATTGATTCTCATCAATTCTTTTTTATTTCGTATTTCTTCGCTGCAATGTTTATAGCCTATTTCATTTGCTTTTCCCTTGTCAAATCCGCGTTTTCGCGGTATGTGCACAAATTCCAACAAATGAGTCCATCAGAAATTGAAGCTCATCCGTCCTGCTCAGAGAGCCGATGCGGAATTGCAGTTCATTTTTTTGAAGGAGTTGGTCTCCGCTCCAGCGAGCTGCCCGGCCGGTGTTCCAGTCCGTGGCAGCTCCGCTCCTCAGCGGGCGACTTTGAAAACATTACACGGAGCCAGAGGTCCGCGCAAATCGTCTCAGCCCTGCTGGACGTCCGCGATGGCGAGCGTGCGCTTGCCGCGGCGCAGCAGCAGGAACCGTCCGTGCAGCAATTGCGCCGGGTCGATCACCGCATCCGGATCGGAGATCTTCACGTTGTTCACGTGGGCCCCGCCCTCACCAACGGTCCGCCGAGCGACCGATTTGCTGGCGGCCAGCCCCGAAGCGACCAGCAGGTCGATGATGCCGAGGCCATCGAGCTGTACCTGGGCGCGTGGAAGTTCCTTGGTCACCGCTTCCAGCGTGCCGGCGTCCAACGCGGCCAGGTCGCCCTGGCCGAAAAGGGCGGCGGAGGCGGCGATGACTTTCTCCGTAGCGTCCACTCCATGCACCAAAGAGGTGACGTCGTACGCCAGCCGGCGCTGGGCCTCCCGGGCCTGCGGCCGCTCGGCCACCGCCACGGCCAGTTCCTCGATTTCGGCGCGGGTGAGGAAGGTGAAGACCTTAAGCCGCTCCACCACGTCCCCGTCCGCGGTATTCAGCCAGAACTGGTACATCTCGTAGGGGCTGCACATGGCTGCGTCCAGCCAGATGGCATTGCCCTCGCTCTTGCCGAACTTGGTGCCGTCGGAGTTGGTGATCAGGGGTGTGCCGATCGCATGAACGCTCTTGCCCTCCACCTTGCGGATCAGGTCCGTGCCGCTGGTCAGGTTGCCCCACTGGTCGGAGCCGCCCTGTTGCAGGACGCATCCGTAGTTGCGGTACAGCTCCAGGAAGTCCATGCCCTGGAGGATCTGGTAGCTGAATTCGGCGTAGCTGATGCCCTCGTCGGAATTCAGCCGCGAGGCGACAATGTCTTTTTTGATCATGGTGCCCACGCGGTAGTGCTTGCCGATGTCGCGCAGGAAATCGATGGCGCTCAGCGGCGCCGTCCAGTCCAGGTTGTTCACCATCCGGGCGGCATTCCCGCCCTCAAAACTCAGGAATCGCTGCACCTGGGACTGAAGGTAACCGACCCATTCGGCGACCGTTTCCTTGGTGTTCATGGTCCGCTCCGCCGTCGGCCGCGGATCACCCACCAACCCGGTGGAACCGCCCACCAGGCCCAGCGGCCTGTGCCCTGCCAGCTGAAGGCGGCGCATGGTCAGCAGCTGCACCAGATTCCCCAGATGCAGGCTGGGGGCCGTCGGATCGAACCCGCAGTAGTAGGTCACGGGGTCCCCGGCGAGCAGCTTTTCCAGCTCCGCCTCGTCGGTGGAGACCTGGATCAGGCCGCGCCATTTGAGCTCCTGCCAGATGTTGGCAAAGCTCGGATCATTATGCTGGGCTACGGATTCTAGTTGCTGTGACACGTGAACTAAGTTAGCAGTTCCGCCGCACCTTGCAGACCTCACGCGACCTCACGGGACGTCCCGGCCGGAATCCGGGACCACACCGACGGATCTCCGGGACGCTACGGCTCGATTCCGGCCGGCAACGGTGTGCTGCTGATCAGCCGGAGCCGCTGGGTGGGTCGGGTCATCGACACGTACAGGTCCCCCACCCGGCCGCGGGTATGCGCCAGGAGAGCCGAAGGCTCAACGATGATGACGCCGTCGAACTCCAGGCCCTTGGCCTCATGCGGATCCATCACCACTATGTCCTGCTCCAGCGAGCCGGCCCCGGACCCCACGCGGTGCCCGTAGACGGCCCGGACCGCCGCCGCCGTGGCGCGCAGCTGGCTGTGCTCCGTGATGATGGCCACCAGGCCGCCGTCGACCGCGTCCAGCTCCTCCGGCAGGACCTGCACCAGCTTCTCCAGCGCGTTGCCTTCCATCACGTGGTCGATCACCGGATACCAGCGGCCCTCCCGTACCGCCTTGGGGGCGGAAACCACCTGGCCGGCGGCGTTGGCCATCCGCACCGCAGCCTCCGCGATCTGCGACGGCGTGCGGTAATTGACGGTCAGCTCCTCCAGCTGCCAGCGGTCCGCCATAAACGGCGTCAGCGCCTGCTTCCAGGAGGTGGCGCCCGCCGCGGAGCTGGTCTGCGCGATATCCCCGACAATGGTGAAGGACTTCAGCGGGCAGCGGCGCACCAGCAGCCGCCACTGCATGGCGGAAAGCTCCTGCGCCTCATCCACCACGATGTGCCCGAAGGCCCAGGTCCGGTCCATTACGGCCCGTTCGGCAGCGGTCTGCCGCTCCGCCTGCACGGCGTTGTGCTCGGCCAGATCCTCGGCGGAGAGCATGCCATCGACGCCCGAATCCGCCATCGCCTGGTTCATGTTTTCGATGGCCCGTTCCGCGTTGGCCAGGTCCCGGCGCCGCTCGGCATCCCGGGCGGCCTGGTCCCGGCCACCGCTGGCATCCTGCTCGCCCAGCAGCTCCGCGGCCTCATCCAGCAGCGGCACATCTGCCTCGGTCCACGGCGCGTCCGGGCTGCGCAGCAGCAGCTCCCGCTCCGCCGCGGTCAGCCCGGGAGCCGCCGCCTCCAACGCTGCGGGCTTGCTGAACAGCTCCGCCACCAGCTTTTCCGGCGTCATCGGCATCCAGGCGAGGTTCAGCGCGATCCGGACATCCCGGGACGACCGGACGTCCTCGGCCAGATACGCCCGGTCCGCGGTATTGCCGAATCCGGAGCTCTCAATATGCTCGGTCAGGTCCTCGGTCAGCTCACGCAACAGGATCTTCACGAAGGTCAGGCGGGCTTCATTGTGCGGCTTACCGGTGGCGCGGGCCTTGTCCCGGGCGCGGCGGACCTGCCGCTGCGTCAGCATCAGCGTGGTGCCCTCGACGCTGAGCTTGCGGTCCTCGGCGGGTAGCCGCTGGCGGTTCGCGACGGCGTTGCGGATCACCTCCGCCAGGTACAGCCGGCCCTTGATCTCCGCGACCGCGGGATCCTCCTCCGCCGTCGCTTCGATGCCGGGCATCAGCCGTCCCACGCTGGCCATCACCACTCCCGTTTCGCCCAGGGAGGGCAGCACGCGCTCGATGTACTTCATGAACGACGACGACGGCCCCACCAGCAGCACGCCGGCGGACTTCAGCCGGTCCCGGTGGGTGTAGAGCAGGTAGGCGGCGCGGTGCAGCGCGACCGCCGTCTTGCCCGTACCGGGGCCGCCCTGGACCACCAGCGCACCGGCCAGCGGCGCACGGATAATCCGGTCCTGCTCGGCCTGGATGGTGCCGACAATGTCGGACATGCGCCCGGTGCGCTTGGAGTTCAGGGCCGCCAGCAGCGCGCCCTCGCCCTGCAGTGTGCCGCCCTCGCTGAGCATGGATGGGTCCAGCACATCGTCTTCGATGGCCCTGACGTTGCGCCGGTTCAGGATCAAATGGCGACGGCGGCGGACACCTTGCCGCTCGAAGGCCGTGGCCTGGTAGAAGGTCCCGGCCTCGGGGGCGCGCCAGTCCACCATGAGCTGGCGCAGGTCATCGGTGGACAGGCCGATGCGGCCGATGTAGCGCTCCTCGCCCGAGTCCAGGTCCAGCCGGCCAAAGACCAGCCGGTCATCAACGGCGTTCAGCTGGGCCAGCCGGTCTTCATAGAGGGAGGCAAAAGCATCCCGCTCGGAACGGTTCTGGTGCGAGCCGGCGGAGGTGGTGCGCCGCACCTGCTCCAGCTGACGCGTTTTCTCCTGGCGCAGTTCATCCAGACGGGCATAGAGCCCGGCAACGTAATCCCGTTCGTGGGCCAGTTCAACTTCAAGCATCGCAGCGATCCCTTCGCAAAGGCAGACCGTCCATTCTACAGCTATTTTGGTGAACGCCCGGTGAAACGCCTCACGCCCGGCGCGGGCTGTGCCTACACGCGGACCAGAGAGCGGATCCGGTGCCCGGTCAGAGCCGACCGGCCGCGCAGCTCCCCCAGCTCGAGCACCACTCCGAAACCGGCCACATGGACGCCGCCACGTTCAAAGAGCCGAGCGGCGGCGGAGAGCGTTCCGCCGGTGGCCAGCACGTCGTCGAGGATCAGTACCCGGCTGCCTGGCGGGACATCACCCTTGTGCAATTCCAGGGCTGCCCTGCCGTACTCCAGCGAGTAGTCCTCCCGGTAGACCTCGCGGGGCAGCTTGCCGGACTTGCGCACGGTGATGACGCCGGTTCCCGTGGCGTAGGCCGCCGCCGCGGCCAGCAGGAAGCCGCGGGCCTCAACGCCGGCAACGGCGTCGAACTGGCCGGCGAAGGGCTCCACCAGGGCGTCCACGACGGCGCGCAGGGCCGGTCCGTCGGCGAAGACAAGTGTGAGGTCTTTGAAGCTGATGCCCGGCTTCGGATAGTCCGGCACCGTCGCGCAGAGACGGGAGATCATAGTTTCCACCGGCTCGCGAGCTTTCCCCCACGGTCGGTCGGTCTCCCCCGGTCGGTCGGTTTTTGACGAAGTCGGGTCGGGTTCGGCGGGATTCACCACTCCACCGTACCCGGTGCCCAACCCGTGGCTTCTTCCCGGGTGCGCCGGAGCTGTAACGCCTAGCCGGTCCCGGTCTGGCGCACGGGCGGGCGCTTGCGTACCGATGCCGGCTTGTACCGGGAAACGCTCGGGTCCGCGGCGATCCAGAACCGCCACGGATAGGCCTCCGAGCCGCCCGCACCGCTGACGCCGACCCGTGGGCCGCAGAGAACCTGCTCCGGCGCCAGCGGTTCCGCCAGCTCAACATCGAAGGCCCCGCCGCGGGCGGACTTTCCGTTGTCGCCGCGTCCGATGCCCAGCGCTGTGGCCAGCCGGGCCGGCCCCTGCGCCAGGTCCGCATCCTTCCGGGACGCCGGACGGCGGCTGCGGGCCAGCTCGTCGCCCTCGACAACCTCGGCGGCCCGCAGCAGCACACCGGAGGATGTTCCGGCGGGGGCGCAGACGAGGTTCGCGCAATAGTGCATGCCATAGGTGAAATAGACGTAAAAATGGCCAGGCGCGCCGAACATGACCGAGTTACGCGCCGTCTGGCCGCGGAAGCTGTGGGAGCCGGGGTCCGGCGATGCGGAATCCGCCGGACCCAGATAGGCCTCCACCTCGGTCAGCCGCAGGGCCACGGTGCCGGCGTCGGTGCGGTGGCGCACTATGGCCCCCAATAACCGCGGGGCGACGAAGGTGGAGGGATGCTGAAGCAGCTCCAGCAGGTCGGGAACGGAGGCCATATAGGTACCGTAACAGCCGCTCCGGGAGCCCGCCCCCGGGACGGCGGGCCGGCGCCGTCGGGCCTCAGATACTGAGCCCGACCGCCAGACCGGCCGCCGCCGCACCGAGGGCCAAAACCATGGTGCCGACGGCATTGAGCACGCCGGTGCCCGGGCGCCCGCTCTGGATCAGCCGAACCGTCTCCACGCTGGCAGTGCTGAACGTGGTGTAACCGCCCAGGAAACCGGTCCCGGCAATGGTCTGGACGTCCAGAGGCAGCCGGTGGACCAGCACCAGGCCGGCCAGCAGCCCCAACACCAGCGATCCGCTGAAGTTGATGATCATGGTGCCCACCGGCAGCGTCATCTTGGTCCTGGCCCGGACGGCGCCGTCCAGCACGAACCGTGATCCTGCGCCCAGACCACCGGCGAGCGCCAGCATCAGCACCACCGGCACGCTCATCGGTCCGTCTCCGCGGCCGCCCCGGCGCCCGTTCCCCGGGCACCCCTTCCCCTGGCACCGGCCCTCCGGCCGCTGGTACGCCGGTGATGGATGCTGGCAGCCCAGATGCCGGCGGTGCTCGCCAGCACCCCGCCCGCCAGGCTCAGTACGGCGTACAGCACGGCGCCGGTCAGGTGGTTGGTTGTTCCCAGCTGGACCGCCTCGGTGGCCAGCGTGCTGTAGGTGGTGAAGGCGCCCATGAAACCGGTGCCCGCCGCCAGCCGGATGGTCCGCCGCCGTCCCGCGTCCGGACCGCGCCGGATGAGCGCCTCCAGCAGGACTCCCAGCAGGAACGCCCCGGCCAGGTTGATGGCCAGCGTCGGCAGCGGCCATCCATCCGGCGACGGGACGGCTGTTTCCATGCAGTACCGGGCCAGCGTGCCCAGGATGCCGCCGGCGGTGACCAGCACGATGTTCGCCGGCCGGAGATGGATGGGGCGGCTGCCCGCTGCGGCGGCCCTTGCGGTGGGCGCCGGCGCCGCGGGCGGGTGCCCGGAGGGGTGCGCGGGGGTGGTCATGGGTTCCCCGTGCCGAAGGGCTTGGGGTGCAGGGGCACGACGACGACGGGCCGGTTCTGGTGGTGGGCCAGATGCAGCGCGACTGATCCGGACAGGAACTCCTCCAGCCGGGCGGCCAGACCCGGTTCGCGGGTGCCGACCACGATGAACGAGGCATCGCTCCGCTCGGCGAGCCGGGACAGTTCCCGGG
>JALYYI010000262.1 GCA_030946705.1 Actinomycetota bacterium | reverse complement strand
ATCATGGTCTGGCGCCCCAGATTGCGCTGATTGGGAATCGTAAAGGCAGCCATGAAAAACGCCAGTGCCAGCGGGGCGTGTTGGGCGCGCAGCAGGGACCATCCCGCGTGGTTCTCACGCAGCGAGTTGATCGCGAAGTAATCCATCGGGTGTGCTTCCCTGGTTTTGGGGTCTGAGGACAATGTTAGACGGTCGGACCGACACGATAATGCCCTGGTACGCCCCGGGCGGGTCCCTTAGCGGCCGTACCGGACACCGCGGTACTGGTTTGGTACCACGGGGGATGGCTATGAATTTGCGCCTTCCCGAGGAGCTTAACCGAAAACTTGAGCA
Source organism: Actinomycetota bacterium (assembly GCA_030946705.1). GTDB lineage: Bacteria > Actinomycetota > Actinomycetes > Actinomycetales > Micrococcaceae > Arthrobacter_M. The sequence goes on along the minus strand of JALYYI010000262.1, from coordinate 4,756 downwards.
ACTTGCTGCCGAGGAGCACACATCGAAGTCGGCCCTGCTCCTGCGGGGCGCCGAGTTGGTCCTCCAGCGCCACGGGCGCAGCCGCGAAATCACTGCGGGCTTGGACTTCGTGATGAGTCATGACGCCGAGCTGCTCAAGCGCCTTGAGGATGCGTGAGTTTCTACCTCGAAATTGAGGATGTTGTGGATCAACCGACACAATTTCAACGCCGACGAAGCCTTTGATCTGGTCCTGGGCGTGGCGGACGCCACCATTGCCTGGGAACACGGTGCGGCCCTGATCGCGGATCACTTGACGCCACGTTAGTCCTCCGTGCTTGGGCTGACGGCTCGCCGTGCCATGATCGGTGGTGTGACCGGACGATTGATGCTTCTCGACACCGCTTCGCTGTACTTCCGCGCCTTCCACGGGTTGCCCGACACGATTCGCGCCCCGGATGGTTCGCCGGTCAACGCCGTTCGCGGGCTGCTTGACATCATTGCCCGGCTGGTCGCCGACTTCGGACCCAGCGATCTGGTGGCCTGTTGGGATGACAATTGGCGCCCGCACTGGCGGGTGGCGCTGATGCCCGGGTACAAGGCACACCGCGTCGCCGAGCTGGTTCCCGGTGGCAACGACGTGGAGGAGACGCCTGAATTCCTCGTCGCGCAGGTCCCGATCATCCGGCAGCTGCTCGGGACCTTGGGCATACCGGTCATCGGCGCCGCGGACCACGAGGCCGACGACGTGATCGGCACCTTGGCGACGAGGGCGGGGATGCCCGTCGACATCGTCACCGGTGACAGGGACCTGTTCCAGCTCGTCGATGACGAATCCGGCGTCCGGGTGATCTACACGGCCCGGGGGATGAGCAAGCTCGAGCTGGTCACCGACTCCGTCGTCGTGTCGAAGTACGGGGTCCTTCCTGGCCAGTATGCAGACTTCGCGATCATGCGCGGGGATCCGTCCGACGGGATCCCCGGCGTCCCTGGCGTTGGGGAGAAGACGGCGGCAAGTCTGTTGGCGCAGTTCGTTAATCTCGACGGGATCATCGGGGCTGCCCAGGATCCGGCGACGCCGCTGTCAGCGTCGGTGCGGTCGAAGGTCATCGCTTCGCTGGCCTATCTAAAGGTGGCACCACGCGTCGTTCAGGTCGCGCGCGACCTCCACCTCGGGGAAGTAGATGCACAAATCCACCCGCTCGGCACTGACCGCCTTGAGGCCCTGAACTTGCTGTCCAGGAAGTGGGGCCTCGGCGGCTCCGCCGAGCGCGCCGTCCGCGCGCTCGGAACGGCGGACTGAGCCGGCGGACGCTGCACGGGGGTCTTTGCCGGCCGCCGGTCCGGAATCCGGGTCAAGTTGCAGGCCCCTACGAGGAGGCCTTCTGTGCCGGGGCCCCGGTCGTGGGGGTGATGGCCCCGCGATTAATGGCCGGCATTGCGATTACGGCGACGACGGTGAGGCAGGCGCTGATCAGGACGGCCAGGAACACGGCTGCCGAAGCCGAAACGATGGTGTGCGGGTTGGTGTCGCCGTGCGGAGTGCCGGCGTAAATCGCGTTCGCTACCGCGCCGAAGACGGCGACGCCGAGCGCGCTGCCGATCGATCGAGCGAAGAGGTTGGTCCCGGTGACCACCCCGCGTTCATTCCATTCGACGCTCGACTGGGCGGCGATGAGCGTCGGGGTCGCCACGAGTCCAAGCCCGAGGCCGATAACGAAGCAGCTCCCGGCGACCAGCGCGACATTGGGAGTGGAGGCGGTGAGGGCCAGCACAGCGGTGCCAACGACCGAGACGGAGATGCCGATCAGGCCGGTGGCCCGGAACCCGATCCTCAGATACAGGCGCCCGGATTGGGAGGCGCTGATCGGCCAGCCCAGGGTCAGGGCTGCGAGCGCCAGACCGGCCAGGATGGGGGAGGTCGAAAGTGCCCCTTCGAGGAAGGTCGGAACGTAGGAGGTGAGGCCGAGCAGGACCGCACCGACCCCGAAGGCGATCAGCGCCGTCGTCGTCAGCAGCCGCCGCGAAACGACCCATGGCGGAAGCACTGGCTCGGCCGCCCGCCGCTCGACCAGGAGGAACGCGGCGAACACGACGGCTCCGACCGCGAACGCCCCGATGCTGATAGGGGAGTTCCACGCCCAGGCCTGGCCGCCCTCCAGGGCCCCAAGGATAATCAGGCTGAGCGAGACCGTGAGCAGGCCTGCGCCAAGGTAATCGACGCGGTGCTTGATGGGCTCGATGGTCTCCTGGAAGGTCCGGATGAGCATCCAGCCGGCCAGCAGACACAGCGGGACGTTCACCAGGAAGATCCCGCGCCAGATCCCAAGGGAGGAGAAAACGCCGCCGAGCGTCGGCCCGACGACCGAGGAGATCGCCCAGACGCTGGCGAGGTAGCCCTGGACCTTCGCGCGCTCCTTCAGGGAGTAGATGTCGCCGGCGATGGTGATGGCCATAGGCTGGACGGCGCCGGCGCCGAGGCCCTGCAGCACGCGGAACGCGATGAGGGCCGGCATACTCCAGGCCACGCCGCACAGGATCGATCCGAGCAGGAAGAGTCCGATGCCGGTGAGGATGATCGGTTTGCGGCCGACCAAGTCGGAGAGCTTGGCGTAGACGGGCACGGACACCGCCTGCGCCAGCAGGTAGGCGGAAAAGAGCCACGGGAACGACGAAAAGCCGCCGACGTCGTGCACGATCGAGGGCACCGCCGTCGCGACAATTGTTGAGTCGATGGCGACGAGGCCGGTCGAGAGCATCAGGGCGATGAGGATGGGTCCGCGCTTGGAGCGGAAACCGACTCCGTCGGCAGTCGTTGAAGTCATTTGATCTCATTCCGGTCGGCGGCCAAAGCACCCAATGCGCAGAACCGCGTGCTGGCTCTTTTTTCGTTAACTGCGGGCGTCCGCGAATTAGTCCCCAAGCATCTACCAGCCCGGGCTTTGGCCCGGGTCACGGACCGTCAGCTGGTCAGCGGGAGGGAGGCTACGGTGGGCAGCGTCGGGGCGGTGGAGCCTCCCGCGGGTTCCACGGTGATGGCAAAGAGCAGGGCCGTGTCCACGCCCCTGATGGCCGCTGACCTGGTCAGTGCCTGCGCATCCATGATCCCCTGTGAGACCGGTGCCGTCCCGTTCTTGGGGACCAGCCACATCTGGTAGACCTTGCCCGGCGGGGGAGCCGGTACGGACTCCATGGTGACGACGGCTGCGTCCCTGGCGCGGGAGATGGCCAGGGTCGCCGTTCCGCCGCCGGGAATCGGTAGTATCCGGGTCTGGACATCGGCGGCGTTGAGGATCTGCTGCACGGGATCCTGGGTCCTGATGATGCTGGAGCCCACGGCAACTCCGCCGATGGCGATCAACGCGCCAGCGGCCATCCCGACCAGCCAGCGTCGGCCGGTACTGAGGTCCCGCCGTCGCGCGTTGTGCTCACGGCTCTTGTGCTGCAGCCGGCCTTGCGCCCGTCCGGGCAGCTGAGCGAGGATCTGTCCCAGCAGGTCCGCCGGGGGCTGGGCCTGGTCCGCGGCAAAGGTCGCGGTCAGCGTTTCGCGCGCCTGGCAGACACGCTCCCCGAAGCCGCGGCGCACCGGCTCCGGGGCGGCTGAGATGTACTCTTCGATATTGGCGCGCTCCTCGTCGCTCACGGCATCCAGGGCGTACACCTCAGCCAGCTCCAGGACCCGCCCCTCGGCCGGGTCCCCGGCGATCTCTTCGGCGAACTGGTTTTCCCTCATTGCGTCGTCGTTCATCTCAACCCACCCCCCAGGCATTCAGGCGCAGTGGTCCATCCCGGATCCGGGATCTGACGGTCGGCACCGAGCCGGGTGTCCACGACGTCGTCGTGCCCGCCCGTTGTGGCCTCTGGGGATGATTCGTGACGGCCCGCTCCGCGGATGGGTGGTAACGGAATGGTCACAGTCCGGAAGGCACCCATCCGGTGCGCCCCCGGCGTCGAAGAACCATTGACAGGCAAGTAACCCAGCGAGGACCCCGAGCAAGTCTTTCGGGTAATCGCGCAGTACGGGTTCTGCATCCACAGTCAAGTAAAGGAATTCATCATGCGTACGTCCCTCAAAACCGTTCTTAGCGTTGCTGCAGCAGGGTCCTTGCTGGTTTCCCTGGCCGCGTGCTCCACACCCGCTCCCTCCACCTCGGGGACCTCAGCGGCGCCCGCCGCTTCGGCCGCGGCGGCCGCGAAGCCGCTGGCCTCGATTCCGGCCCTGACCGGTGTCAGTACCGCGGTCAAGCTGGACGCATCGTTCACCACCGCGTTGCAGACGCTGAAGCTGACCCCGGGCGTCATCGGCACCGCGCAGCTGACCGACGGCTCCTTGGTCTTCCCGATTACCAGCGGCAAGGTCGACTACTACGACCCGGCCAAGGAATACCGTCCCTACGTTCAGGGCCTGATCAACCATGCCGGATCCGGTTTCTCCCTGAGCGCCGGCGATACCAAGGTGGATCTGACCAACTTCACGATCGATCCGGGCACGTCCAAGCTGTACGGCGATGTGGATGTGAACGGCAAGTCCGCGGCCAAGCAGGCCTACCTGTTCAACCTTGACGGCTCCACCCTGAAGCCGCTTCAGTCCTCCGGCAACACCGCCGTCCTGGCCGGGACCCGGGTCCTGATCTCGGACGTTGCTGCCGGCCTGCTGGATAAGACCTTCAGCACCACTGCGGTCAAGGCTGACATGCTGGTCGGTGTCGCCACGATCACCGTCAATACCAAGTAGTACCCAGCTCCACAGCAGTACCTGACACCACCAGAAGGGCGC
>JALYYI010000242.1 GCA_030946705.1 Actinomycetota bacterium | reverse complement strand
GTGCGGGTCAGCCTGTGCGGGTCAGCCGGAAACAACCTCCGAGATCCGGTTCCGGATGCCGTCGAAATGGTGGTTCAGCAGATCCGCGGCCAAGGGTTTGTCCTTGGCCCTGACGGCCTTGTAAATCTCGCGGTGGATAGCCGCGGTGGCCATCAGGTCATCCGATTGGGCGCCGATCTCCGCATGGATCTTGCGGTACACCTTCCAGAAGACGCCCATCAGGTCGTACAGCAGGTCATTGGCCAGCGGCTCGAACAGCCGGGAGTGGAACTCGGCGTCCGCTTCGGCGAAGTTCTCCCCCTGGGCCGCCAGGGTCTCCATCCGGACCACAGTCTCGTCAATACCGGCGAGCTGCGCCGTGCTCATCGCGTCGATGGAGCTGCCGATCAGTCCGGACTCCAGCGCCTGCCGGACGTCGACGAGCTGGAGCGCCTCAAGGCCCCGATGGCGCAGGGAGAGCCGGCCGCGGAAGGTCAGCCCGTCCGCCAGGGCCTCTAAGTTGCTCGGCGCCACAAACATGCCAAAGCCGTGCCGGATCTCGATCACGCCCAGTGCCTGCAGCACCTTGAGGGACTCGCGCAGCGTGTTGCGCCCCACGCCAAGGGCCAGTGAGAGTTCGTTCTCGGTCGGCAGCGGGTCCCCTGCCTCCAGCTCGCGGTCAAGAATCAGTTCCATGATGTCCGCCTGGAGCGCGCGCAACCGTGTCTGCGCGCTGAATCTCGCCTGCGGCACCACCGTCGATGCAGCCATGTTGACTCCTTGTGAGTGCGCCGTCCCCGCGGCCGGAGGGTGTGTTCCTTCCGCAAAAGCGGCGGCGGCGATGTTAACTTTTTGGGCCCACACTGTAGTCCCGCTGTTGGTGATCTACGACATATGATATCCGATGTCCGGCAAAATCCGCGCGATTCCTCGCCATCGGACATTCGTCTTCCACCGAATCACCTGCCTCCGGACCGAAACGTGGAAATTGTGACTCACCCTGCATCCATCACGGGATGGTTCAGGGACGCCCTCACCGGCTGAAGCCCATCCACTGAGCACTTCGTGTCCGATTCAGCCCTCTACCGTGCACCAAGCGCTCAGTGGACGTAGGCTCGGTTTCATGACGGAGCTGCGGACGGTCGATGTGGTTGTTATTGGGGCCGGCGCGGCCGGTGAAAATGCGGCGGGCAGGGTGGTGCAGGGCGGCCTCACGGCCGTTCTGATCGAGGCCGAGCTGGTGGGCGGGGAATGCTCCTACTGGGCGTGCATGCCGTCCAAGGCGCTGCTACGTCCCGGCACCGCGCTGCTGGCCGCGCAGTCCGTGGCGGGCGCGCGCGAGGCCGTCACGGAGACGCTCAATGCCCCCGCGGTGCTCAAGCGCCGGGACCAATTCACGTCGCACTGGCAAGACGATGGCCAGGTCCGCTGGGTTGAGGACAGCGGCATCGAACTGGTGCGTGGCCACGGCTGGATCACCGGCGAGCGGAAGGTCCAGGTGGCGGGGAACGACGGCGACACATACCTTTTCGAGGCCCGGCATGCCGTGGTGCTGGCCACCGGCTCCGCACCCAACATTCCGCCGCTGCCGGGGCTGGAGGACATCGAGTACTGGGGCACCCGCGAGGCCACCTCCGCCCGGAGTGTGCCGGAGCGCCTGGCGGTGCTGGGCGGAGGCGTCTCCGGCGCCGAACTGGCCCAGGCCTTCGCGCGGCTGGGCTCGACCGTAACCGTGGTGGCCCGCGGCGACCTGCTGGCCATGTATCCGAAGGAAGCGCGCGAGCTGGTGGTGGCCGGCCTGCGTTCGGACGGCGTGGACCTGCGCCTGCACACCAAGACCCACAGTGTGGGCACCAATGGCGACGGCGATGTGGAACTGAGGTTAGAGGACGGGCAGAGCATTGTCGCGGACCAGCTGCTGGTCTCCACCGGGCGCCATCCCGCGCTGGAAGGGTTGGGGCTGGAAAACCTCGGCCTGGAGACGAAGAAGCTGGAAACCGATGCCACCGGCCGGGTGTCCGGGCAGGACTGGCTCTATGCCATCGGAGACGCCGCCGGTCAGGTACTGCTGACCCACCAGGGCAAATACGAGGCCCGCGCCACCGCCAGCGCGATCGTCGCCCGGGCCGCAGGCAATCTCGGCGCGGAGGCTGAGCCCTGGAGCCCCTACGCGCGCACCGCCGACGACCATGCCGTCCCCAACGTCGTGTTCACGGACCCGGAGATCGCAATGGTTGGCCTTTCCCTCGAAAAGGCGCGCGACGCCGGACTGAACGTCTCCGAGGTCTCCCTCCCCATTTCGGTTGCCGGGTCCTCGTTGTATGCCGACGACTACAAGGGCTGGGCCCAGCTGGTCATCGACGAGGACCGCAAGGTGCTGGTCGGCGCAACCTTTGCCGGGCCGGATGTGGCGGAGCTGCTGCACGGGGCCACCATCGCCATCGTCGGGGCGGTTCCGCTGGACCGGCTCTGGCATGCGGTGCCCTCCTACCCCACCATCAGTGAAGTCTGGCTCCGCCTGCTGGAGAAGTACGGCCTGTAGAGCCTCCGCTCGACCCATTGATCGACCCCGCGCCGGTCCCTGCTCGGCTGCAAGCGGCCTCCTTCGACCACCGGGAATATGCCCTCCCGGTGACCACGGCAATGACTACTTGAACTGACCGGTCAGTTTAGGTAAGGTGGGTTGAGTCAACTCGCCAGTTGCCGCGCCACCGCCGGAAGGGATGAAGCTTGCTGTCAGCCACGGAGCTCTACGTCAAGGGCCGCCACCAGGATCTCCTGCCCGCCACCACCCTGCAGGCACCCTCGGGCACCCTGCTGCTGGTTCAGGCGGACCGCCAGGACACCCGCACGGCTCTGGCGCTGACACTGTCGGGCCGGATGAAGCCGACCGCCGGCACCGCGTGCTGGGGCCATGACCCGGACATCGCGCACCTGCGCCGCCACACCGCCCTTCTGGACGCCCCCGGCGTCAACGAGCCGGAGCGGCATCTGAGCGTGAAGGATCTGGTGGCCGAAGACCTGGCCCTCGTCCCGCGCAAATTCCGCGCCCGCACGCGCCCCACGGCCTGGCTGGCCAGGAACGGCCACTCGGAGCTGACCGGCAAATGGGTGGAAGAGCTGCAGCCCGAACAGCGGCTGAATTTGCTCGCCGATCTGGCCCAGGCCGATGCGGACGTGGATCTGCTGGTGGTTGACTCCCCCGACCGGCACAGCGAGGACCCGCGGGACTGGCTGCCGCTGCTGCAGCGGCTGGCCGGCCGGACCGGCCATAACGGCGCGGACGACGGCGGCCGCGAGCTGACCATCATCGCCACCGTCGGCAGCGTCCCCGCGGAATGGGACGGTGCGGCCGCCCGCGCCGGCGGCCAGCCCCACGAAATCAAGCCCACGCAAATCAGGCCCGCCGAAGCCGAACCGGAACCCTCCCACGACGCCGCTACCGCCGTCGGGCCCGCCGCCGAATCTCCTGACCGCAGCGAAGAATCGCAGGAAATCCGATGACCGTCCGCCGCCTCGCTCTCTCCGAGCTCAAGCGCATGACCGGCGGACTGCTGCCGAAGCTGACCATTCTGGCGCTGACCATGGTGCCGCTGCTCTACGGCGCCGTCTACCTCTACGCCAACTGGGATCCGTACAGCCATCTGGACCAGCTCAAGGCCGCCGTGGTGGTCCAGGACCAGGGGGCCACCACCAAGGACGGCACGCAGCTGCAAGTGGGGAATCAGGTCGCGCAGGCGCTGATCGACGGAAAAAAGTTCGACTGGGTCAGGGTGGACAGCGCACAGCAGGCGGAGCGCGGCGTGGAATCCGGCCAGTACGCGTTCGCGCTGAAGATCCCGGCGGACTTCTCCGCCAACCTGGCCTCGCCGGAGAACTTCGACGCCGCCCGGCAGGCCATTCTGAACGTCACCACCAACGACGCCAACAATTACCTGCTCACCTCGATCGTGGACAAGGTCACCACGCAGGTCCACGAGGCCGTGGCCAAGCGGGTGGGAGAGTCGACGGCGGATGCCCTGCTGACGGGATATGGCACCATCCACGCGCAGATGGTGAAGGCGGCCGATGGCGCCGGAGCCCTGGCGGACGGCGCCGCCTCGGTTAAGGATGGGGCGTCGCGGCTGCACGGCGGCACGTCCTCGCTGGTCGGCGGGGCCAACCAGCTGGTGGCGGGCCAGACCCAGCTGGTGGCGGGCGCCAACCAGCTCAGCGGCGGCGTGTCCCGGCTCAGCTCCGGGCTGGGCCAGCTGCGCGAGCGGACCGCCGGCCTGCCGGCGCAGACCCGCTCGCTTTCCGACGGCGCGGCCCAGCTGGCCGCGGGCAACGCCACCATGAACGCGAAGGTCCAGGGGGCGCTGGGGAGCCTGGATCAGCTGGACGCCGCGGCGCAGGGAGTCGTCAGCGACAAGGCGAAACCCGCACTGGACGCGCTGGTCCAGGACGGCTCCCTGACGCAGGCGCAGGAAGACGCGGTCCTGGGGAAACTTCAGGCTCTCCCGGCGAGCCCTGCCCTGACGGATGCGCGCAACCGGCTGCACGCGAATGCCGGCGGCGTCCAGCAGCTCGCTGCCGGTTCACAGGCCGTGGCGGACGGCGCTGCCAAGCTGGCCGACTCGGCTCCAGCCCTGACCGGGGCCATTTCGCAGGCCGACGAGGGCGCAGCGCGGCTCACGAGCGGTGCCAGCTCGCTCGCGGCTGGCCAGCAGAAGGCGCTGGACGGCACCAAGCAGTTAACCACCGGTGCCCAGTCCCTGGACGATGGCGCAGCCAGGCTCGACGGCGGCGCCGGCAGCCTTTCCGGCGGCGCCGGTGAACTCTCCAGCCAACTGGCCAGGGGTGCGGGCCAGGTCCCCCATCCGACCGAGGCACAGAAGACAAGAACCTCCAGGGTCATCTCGGATCCGGTCGGCGTCGATTCGCTGTCCCAGGCCAAGGCCGCCACCTATGGAGCCGGACTGGCACCGTTCTTCCTGGTCCTTGCGCTGTGGATCGGGGCGTTCATGCTGGTCCAGGCGATGCGTCCCGTCACCACGCGGGCGCTGGCCTCCAACGCACCCAGCTGGAAGATCGCCGTCGGCGGCTGGCTGCCGTTCTTCACCGTGTCCACCATCCAGGCCGTGGCGCTGTACCTGGTGGTGCGCTTCGGGCTGGGTCTGGACCCCGCGCACCCGGTCCTGACCCTGGGCCTGCTGCTGCTGGCCTCGATGGCGTTCACCGCCATCATCCAAGGGGTGGTGGCGCTGCTGGGAACGCCCGGAAAGTTTGTGGTGCTGATCCTGCTGGTGCTCCAGCTTGTCAGTTCCGGCGGCACGTTCCCCTGGCAGACCACGCCGGTGCCGTTGCACGCGATCCACCAGATCATGCCGATGGGGTACGTTGTTGATGGGATGCGTCACCTGATCTACGGCGCGGATCTGGCCCCGCTGGGTCCCATCGCGCTCGGCCTGATCGCGTACACCGTGTTTGGCCTGCTGCTGTCCCTGCTGGCGGTGCGCAAAAACAAGTTCTGGACCCTCAAGACCCTGCAACCGGAGATTTCGGTATGAATGCCACCCCGTCCCACGCGGCCGACTCGCGACGCCCGGCGCGCACCAACGCCACCCGGCAGAAGCTCTTTGATGCCTCCATGCTGCTGATCGGCGAGCGCGGGCCGGCCAACGTGACGGTGGATGAGATCGCCGCCGCCGCAGGGGTTTCCAAGGGCACGGTCTACTACAACTTCGGCAGCAAGTCCGAGATGATCGGCCAGCTGCTGGAACACGGCGTGGACATCCTGGCCACGCGGCTGGCGGCGGCGCCTGAGGCCGCGGCCGAGGCCGCGGCTGCGGCTGGGTCCGCGGCTGATCATTCGGCTGATCCAGCGACGGGGACGGACGACGGCGGCGACGGCGCGGATCCGGTGGCTGATCTGGAGCGGCTGCTGGGTGCCATGCTGGACTTTTTCGCCGAGTACCCGTCCTTTGCCCAGTTGCTGGTCAGCGAAATGTGGCGAACGCCCAGCGAATGGCGGGAAACGCTGACCATGCTCCGTGAGCGGCTGGTCAGCGTGGTCAGTGCCGCCGTCGAACGCGTTGCCCGGGAGCGCGCCGTCGACCCGAACGTGACGGCGGCGGGGGTGGCCGGAGCGGTCTTTGGCGCCACTTTCATCATTGGCCTGGACCGTCAGGTCTTCCACCCCGAGCGCACCCGGGAACAGGCCCTGGCCTCCGTCATGACCGTGATCCGCGGCTACCTGAGGTAACCGGTCCCGCGGCCGCCGGCTCCCCGCGCCCTCCCATCGAGTGCCCAGTTGGTGCAGGATACAGCCCCGTATCGTGCACGGAGTGCTCATTCGATGAAGGAGGAGGGGGTGGAGGCGCGACTTTGGGTTTAGCCGAGCCGCCGAGGACGGCCGTGGCCACGCCGGCCAGCAGCAGCGCCCCTCCCGCCAGCTCCGGCGCCGAGGGCACCTCGCCCAGCATCAGCCAGGCCGCCGCGATGCCCACCGGCGGCACCAGCAGGGTGAATGGCACAACATACGACGACGGGTAGCGCCTGAGCAGGTTGTTCCAGATGCCGTATCCCAGCAGCGAGGAGAGGTAGGCGGTGAACAGCGCCGACAGGATGGTAATGGGCTGCAGCGACATGAGCGCGTGCCCGATGGCCGGCGCACCGTCCGTGAGGAGCGCCAGCACCCCCAGCGGCAGCGGTACCACCGCCCCCGACCAGACCACCAGGCCCAGCCCGGAAGCCGCCTTGGCCTGCCGCGACACGACATTCCCGATGGCCCAGGACAACGCCGCTCCCAGCACCAGGATCAGCGGCAGCATCGGGGCAACGGCGCTGCGCCCCACGGCCACAATGATCAGGCCGGCAACTCCGAGGCCGACGCCGACCAGCTGCCGGCGGCCCGGCCGCTCCTTGAGGACGACGGCGGAGAGCCCCACCGTGAGCAGGACCTGCGCCTGCAGCACCAGTGATGCCAGGCCGGCCGGCAGGCCAAGGCCCATGGCCAGGTACAGCAGTCCGAACTGGCCGGCACTCATGAACAGGCCGACCCCGACGATGGCCCGCCAGGGAACGTCGGGCCGTTTGACGAAGAAGATCAGCGGGAAGACCACCAGCACAAATCGCAGCGCAACAAAGAGCAGCGGCGGCACGCCGCGCATTCCGGCATCGATGACGACGAAGTTGGTGCCCCAGATGACGGCAACCAGGGTGGCGAGGAGGGAATGGCGCAGGTTCACAAACACCAGCCTGCCAGTGATTTCAATGAAGCACCAGCACGCGTTCATGGTGCTCATCGTGTAAGTTTGCTTCATGATTGACATTATGGCCATCCGGGCCCTGGGTGCAGTCTCCTACCACGGCTCGGTTATTGCGGCGGCCGCTTCGCTGGGCTACAGCCCGTCCGCGGTCTCGCAGCAGATCAAAAAGCTGGAGAAACAGTCCGGCGTAACCCTGCTGGAGCGCCATGGCCGGGGTGTGCTCCTGACGGCGCGCGGCATGACGCTGGCCGAACACGGGCGCCGGATCCTGGGCGACATCGAGGAGTTGGAGACCTCCCTGATGGCCGACCCCGGCCAGCCCTCGGGAACCCTGCGTCTGTGTGCGTTTTCGACCGCCTGCCGGGGGCTGATCGGACCACTGCTCGCCGAACTCGCCGAGGATCCGGTGCAGATGACCATCACCGTGGTGGCGCAGGACCCGCGCGAGGCGATCGAACTGGTAGCAGCCGGGGAGGCGGATCTTGGCGTGGTGCACAACTGGAACTCGGTGCCGCTGGTCATTCCGGAGAACATCGCCACTGAGGATCTGTGCCGGGATACGGCGGACCTGCTCGTGAACCGGAACCATCGGTTCGCGGCGCTGGACAGGGTGGACGGCGCGTCACTGGCGGATGAGGACTGGATCAGCACCCCCGTCGGCGCCATCTGCCATGAGGCGCTGCTGCGCATCTTCGCGGACCTCGGGGCGGTGCCAAAAATTCGGGTCTACGATCCGGACTTCAGCACCCACATTTCCCTGGTGGAACTCGGCGTCGGCGTGGCTCTGGTCCCCCGGCTGGGCCGGCCCGCGCTCCCCGAGGCGGTGACCGTCGTCGAGGTTGACAATCCGCGGCAGGTCCGCGAGGTGCAGATGGTCTACCGCAAGACGATGGCGGGCAGCCCGGCCATCCTCCACGTGGGCCGGAAGCTGCGCCGGATCGCCTCGACGCTGGCGCAGTAGGCACACGGCGGCAGACCGGCCCGGGGCCCGGCCATTGCTGTCACGCTCAGGCGGCGCGCGGAATGGCGAACGCCGTGGCGCGGGCGTCCTGCCCGTCCAGCTCGGCCCAGGTCTGGTGGTGTTCAAAAACGACCAGGGCACTGGTGGGGTAGCTCATCGCCAGATTGGTATAGGCATCCTCATCGGAATCCCGCGACGCCAGCCGCAGCCCCAGATCCTGGAGGCCGGGAAGGTGGCTGATCACCAGCAGCGTGCGCACCGTCTCCGGCAGGTGGTTGATCACGGACAGGATTTCCGACGCCGTGGCATTGTAGAGCCGGTCCTCCAGCTTGGGCGTTGGCGCCTTGTCCCCCAGCTGCTGGCAGACCCAGGTGCAGCTTTGGCGTGCCCGCAGCGCGCTGGAGCAGAGGATGAAGTCCGGCACCACGTCGTTGTCGAGCAGCCATTTGCCGGCCAGCGGCGCCTCGGTGTGGCCGCGCTGGGCCAGCGGTCGGTCATGATCGGCCACGCCGTGCGGATAGGAAGCCTTCGAATGCCGCATTAAAACCAACCGCTTCACATGGTGATCGCTCATGGCCCAAGTCTAATTGCGCCGCGCCGCCCGGCTGCTCAGATCGAGTACTCCGGGGCCGCCCAGACAATGACTTCGGGGTGCTCATAGAACCGGTAGCCCTCACCGCGGACCGTCCGGACGGTGTTCGCCAGCCGGCCCAGCTTGGAGCGCAGCCGGCGGATGTGAACGTCAATGGTCCGCTCGTTGGGGACCTCTTCGGCATTCCGCCACAACCCGTCCAGCAGCTCGTCACGGCCGACGGTGCGCGTGCCGTTCTCCACCAGGTAGTTGAGCAGCTCGAATTCCTTGAACGTCAGGTTCAGGGTCTCACCGTCCAGGTGCACTTCGCGGCGGGCCAGGTCAATCAGGACGCCGGTCGGGCGCGGCTCCTGCGCCGCCTGCAGCCGCGCGGCCTCCTGGCGCTGGCGCGCCGTCACGGTGGGATCACCGAAGGTGGAACGGACGACTTCCAGGGCGCTTCCATGGGCATCGGCCGGGGCGATGGCGACGGCGGCGTAGCTCTGGGCCTGCGGTACCAGGGACTGGGCGTAGGCGCGGATGTCCTGGGCCAGCTTGGCCAGCGATGTTCCGGCCGCGGCGGCGCTGTCCTCGTCGACGCCCACGTACAGCACAAAGCCGCGGGCGACATTGTCCGGGCCAACTCCCCGCAATCCCTCGCCGCCGGAGACCACGGGCGTGGGCGCGGTGACCGGGCCGTCTGCGGCCGCCGGGACGGTGCGCAACGGGCCGTAGCCGGCCTGCGCGACACTCGGATCGTATCCGTAGCCTGGAGCGGTCGGGGCTCCATAACCGGGATGAGCGGAATAAGCTGGCCCCAGGCCCTTAACGTTGTGACCGGTATTTCCGGTGGCCTTGTTGGCGTTACGGACGGAGATGTGGACGTATCCGGATGCTACTGACATGGGATTCCCTCAATGTGAATGGCCGTCGTCGCGGCGCGAATGCTTAGTTCCCCGTTAGAAATCGGGAGTATTGCCCGTCGTGGGCTGGCCGGGGGCCTTGGGAGCCTGAAACTTTGGGGCTAGTAAGTTAGGCCTGCATTCGACAACAACACATGAACTCACCAGCGGGTGCGCTGGTGGGGTTCGCTGCGGCTGCAGATGCTGTTGAGTTGGTGTTCACATGGAAAGTCTGCAACGTAACAAAGCAAACCCGCAAGTAACAAAGCCCGCAAAGGTCCACATCGTGAGACTTTTTCACTGATTGTGAGCTACATCACATTGGACGAACGGAAGCCCCGACCCGGTTTTCATCCACGCCTTCGCGCAAACGTCCACCCGACCTGGGCATTCCCTACCGTTTTGTCTACCTATCTCCGGGACCATCGATTTTCCGCCCGCCGGAGCGTCCAAGTGGTGGACGAGCCCGGCGGCCCCTTCCGGCACTTACGCCGATGCCGCTTCCTCCGGCGAAATCCGGGGACTCCGGTCAAGGATTCGTGCTCCCCTGGCTGGGTTGGCCGCCGCTCGGGTTGCCTCCCGGGCCGGTTCCCGGAAGGTGCCTGCCCGGCCCGTAACCGCCCGTTCCCAACCTCGACCGTTGGCTGAGGTGGTGGGCACCCGCGGCGTTCCCAAGCGCATAACCTATCGCCCCGCCGCCCCCGCCAGCCAGCAGCACGGCCACACCGGCGGCGATCAGCAACTTGGGAATGGTCCACCACTTCCTGCGGACCGGCGCCGGCGCGGCCTGGAAGGGTCCGGGTTTGGGACCATCTGCCGGCACGGCACCATTCGGCACGGCACCATAGGGTGCGACGGCGGGCTGCGGGACCGTTGCTGCCGGCGGCTGCGGCGCCCCGGCCTGGGGTCCCGGCTGCGCCGCCCCAGGCGCGCCCGCCCCGGGCTGGGCCCCCGGCGGCCACCTTGCTGCCGGCCGCCGCCGTCGCCGCCGTCGTCGTCGCTGTTGCCGTTGCTGTTGCCGTTGCCGTTGCCGTTGTCGTTGTCGTTGTCGTTGTTCACATTCTGCGGGGCCACGTACTTCTCCTCGGTAACAAACACGGGTTTACTTATCGGTACGAGTGAATCCAGCGATGCTGGGCCGATGCTGAACGGACGATTGAAGTCTCCTGTGACTTCCCTGCAGGTGCTAAGCGGGCGCCCAGATCGCTAGGCTGGGGTTCACAGCTGGATCACAGCTTGCACCCAGCATCGGCAAACGCGACTGCCCGAAAGTTAAGTCATGGCAACTTCCCGCTCCTTCACCGACAACCTCCCGCACCTCACCCATCAGGACGGCTCCCCCATTCGGGCGCTGGTGGTCGACGACGAACCCAGCCTTGCGGACCTGATGCGGATGGGTCTGCGGATGGCCGGCTGGGAGGTCGAGATTGCCCACGACGGCAACCGTGCCATCAAGGTGGCGCGCGAGTTCCGTCCCGATGTGCTGGTGCTGGATGTGATGCTCCCCGGGGTCGACGGCGTGGAACTGCTGGGCAAGATCCGCAATTTCGCCCCCGGCATACCGGCCCTGTTCCTGACCGCGAAGGATGCCGTGGAGGACCGGGTGAGCGGGCTGGCCGCCGGGGGGGACGACTATGTCACCAAGCCGTTCAGCATGGAGGAAGTGCTGCTGCGCCTGCACCGGATTGTGCAGCGCTCGGGCGTCACCGCCGCCGATGCGGCGGAGCTGGTGGTCGGGGACCTGACCCTGAACCAGGACACCCGCGAGGTCACGCGCGGTGGGGAGAGCATTGCGCTGACCGCTACGCAGTTTGAACTGCTGCGCTACCTGATGGAAAATCCCCGCCGGGTAGTGAGCAAGGCGCAGATCCTGGACCGGGTCTGGAACTACGATTTTGGCGGCCAGGCCAATATCGTGGAGCTCTACATTTCCTACCTGCGCAAGAAGATCGAGGCCAACCACCCGCCCATGATCCACACCGTCCGCGGTGCAGGCTATGTGCTGAAGCCGGCGGGTTAGATGAGCGCACTCTCGGGGGCAGTCCGGCAGGCGGGCAGCGGCCGCTGGGCGCATCCGGAATCCTGGCATCTGCGCACCCGGCTGCTGCTGGTCACCATGGCATTGCTGACCGCCATCTGCTTCATTGTGGGCGTGGTCAGCTACACGGCGATGAGCGTGTCGCTGAACACTCAGCTGGACAATACGCTGGCGCAGGCCTCGCACCGTGCCACCCAGTTCAGCAGCGGACCGCCGCCGCAGGGCTCTCCCAACGATCATCCGGATCCGCTAAACGCCCGCGGGACCGGAGTGGGCCAGCTGAATGCGCGGATCTCCGGCGGAAGCATTACCAGCGCAGGAATGCTGGCCCCCGATCTGACCCGCACCCAGCTGACCCAAAACGATGCCGAGGTGCTGGCCGCCGTCCCGACGGACTCGCCGCCGGTCGACCGGACGCTGTCCACCGGTTCCTACCGGCTCATCGCCTCCGTTGCACCGGACAGCGACGTCATCATCACGGGCCTGCCGCTGGCGGCCAACAACAAGACACTGGCCGCCCTGGTCCTGACCATACTGCTGGTTTCGGTCAGCGGGCTGGTGGCCCTCGGGCTGGCCGGCCGGGTGATCATCCGGCGCACCATGAAGCCGCTGGAGCAGCTTTCCGACGTGGCCACCAGGGTTTCCGAGCTGCCCCTGGACGCGGGTGAGGTGGCGCTGGCGGTCCGGGTTCCGCCGTCGGCCGCCAATCCCCTGACAGAGGTGGGCAATGTCGGCCACGCGCTGAACAAGATGCTGGACAACGTCTCAAGCGCTTTGGAGGCCCGCCAGCGCAGTGAAACCAAGGTCCGCCGGTTCGTGGCCGATGCCAGTCATGAATTGCGAACCCCGCTGACCGCCATCCGCGGCTACACGGAGATGCTGCGGATGACCGAAGACCTCAGTCCGGACGGCGAGAACTCGCTGGGCCGGGTGGAATCCCAGTCCAAGCGGATGGGCGCGCTGGTGGAGGACCTGCTGCTGCTGGCCCGGCTGGACGAGGGACGGGCGCTGCGGATGAAGGAAATGGACCTGACGCAGGTGGTGGTGGAGAGCGTTGGCGACACCCAGGTCATGGCAACGGACCACCGCTGGAAGCTGGAGGTCCCGTCCGCCATGCTGCTGATCCGCGGGGACGAGAACCAGCTTCGCCAGGTGATGCTCAACCTGTTGACCAACGCGTACAAACACACGGACCCGGGCACCAGCGTTGTGACCGGAATCCGGCGCACCGCGGACGGCGCCGTGGTGGTCACCGTCACGGATGACGGACCGGGCATCGGGACGGAGTTCCAGGGGCAGATTTTTGATCGTTTTGCCCGGGCCGATGCTGCCCGATCCGGAAATGCCGGCACCACCGGGCTGGGGCTGTCGATTGTGGAGGCCATCGTGAAGGCGCACGGCGGGCGGATCGAGCTGACCAGCCGGCCGGGCCGCACGGAGTTCGCTATCCTGCTGCCGGCCTCGCTGGTGGTGGGCTGAGCGCTTGGACCTCGGATTGACGGTTGAGCTGTGAGATAACGACGCTTTGCCGCCGCTTTAGCGTCACAATCTCACGGGTCAACCGCGCGTTGCAGGACTATTGGAGCGGCGGAGCGGGAAGCGGGTCACGCTGCGCATCTGGTCCCGGAACGTGACGTTGTTCCGCCGGTTCAACAGGATCAGCGCACCGGCGCCGGCCAGCAGCGCAACCGCAGCGCCGATCCCCAGCGACCACCGCGCGCCGAACTCGGTGGCGATCCAGCCGATCAGCGGGGCCCCGATGGGCGTGCCGCCCTGCAGCACCACCATGTACACCGCCAGCACCCGGCCGCGCATCACCGGATCCGTGGACAGCTGGATGCTGGTGTTGCAGGCATTCATGAACGTCATAGCGGCCAGCCCCACCGGTACCAGGGCGATCGCGTAGAGCCAGTAGCCGGGCATCACCGCGGCCGCCCCCGTAAAGACGCCGAAGGCCAGCACGCCGCCCACCACATAGCGCATCCGCGTTCCCTTGCGTCGCGCGGCCAGCAACGCGGCGGCCAGCGTACCCACGGCCATGACCGAGCCCAGGAGCCCGTACTCGCCGGCGCCCTTGCCGAACACGGAACTTGCCATGACGGCGTTGGTGATCTGGAAATTCAGGCCGAAGGTGGCCACCAGACCCACCAGGACCATGATCATCATCAGGTCCGGCCGCTGCCGGATGTATCTCAGGCCCTCCCGGATCTGGCCCTTCCCCCGCGGCGGGCGGGCGACCGGATGCAGCTCATGCTCGCGCATCCGCAGCAGCGAAACCAGGACGGCGGCAAAGCTTGCGGCGTTGAGCAGGAACGCGGGTCCGGTACCCATCCAGGCGATCAGCAGGCCGGCCACACCGGGGCCGGCCAGGCGCGCGAGGTTGAAGGAGGCGCTGTTAAGGGCGACGGCGTTGGGGACGTCTTTCTGTTCGACCACCTCGGAGACAAACGCCTGCCGGGACGGGGCATCGATGGCGCTGGCCACCCCGAGCGCCAGGGCCAGGGCGTAGACGTGCCACAACTGGACGGTGTGGGTGACCACGAGCAAACCCAGCAGGAGCGCACACAGACCCATCGCCGACTGCGTAAAAAGGAGGACCTTGCGCTTGGACAGGCGGTCGCCCAGCAGACCGGCGTAGGGACCCAGGAACAGGATCGGCAGGAACTGAAGCCCCGTGGTCACCCCGACGGCGGTGCCTGAATGGTTCGTCAGCACGGTCAGCACCAGCCAGTCCTGGGCCACCCGCTGCATCCAGGTCCCGATGTTGGACACCAGCGCGCCGGTGACCCACAGCCGGTAGTTGTAAACGCTCAGCGCCCGGAACATGTTTTTCATTTGGTGCTCATCTGCTGCAGGATCCGCGCGGCCCGGCGAAGGACGGCGCGTTCCTCCGGCTCAAGGGCGGCGACGCGCTGGGCCAGCCAGGCGGTACGACGGGTCCGGGCGTCCGTCACCGAAGCCAGCCCCGCGGCCGTGATTTCGACCAGAATCTGCCGGCCGTCGGCCGGGTGGTCCTTCCGTACCACGAGCCCGGCGGCCTCCAGCGCATTGACAATCCGGGTCATGGAGGGGGCCTGCATGTGCTCACGGTCGGCCAGCTGGCGCAATGTCATAGGGGTCTGCTGGACGGCGGCCAGGACCGAATATTGCCCGGGGGAAATAGCCTCACCGCTGGCCTCCGTGCGGAGCCGGCGCGAGGTGCGCATGACGGCGATCCGGAGTTCGACCGCCAGCGGCGCCGGCGGCAGGCCCTTGGCCCCGGATTTATGACCCGCGGCAGCTACGGGCGGTCCTTTGGTTTTGCTCGTCGTCACGATCATCCGCTCAGTTGTTAAGTTCACGGGCCGATGTCAACCAGCCACATACTTAGCCTAGGTCATTACCCTTGCTAAGTAAATCGATGTCACGAAACACCGGCCGGCGGTGCCCCTTGATCCACAGGCACAGCTCCGCTGTGTTATCAAAATGTGACTATTGGATTCCCGTCCGGTACTCTTTACCAAGCGCCAACTCCAGCCACAAATGGCTACCTGGCGCCCTTGGACGGTTCGCCGAGCTCTGCCGCCGCCCAGGTCCGTTCGAAAGTGGCAGAGACGGGGGACCCAATTTTGGGCTTCCAGGTGAAGCCCTCGGGGTTAAGCCACCCGGTCCGGAGCGCTGCTCTTGCGGCGCGGGACCGTGTGGCCGGATGCTCTTATCCGAATCCGACAGCTTACCTCGCAGGCGTTGAGAGAGGCCATAGCCATGTCCAGCATCGCCCCGCACGGCCGCCGTCGTGCAAAACCCGTCCACCGAAAGTCCGCTGTCCGCCAGCTCTGGGAAGCAGCACCGAAGCCGGGCGTCGCGGGTCAGCGCGTGGCAGTTGTTGCGGCCGCCGGCGTCCTGCTGATGGGCATGGGCGTTTCGGACAAAGCGCCGACCAACGGATCCGCGGAGCCGGCGGCCAATGCCCAGGCCTCCGCCATCTCCGTGCCCAAGGACGTTGCCCTGTCCTTCACCCGCACCGCCGTGAGGTCGACCGGCGGCAACGGCGCCGCTGCGGCCCCCTCGGTGGGCAGTACGTCGTCGGGCGTGAAGAGCCTGGGCGCCAACGGCGGCGAGGTCGACGATCCCACCGGAGCCAAGGCGTACGCGGCCACCCAGCTGGCGTCGTTCGGCTGGGGCCCGGACCAGATGAGTTGCCTGCTGCCGCTGTGGAACCGCGAGTCGGACTGGACGACGACGGCGGAAAACCCCTCCAGCCAGGCCTACGGGATTGCGCAGTCACTGCCCGCGGAAAAGATGAACAGCGTGGGCGACGACTGGAAGACGAACTACCAGACCCAGGTCAGGTGGGGCCTGGGCTACATCAAGGACCGCTACGCCTCCCCGTGCGGTGCCTGGCAGCACGAAACCTCCATCGGCTGGTACTAGCCGCGCCGGATCCGCCGGATCTGTCCGCCCGCATCAATGGGCGGAACAAAGTCACCCACCGGCTCCCGGATCCACCACAGCCCGGTCGCACGCCATTCCACCCAGCTGGAATACCTGTAGCGGAACAGCCGCGCGCGGACCCACCGTGGTGGCTCGCCGCCAAAAGGATCCACCCGCAGCAGCCGCAGGGTGGGACGGTCCGCGGCCAGCAGCCGCTGCAGCAGCGGAACAAACCAGTCGAACCCGGGCGAGCCGAGGGCCAGGAACCACATCAGCCAGTCCAGCCGCAGGTGGTAGGGCGCAAACTGGCGCGGCATCCGCCCCGGATCACCGGGTTTTCCCTTGAACTCGTACTCGCGCCAGCGCGCACCGGGGCCCGGATCGTCGTCGTCCGTGCCCTCGATGACCACCTCGTTGCGCCGCCGCGTGATGTGCCCGAACGCCCCATAGGCATTGCACAGGTGCCAGCGATTGAAGCTGGCGTTCATCAGCTGCCGGTGCGAGAGCAGGTTCCGCGCCGGCCAGTAGCTCAGTATCAGCATTCCGACCGTCATGGCCAGCACGACGGCGGTGAACCAGACCGGCGTCGTGGCGGCGTAGCGGACGTCCGCGGGGATGGCCGGCACGACCGCGTGCGCCTGCCGGTCCCCGAGCGCGGAAAACGCCAGCACGATGGTCAGGGCGTTCAGCCAGGCAAAGTTGCCGGAGAGCACCAGCCAGAGCTGCGTCGCGATGATGATGGCCGCGGCGACGCTGGCCAGCGGCTGCGGAGCGAACACGAAGAACGGCACAAACAGCTGCGCGAAGTGGTTGCCCGCCACCTCCACCTTGTGCAGCGGCTTGGGCAGATGGTGGAAGAACCAGCTGGCCGGATTGGGCATGGGCTGCGTTTCGTGGTGGTAGTACAGCGCGGTGAGGTCCCGCCAGCAGCTGTCCCCGCGGATCTTAATCAGTCCGGCGCCGAACTCCAGCCGGAACACCAGCCACCGGACCAGCCAGATCACCGTCACGGGCGGGGCCACCTCGCTGGAGCCCAGGAACGCGGTCAGGAAGCCGGCCTCCAGCAGCAGGCTCTCCCAGCCGAAACCGTAGAACACCTGGCCGATGTTCACAATTGACAGGTAGCCGATCCACAGCAGCCCAAATACGGCCAGCGGCAGCCAGGGCGGGCCGAGCTGCGGCAGACCCGCCACCAGGGCGGCCGAGAGCGCGGCGCCTAGCCAGGCCACGGCCATCAGGGACCGGTCCGAGTAGTACCACCGGAAGATGGTGGGTACGCCACGGCCGGCGATCCGGGCCAGGTACTTCGGCGCGGGCAGCAGACCTTTTTCGCCCAGCAGCGGACGGAACTGGGCCGCGGCGGACAGGAACGCGATGAGGTACACCGCGGCAACACCTCGCTGGAGGACCTGCCGTGCAAACTCGTACCCGATGGCATCGAAGGACCACGTCATGGCAATTTCCACGCTACGGCCGCGCGCTCTCCGGGGCAATGGTCCTTCCCTCACCCCGTCATAGGGCCCACAGGCGCAGCACAGCCTCAACCTATTCCCCGCATAAACCGGCGGGCGAATGTTGATGCATGACCCTCACAGCCAGCCCCCACAGCAGCGCCGGCGCCGCGGCTGCGGACCCCGGTCCCACGGAACCGGGTCCCGCAATCGCCCCGGCCCGCCGCTCCACCGCGGGCACCCGGACGTCGGCTCCCGTATTGGACGTCTGCATCCCGGTTTTCAATGAGGAGAGGAATCTGGAGACCTGCCTTCGCCGGCTGCACACGCATCTGCGGTTGAATTTTCCGCACAGTTTCAGGATCACCGTGGCGGATAACGCGAGCAACGATTCCACCCTGGCCATCGCCGAGCGGCTGGCGCGCGAGCTTCCCGAGCTCGCCGTCGTGCACCTTGGGGAGAAGGGCCGCGGCAACGCTCTGCGCCGGGTCTGGCTCGCCTCTGACTCGCCCGTGCTGGCCTACATGGACGTCGATCTGTCCACCGATTTGGCGGCCCTGCCCCCGCTGATCGCCGCGCTGCTGTCCGGGCACTCGGACATTGCGGTGGGCACCCGCCTGTCGCACGGCTCCCGGGTGGTCCGGGGCGCCCGGCGGGAGTTCATCTCGCGCTGCTACAACCTGATCCTGCACTCGACGCTCGGCGCGCATTTCTCCGATGCCCAGTGCGGCTTCAAGGCGATCCGCGCGGACGTGGCCGCCCGGCTGCTCCCCTACACGACGGACAAGGCCTGGTTCTTCGACACAGAACTGCTGGTGCTGGCCGAGCGCTGCGGACTGCGCGTCCACGAGGTTCCCGTCGACTGGACCGATGACCCGGATTCAAGTGTTGACATCATTCCGACGGCGGTGGCGGACCTGCGCGGGATCGTCCGGCTGACGCGCGAGCTGGCGGGGGGACGGATCCCGGTGGCGGAACTCCGCGCCGCCCTGGGCCGCGGCCCACTGGCCGCCCGGAACCTCCCGCAATCTGCGGGTTCCTCCGCTGCGGGTTCCGGCCCGACAGGTTCGGGCCCGACAGGTTCCGCTGCGACCTCACCGGGCCAGCTGTTCCGCCAGCTGGTGCGCTTCGGTGCGATCGGCGTCGTCTCCACGCTGGCGTACCTGCTGATCTTCCTGCTCTGCCGCGGTTTCCTGGGCGCGCAGGAGGCCAACTTCATCGCCCTGCTGACCACCGCCGTGGGCAATACCGCCGCCAACCGCCGCTTCACCTTCGGGGTGCACGGCCGGCGCCGCGCCGCCCGGCACCAGCTCGAGGGCCTGATCGTCTTCGGCATCGGCCTGGCGCTGACCTCCGGAGCCCTGGCGCTTCTGAACGGCTTCGGTCCGCCCCGCCGCACGGTCGAGATCCTGGCGGTGGTCGGCGCCAACCTGGCCGCGACCCTGGTCCGTTTCCTGCTTTTCCGGCACTGGGTCTTCCGAAAGCGCCCCGGTACCGCCCCCGCAGAATCGGGCGCCGCTGTTACCGCGTCCGATTCCGTTCCCGGATCCGGTCCCGGATCCGTTTCCGTTCCCGCATCCGTTTCCGGTCCCGGGCCAACCGCTCCCGCGCGTCAGGCGTCGCCGGAAGCCGCAACCGAAAAGGTTACCTCATGACCATCTTCCTAGCCCCCGGACAATCATCCCAGACCGCGACGGCCGCCGGATGGCCCGGCGGATCCAGGGATGCAGGGACGGCCGACGGCGGCGCTGGCAACTCGCGCGGCTGGCGGCGGCTGGCCTTCGGCCGGCAGGCGCGGTGGGTCCGCCCGTCGGCGGCCGGAATGCTGGTGCTCACCGCCGTGCTGTATCTGTTGAACCTCACCGCCTCCGGCTATGCGAACAGCTTCTACGCCGCCGCTGTGCAGGCCGGCACCAAGAGCTGGACCGCTCTGCTCTTCGGCTCCCTGGATGCCGGTAACGCCATCACCGTGGACAAGCCTCCGGCCTCGCTGTGGATCCCCGCACTGCTGGGCCGGCTCTTCGGATTTTCCTCCGCCACCGTCCTGGTACCGGAAGCGCTGATGGGGGTGGCCGCCGTCGGCATGCTGTACCTGGCCGTCAAGCGCACCGCCGGCCCGGCCGCCGGCCTGATGGCCGGCGCGGCGCTGGCCCTCACGCCGGTGGCCGCGCTGATGTTCCGCTTCAACAACCCGGATGCCCTGCTGACGCTGTGCCTGGTGCTGGCCGCCTATGCCACCCTGCGCGCCATCGAAAGGGCCGGCTGGAAATGGCTGGCGCTGGCCGGGTCCGTCCTGGGGCTGGCATTCCTCACGAAGATGCTGCAGGGTTTCCTGATCATCCCCGGACTGGCGCTGGCCTACCTCTGGGCCGCGCCCGCCGGCTGGGGAAAGCGGCTCCTGCACCTGGCCGGCGCCCTGCTGGCCCTGCTGGTGGCTGCCGGCAGCTATGTGGCCGTCTTCGAGCTGACCCCGGCCGCCGACCGACCCTACATGGCCGGTTCGCAGACCAACAGCTTCCTCGAACTGACCTTCGGCTACAACGGCCTGAGCCGGCTGACCGGCTCCGAGGGAGCCGTCGGCGCCCCGGCCGGCGCGGGCGGCGGCGGGCTGGGCAGCGGCACGGGCGGCAGTGCGGCCTTCGGCGGCGGCACGGGCATCCTGCGCATGTTCGGCGCCACCTTTGGAGCCGAAGTCTCCTGGCTGCTGCCCGCGGCCTTGGTGCTGCTGGTGGCCGTCCTCTGGATCACTCGGCGCCAGGGGCGCACCTCCCCGACCCGGGCCGCCGCGATCCTCTGGGGCGGCTGGATGCTGGTCACCGCGGGAATCTTCAGCTTCATGTCCGGCATCATCCACCCCTACTATGCCGTCGCGCTGGCCCCGGCCGTCGCCGCCCTGCTGGGGGTCGGCGCCGTCGAACTGTGGCGCCAGCGGACGCATCCGTCCGCCCGGCTGACCCTGGCCGCCGTCGTGCTGGGCACCTCCGTCTGGTCCGCCGTCCTGCTGGGCCGGGACGCGACGTTCCTGCCCTGGTTGAAGGTGCTGGTGGTGGTGCTGGGCATCCTCGCCGCGGCGGGAATCGGCTTTGGCGTCGACCGGTACCGCCGCGGGGCTGCTGCCGTGGTCATTACGTCCGTCCTGGCGTCTGGATTGGGCTCGACGGCGTGGTCCGTCGCCACGGCGTCGGTGGCGCACAGTGGCTCCATTCCGGTCTCCGGGCCCGCCTCCGCGGCCTCCTTGGGCGGCGGGCTGGGGGGCCTCGGCGCTATGGGCGGGCGCGGCTTCCGGGGCGGGCGTCCCGCCGGGGCAGCGGATCCCGACGGACCGGCCGGCCCGGCCAGCCAGGCCGGCCAGGCCGGGCCCGATGTCCAGCGCGGCCCCGGTTCCATGAGTGAGGCCAACCCGGCGGTCACGGCCCTGCTGAAAACCAGCACCACCAAGTGGTCCGCGATCGTCTCCGGTGCCACCGAGGCGGCGTCGCTGGAGCTGGCCTCCAACACGTCGGTCATTTCGCTGGGCGGCTGGAACGGCAGTGATCCGTACCCGACGCTGGCCGAGTTCAAGTCCATGGTCGCGGGCGGTGAAATCGGCTACTATATCGTCGGCGGCCCGGGCGGCGGGGGCCAGGGCTTCGGCGGTCCGGGTGGCGGGGGAAGCCGGGGCGACTCGGGCGTTTCGGGCTGGGTCACCGCCAACTTCACGGCGCAGACCGTGGGCAACAGCACCCTTTACAAGCTGACCAAGTAGGTGCGCGATGAACTTCCAGGTCCGGCAGTCCCGGACCACGAGTAGGCCGAGCGCAGCTGCGGCGGTCCCCGGAGGTTCCGCCGCGTCGCGTTAGCGGAGCGCCTTCCTCTGCCGGCTCTGGAACGCATAATATTCCGACGATGGCCGCAGCCACATGAGCACGGCGGCGGTGATGCCGATGGCCAGGATGATCAGCGGAAGAACCATCTGCATCACACCGATCTGCATCCCATTTGCGGCGCTCTGGGCCCAGGAAACGGGCACCGACAGAATGGAAAAACCGGCCAGCACGGTGCCCACGATCCGGGCCCATCTCCGGCCTTGGTGGTTCTTCCACGCCATCCAGAGCCATAGCAGGATACCCACGACCGCGGAGAAAATAGCGGTGGTCAGCGCGAATGAGTGGGCCATGTTGATGATTTCCGGGGTCATGTTGGGCATGTTTTTCAGCTTCGCCGTGACCTCGGACATCTGCGAGTCAAAGGTCACAACGTTGTAGAGAAGGCCGATAAGGCTCACCGCGGCCCCGGCGAACATCAGCCGGACGGCGTTGGTGAGTGTGGCGGGCCGGTCGACGGGGGCCGGCGGCGGGCCGTCAAACGGCGACGGGTAGGACGGCATCTGGTACGACGGCGGCTGGTTGGCGTGCGGCTGGTGCGGCTGTGTCGGGTACGACGGCGGCTGGTTGGGTTGCGTCATGGACAGAGCCTAACCGAGCCGCGCGGATTTACTACCGCACGACGCCGTACAGCCGGTCGCCCGCATCGCCCAGGCCGGGCACGATGTAGGACTTCTCGTTCAGCCGCTCGTCGATGGAGGCCAGGACGATGGTGACGTTCTTGCCCTCCAGCTCTTCGCGCAGCCTCTCCAGGCCCTCCGGCGCCGCGAGCAGGCAGATGCAGGTGATGTCCGCGGCGCCGCGGGCAAAGAGGAACTTGATGGCCTCGCGCAGCGTCCCTCCGGTGGCAAGCATCGGGTCCAGCACATAAACCTGGCGGCCGGTCAGGTCATCCGGCAGGCGCTCGGCGTAGGTGATCGCCTCCAGCGTCTCCTCGTTCCGGGCCATCCCGAGGAAGCCGACCTCCGCCGTCGGCAGCAGCCGGGTCATGCCCTCGAGCATGCCCAGCCCCGCGCGCAGAATGGGAACCACCAGCGGTGTGGGCTTGACCAGCCCGGTTCCGACCGTGGAGGTCACCGGCGTTTCGATATTAACCGGCTCCACCCGGACCTCGCGCGTGGCCTCGTAGGCCAGAAGGGTGACCAACTCCTCGGTCAGCAGCCGGAAGATGGGCGACGTGGTGTTTTTGTCCCTCAGGACCGTGAGTTTGTGGGCAACAAGCGGATGGTCCGCAACGAGAACGCGCATAGCTAAAAACTACACTGGAAACTACACTGGCGGCTTCGCTGACCGAAACCCGGGCGGCGGGCTGGCCGGTGCCGTTCCGGCCGCCCCGGGGGTGGAAGGCCGGCCACTACGATTGGGCTATGAGCCCGGCCGACCCGCAGCATCTGAAGTGGATGGGACTTGCCCTGGACCAGGCGCGGCTGGCGCTGGACACCGCGGACGTGCCGATCGGCGCCGTCGTCGTTGGTCCCGGGGGCGGCGTCATCGGCGCGGGCCGCAACGAACGCGAGGCGACCGGGGATCCGACGGCGCACGCGGAGGTAGTGGCCATCCGCCAGGCCGCGGCAGCGCTGGGCAGCTGGCGGCTGGATGCCTGCACGCTGGTCGTGACGCTGGAACCGTGCACCATGTGCGCCGGGGCCATTGTGCTGGCGCGGGTGCCGCGGGTGGTTTTCGGCGCCTGGGACGAGAAGGCGGGCGCGGCCGGCAGCGTGTTTGACGTGCTGCGCGAGCGCCGGCTGAACCACTGGGTGGAGGTCCACCCCGGCGTGCTCGAGGACGAGTGCTCCGCGCTGCTGAAGGACTTCTTCGCCGGTCACCGGGCCGGCTAGACCGGCCTGGATTTAGACCGCGGCAGCTGCCACCTCCCGCTCGCGGGAGCGCAGGCGCCGCAGCATCCGCGCGTCGTCAAAGCCCACCGCCAATGCGGCCGCCTCGACCGTGCTGCCGTGCTGGATCAGGGATTCGGCCTCCTCCACGCGCAGCAGCTGCTGGTAGCGCAGCGGGGAGAGCTGGACGGCCTGGGCGAACGCCCGGGTCAGCGTGCGTTCGCTGACCCCTACCTGCCGCGCCACGTCGTGCAGCGGCAGCCGCTCCCGGAACCTCTCGTCCAGGAGGTTTTGGGCCTGGTGCACCACGTCGCTCAGGTGCGCGCGGTGCCGCAGGATGGTGCTCTCCTGCGGGGCGTTGCCGTTGCGCCGCGTGTACATCACCATGCCGCGCGCCACCCGGGCGGCCGCCGCGGGCCCCTCCTGCTCCGCCACAATGTGCAGGGCCAGATCAATCCCGCTGGCGATCCCGGCGGAGGTCAGAACCCGGCCGTCCTCGGTAAAAAGGACATCCGCGACCACGTGGGCCCGGGGGAAGCGTTCCGCCAGCCCGTGCTGAAGCTCGTGGTGCGTGGTGCAGCGCCGCCCGTCCAGCAATCCGGCCAGGCCCAGCGAGACGGCGCCGGAGCAGACGCTGGCCACCCGGCCGCCGTCGTCGTAATGCGCTTTCAGCTTTGCCAGCGACGCCGGGCCGAGCCGGACGGCAGCCTCCACCGTCGGCGCGCGTCCGCCGGGAACCAGCACGATATCCTCCGGTCCCAGCGCCGGCCAGCCCGACGACGGCGCCAGCGGCAGCCCCTGGGCGGAGACCAGCGGGTTGGTTCCGTCAGCGACGAAGTGCAGGGTGAATTTCCCGCCCCGCTGGGCGGCGTCGCCGAACACCTGGGCCGGTCCGGCCACATCCAGCAGCTGCACGCCGGCCATGATGGGAATAACGATGGCGGTCATATCCGGTCATCCTACTCCGCCAGCTCGCGCACCGTCCGGATGGTGGCGAAGCGGCCGGCGAGTGCGTAGCAGGTCCGCTCCACAATCTCCGCCGCCGGCAGGGTGCGCGGGTCGGCCATGATCTCCGCCAGGCTGCGGCCGGCCGGCGCCTCCCAGTGCTCGATGGGCATGGTGGCCGTCGCATCCACCACAAAGTCCACCCGGTACCCGAGGTCGCTGGCCACCCGCGTGGTGGTTTCCGCACACTGTTCGGTGCGGATCCCGCAGACGGCCAGCTCCGTGATGCCGCGCTCCACCAGGTACTGCTGCAGCCCGGTGGTGGTGAAGGCATTGTGCGCCGTCTTGGTGAAGACGGCCTCCCCGGCCAGGGGCTGCAGCGGAGCCATGGGCACGTTGAAGCCCCGCTCGGCGTCGAACACGGTGCCCGTGCCGGGTTCGTTGTGGATGGCCCAGACGACGGCGTCCCCGGCGGAGCGGGCGTGGTCCACCAGCCGGCCAACTTGGGCGATGACATCGGGGTTTGAATTCAGCGCCCAGGTTTCGCGCTGGCGGAAGGATTCCTGAACATCAATGACAAGGAGTGCTTTCATGCCCCCAACACTACGGACGTCCGGACCGCCGGACGAGGGCGGGAGCGGACCAATACCGGACGGATCCGGTCAAATTCCTTACTGCGCCCCGTCCAGCGCGTCAATGCGCCGCTGCCGGCTTTGCGGCGAATCCAGGCTGAAGGAGCGGAAATCGCCCAGGTCCTGGCGGATGAACTCCTCCACCTCCGCGATGCGCTGCTTCACCGCGTCGGTAGCGTCGCCGAAGACCCAGTGCGCGACGCGCTCCCTGCCGGGATCGTACTGCCACAGGCCAATGATCCTGCCGCGGTCCAGGATCGGATGGTCCGGCAGGTCCGCCTGCAGCGCCAGGGTGGAATCCAGCACTTTCCTGCCCTTGTCCTCCTCGGCCAGCAGGTCCGCCGAATTCCTGCGCTGCAGCACCAGGGAGTCCGTTCCGGCCAGCAGCTGAATCCGCTCCTCAATAGGGACCTGGAAGTCCGCGAGCGCATCCCGGTCCTGCGGCAGCATCCAAAGCGTCTCGCCGCTGGCAACGGAAACCTCGACGGCGGAGCCAGCAGCCAGCGCGGCCTTGGTCTGGGTGACGGTGAAGCCGGTAAACCACTGCGTCTGCTTCAGCGTGGCCCCACCGGTCCAGCCCAGATAACCCCGCATCAGTTGGGTACGGGCCTCCTCCGGCGACAGCTCGCTGGGCTCCAGACTCCAATCCGTGTAGGAGTACCGCTGCTGGTCCAGCCTTCCGTTGACGGGCACGCGGCGGATGCGGCCGTCCGCCTGCAACAGGCCTAGCGCCGTAGGAAGCGTGGTGGAAGCACCCTTCTTCTTCCCCTCCTCACCCAGGCTGCGGACGGCCTCACCGAGCTTGTCCTTGAGCTCCTTCGGGTCCAGCGGCTGCGAATCCCGCAGCACGTCCAGGACCTGTTGCTCCAAGGAGCTGATTTCCGCCCTGCTGACGCCGAGCCTCTCCAGCACCTTCACCGTGGCTTCCGCGGCGTCGCGGCCCAACTGCAACGCCCAGCGGAAGTCCTCCGCGCCCAAGACATAGGTGCAGCCGCGGGCCACCGGCAGCTCATGGATGCGCAGCGCCGCCACATCCGCATCGGCCTGTTCCCGCCGCGTACCGGCCCTGGCAAAAAGGCTCAGGTACGGATTGGCGCCGCCCACCGACCGCGCCCAACCCGCGCTTCCCAGCACGGCGGCCGCATCCTTGCCCGCGAGGGACCCGTCCAGTCCCTGCTTGTGCCAGGCCCACGCCCGGAGAGTCGTTGCATCCAAAGTCCCAGAAATCATGGGGACAGTCTGGCACCGAATGCCACTGCCCGCAGGCAGGAGGCGCGGTTTGCACTCCACAACGGATGGTGTTGCCGATGGGCAGGGAGTAATCATCTGCGGCCGTTCCCGCGCACGCTCCCCCTCCATTTGTTGTGGAGTGAAAAAGGGCCGGCCGCACAACACCCTCCGTGGAACGGCGGGCTGCCAGTTGGAGGCAGAAACCGGCCCCGTTTTGGGAAGGACCGGCCCCGTCCGGTAAAGTAACTGCGTTGGTGACGTGTCCGAGCGGCCGAAGGTGCAACACTCGAAATGTTGTTTAGGTGAGAGCCTAACGTGGGTTCAAATCCCACCGTCACCGCCAA
>JALYYI010000220.1 GCA_030946705.1 Actinomycetota bacterium | reverse complement strand
GTCATGTGCACCTGTTCGACAGCAAGTCCGGACTGCGCCTGGGCGACTGACCCCGGCGGCAGGTTCGACGACGGCGGCAGACGAGTGCCGAGGTCGTCGAACCTGCCGCCGGGGTCAGTCGCCCAGGCGCAGTCCGGACTTGCTGTCGAACAGGTGCACATGACCCTGCTGCGGACGCACGTAGACGGTGTCGCCCTTCATCGGGGGGCGCCGGCCGTCGACGCGGGTCACGATGTCGTGGTCCTTGCCGTCCAGCGTGGTGTGGCCGTAGATGTAGGCGTCGGCGCCGAGTTCCTCGACCACGTCCACCTCAACCGGCAGGCCCTCGCCGTCCGGAGCGGTCTCCAGGTCCTCCGGGCGGACACCGAGCGTCACCGTGTGGCCGACGGCGGCTGCCAGGACGTCGCGCGGGACCTGATAGACGACGCCGCCGAACTTCACGCCCTCGTCGACGACGGGCAGCTCCAGCAGGTTCATGGCGGGCGAGCCGATGAAGCCTGCAACGAAGACATTGTCCGGGTGGTCATAGAGCTTGCGCGGGGTGTCCACCTGCATCAGCACGCCGTCCTTGAGCACCGCGACGCGGTCACCCATGGTCATGGCCTCCACCTGGTCGTGCGTCACGTAGACGGTGGTGACGCCCAGGCGGCGGGTCAGCGAGGCGATCTGCGTGCGGGTCTGCACGCGCAGCTTGGCGTCCAGGTTGGACAGCGGCTCATCCATCAGGAAGACCTGCGGGTTACGCACAATGGCACGGCCCATGGCAACACGCTGACGCTGGCCGCCGGAGAGGGCCTTCGGCTTGCGGTCCAGATAGGGCTCAAGGTCGAGCAGTTTGGCGGCCTCGCGGACCCGGGTGGCCCGCTCTTCCTTGTTGATGCCGGCGATCTTCAGTGCAAAGCCCATGTTGTCCGCGACCGTCATATGCGGGTACAGGGCGTAGTTCTGGAAAACCATGGCAATGTCACGGTCCTTGGGCGGAACATCGGTGACGTCGCGGTCACCGATCAGGATACGGCCGGAGTTGACGTCCTCCAGGCCGGCCAGCATGCGCAGGGACGTGGATTTACCGCAACCGGAGGGTCCAACCAGGACCAGGAATTCGCCGTCGGCGATTTCAATGTTGAGCTTGTCAACAGCGGGCGTCTCGGTGCCCGGGTACAAACGCGTAGCGTTGTCGAAAGTAACTGTAGCCACAGTCTTAAATCCCTTCATCGGCAGGTACGTGCCGAACGATCCGTTGTGAATGGTGAGTTATTCAGTTGTGCTGCTGCTGTGACGCCGCACAGCTTGTGTGTTGCGTCACAGGCACAGTATGCCACAGGTTCCTGTGCGGAATTGTTCGACGGCGTCATACGGCGGCCGCTGCGCCGGGCACGTGCCCGCTCCGCTGCCTGCGGCGGAGCGCGCGGCGGAGCGCGCGGCGGAGGTCAATTTGCCCCGGATTCCAGACGCTCGGCCAGGATCAGCTCAAGCAGGGCCGGTAACGCCTCGGGCGAGGCGACCCGGAACTGCGCAGAGGTCTCTCCGGTGCCGACTTTGACACCGACGTCGCCGGGGCCCAGCGCCGCGAAGGCGTGCTCGTCCGTCACATCGTCGCCGGCAAAGACCACGGCCGTCGCCCCGGCGGCGTCCTGCAGCTGGCGCAGCCCCTGCCCCTTGTCCGCGCGCACCACGGACACTTCCAGCACCCGCTTGCCCTCGCTCAGGTACACACCGTCCAGTCCGTCCAGCCGCTCATGGGCCTGCGCCACGGCCGCGGCGGCAATGCGGTCCTCGGCCAGACGCGTGTGCAGCACGGCGCCAGCGGGCTTCTTCTCCAGCACGGTTCCGGCGTGCGAGCCGACGATTTCCTGCAGTACCCCGGTCACCCGGCCCAGCACGCTGGCGGCATGCGCGTCGAGAACCAGCGGCGGGGCGCCGTGCCCCAGCCAGAGCTCCGCGCCGTGGCTGCCAATCATGAGACTGTTCGCCGGCGGGCTCGCCACGGCACGCAGGCTGGCCAGCGCCCGTCCGGAGATCAGAGCCGTGGTGGTCCGGGGCAGCTCGGCGATGGCGGCGAAGGCGGCCGCAGCCGCGGGCAGCGGCCGGGCGTCCTCGGCCCGCGACACGATGGGGGAGAGGGTGCCGTCAAAGTCCATGGCCACCAGCAGATGCCCGGTCCGGCAGACGCGTTCGACGGCGGCCGCCAGCTCCGCGGGAATGTCACCATTGTGCTCGGCAACCGGCTCCGGACGGCGCGGGTCAGGTGTCATCCCGGACCGCCTTCTCGCCCAGCGCGGCCAGGAAATCGCGCGACCAGCGTTCCACATCGTGGTCCACAATCTGGCGCCGCATGGCGCGCATCCGGCGGCTGGCCTGGCCCGGACTCAGGTTGACCGCATCCATGATGGTGCTTTTCAGACCGTCAATATCGTGCGGATTGACCAGCAGCGCCTGCCGGAGCTGGTCCGCGGCCCCGGTGAATTCGCTGAGCACCAGGGCGCCGGTGTTGTCGACCCGGGCGGCCAGGTACTCCTTGGCCACCAGGTTCATGCCGTCCCGCAGAGCGGTCACCAGCATGACATCCGCCGCCAGATAGAGGGCGACCATCTCCTCTACAGGATAATTGTGGTGCAGGTAGCGGACGGCCGAGTTCTGGAGGGTATCGAAGGTGCCGTTGATCCGGCCCACCATCCCTTCCACCTCTTCGCGCAGCAGCCGGTAGCTCTCCACCCGCTCGCGGCTCGGGCTGGCCACCTGGATCATGGCCGCGTCCTCCACCGTGAGCTGTCCATCCATCAGCAGCTCGCCGTAGGCCTTCAGCCGGTGCGTGATGCCCTTGGTATAGTCCAACCGGTCCACGCCGAGCAGGATGGTCTTCGGGTTGCCCATGTCTCGGCGGATCTGCCTGGACCGCTCAATGACATCCTCACGCTGCGCCAGGCACTGGAGCTGGTTCACGTCGATGGAAATCGGGAAGGCTTCCGCCCGTGCGATGTGGCTGACCTCCCCCCTCGGTCCGCGGACATGGACCTGCTTCTGCTTGACGCTGGCTCCCAGGAACCGGCGGGCGGAGCGCAGGAAGTTGGCCACGTCATTGGGGCGCTGGAAACCGATCAGGTCCGCGCCCAGCAGGCCGTCAATGATGGAACGGCGCCACGGCAGCTGAGCAAAGATCTCCGGCGGCGGGAACGGGATGTGGTTGAAGAAACCGATTCGCAGGTCCGGCCGGCTCTGCCGCAGATACCGTGGAACCAGCTGCAGCTGGTAGTCCTGCACCCACACGGTGGCACCCTCGGCTGCGGACTGGGCGACGGTGTCGGCGAACCGCTGATTGATGCTGCGGTAGGCGTCCCACCAGGCCCGGTGGAATTCCGGCGGCGCGATCACATCGTGGTACAGCGGCCAGAGCGTGGCATTGGAGAAGCCCTCATAGTAGAGCTCCACCTCGCCGTTGGTCAGCGAAACGGGAATCAGGTGCATGTTGTCATGGCTGAACGGCTCAACCTTTTCATCCGGTGCACCATGCCAGCCCACCCAGGCGCCGTCGGCCTTGTTCATCAGCGGCGCCAGTGCCGTGACCAGGCCTCCGGGCGAACGCCGCCAGCCGTCGTCGCCATCTGCCTCCGGATCCCGCATCCGGTCCACCGGGAGGCGGTTGGAGACGACGATGAAGTCGTAGTCTCCCCGCGGCCCCTCCGGCGAAGGCTTCGGTTGCTGCTTCGGCGGCCCCTCTTTGGGCGGCGCCTGGTGTTCTTTTGACTCTGGCAACATCGCTCCCCGCGGTCGAGTTTTCCTTTACCAGCCAGCTTATCTTGCGCGGAATCTTCGCGCAGGTCCGCTCGTTAGGCGGTCAGGAGCCGAAGAGCACAGGATTCTCCCCTAAAATAGGGAGCTGCCGCCGCGTGGCAGCCACGCCCCCACTGACATGAGGAACTATGAGCCCCCAGAACGAGTCACGGCTGACCAAGGCCGAGAAAACCGCGAACGCGCGCGCGCAAGCCCGCCTGATCCGTGAAGCGCAGGCCAAAAAGGAGAAGCGCAGGGGCTGGCTGATCCGCGGCGGGGTGCTGGTTGCCGCCGTCGCCATTGTCGTCATCGTGGCCCTGTTCATCATCCAGGCGCAGACCACCAACGCCCCGATCGCCTCGAGCGGGCCCGTTCCGGCCAACGCCAACGCCAACGGCGGCGTGGTGCTGGGCAAGAACAACACCGTCGTGCCGCCGGCGTCCCCGGGCGGCACCGTCAACCTCGCCAGCGTTCCGACCGCCACGGCAACACCCACCGCCTCGGGTGCCGCCGTCGTGCCGCCGGGAATCGCGGCCAGCGCCGCCGGCCAGCCGGTCCAGATCGTGGCCTACGTGGACTTCATCTGTCCCATCTGCAACAACTTCGAAAAGCAGTACGGCACCAACCTGCAGAAATGGCGCGACGACGGCAAGGCCACGGTGGAGTACCGCCCGATGGGCTTCCTGGACCAATCCTCGACGACGAACTACTCATCCCGCGCCGCCAACGCCGCCGCCTGCGTGGCGAACGAGTCGCCGGAGAAGTACAACGCCTACTTCCAGAAGCTCTATGCCGACCAGCCCGCGGAAAACAGCGCCGGGCTGGGGAACGATGCCCTGAAGAAGATGGCCACCGACGTCGGCGCCAAGGACATCAGCGCCTGCGTTGACGCGGGGACCTACCGGCCCTACACCAAGGTCATCACCGCCGAGGCGCTCGCCTACGGCGTCAACGGAACACCCTCGGTGTACGTCGACGGGAAGAAGTGGGACGGCACCACCGACTTCGCACAGTTCACGCAGGCGATCATCGACGCCAAGAAGTAGATCCGTTTTCTTGTGGCGCCGGGGCGCCCGCTGCTGTATTTCGGGTTGCGGGCGTCCCTG
Organism: Actinomycetota bacterium; assembly: GCA_030946705.1. GTDB lineage: Bacteria > Actinomycetota > Actinomycetes > Actinomycetales > Micrococcaceae > Arthrobacter_M. The sequence goes on along the minus strand of JALYYI010000220.1, from coordinate 5,086 downwards.
GGCTAATCTTGTCTAGCTGGCTTTGCGGCCGGCTTGCGGCCCTTCGGGGCTGTGCCTCCTTAGCTCAGTTGGCCAGAGCACCTGTCTTGTAAACAGGGGGTCGCCGGTTCGAATCCGGCAGGAGGCTCCGAAACCCTTTCTGACCTGCGGAAACGCTAGTTCGGCGGGGAATGATTACTACCGTTTTTGCCGGAACTCATCCTTTACTCATCCTTTATGTTTCGCAGGCGGCCTCCTCACAGCGACATTCCGGGGTTTTTCCCCGGCGAGAACGCGCCCAGGGCAGCACGCGTATCCAGCGCTTCCTTGTACTCCTCGACGTAGTGCCTCATGGTCATGGAGACCTTCGAATGCCCCGCCTGGTAGGCGGCCGCTTCGGCGCCGAGAGTCCTGGCGATGAGGGTGGCATTGGCCTTACGGTCGGCGGGTCCGCCTCCAGGTTGATGTCATCCCAGCGCAGGGCGAAGAGTTCGCCGGACCTCAGCCCGGTGGAGATGAGGAAATCAGCGATTTCGTGGAGTTCCTGGGACCGGTTCCTGCCCAGAGCGGGCTCCTGCTCCCAGGCGAGGATTTTGGTGTGCAGGTCCAGGAACTGCTCCGGGGATAGCGCCTGGGGCTTGGCTGCATGTCCACGTGGGATGGAAATGCCGCCCAGGCGTCTGGCGGGTATTGTGAAGCGTCGATCCGCTCGTCGTCGAGCATTGCTATCAGCGCCACGTTTCCCCACTACCAGTCTCTGCCTTGACGAAATTCCACCAGAGGTGGGGCCGGATAGCAACGGACAGCCTTGAGACCAGGTGAAGGGGGGTGCAGCTCCGGGCGTCGGCCCCGCGAGCTTTACGTCTCCCATCTGTTCAACAAGGCCTCCGCCTACACCGAGGCGACCTGCGATCACCGGTACGTCCTCTCGCCCCGGCACGGTTTGGTTCCGCGCGGTAACCGTTCAGCAATTACTACTACTACTATCTGGTGTGTAGCGGAGTGCTACCCTGGTGTCGTGAAGACGACGCCGATCCGTATTGACGGGGAGCTTTCGGGGCCGCGAAGGCTGCCGGGGAGATCCAGAGCCGCAGCGCCGCGCACAGCGCGATCAACAGAGTTCTGAGCGGGCAGGCTCTTTACGACGATCTTCCTGACGAGGCGCAGGCCGTTGTCCGGGTGGCCTGGGATGAGCAGATCGCGGCGAAGATCGCGGGGCTGAATTTCGAAGAGCGCCTGCAGGAGGTTGGTCTGCCCTGGGCGGAGGCGGACGCTGACGGTAACACCGTCGTTCGCACGCCATCAGCGAAATCGTCCGCGCCCGGCTGGCCTAAGCAGATGTAGACGGCCCCGGAGCTTTCTGCTTCGGGGCCCTCCTCATGTCTCCACCGGGCCGCTCGGGGGAGGGCGCAGGTCAGTCGGGGTGCCGGGTGGCGCCTGCGTCGGTGGTTATTGTCTGGTCGGCGCTGATGATGACGTTTTTGCCCCAGAGATCGGCGGTGTAGCAGCTGATAAGGATGAGCCGGTTGGGCACTTTGGCCCAGATTGAGCTGTCTTTGAGGGTGTCCTTGTTTTCTGTCGTGACCGCGGTGACGGTGTAGTTAATGGTCCCGGCGGTCGTGGTGACGGTGAGCCTGTCTCCGGGGTTGGCCCGGGTGCTGAGGTTGTTGAACGCTGAGCCGCGGTCTTCCCAGCTGTGGCCGATGATGTAGGTGGTGTTGGTGGACCCGGGGCCGGGACTGCCGTACGGGGTGAGCCAGTAGGCATCCAGTGTTAGCGGCGGATCGACGGTGCCGCTGTCGGGACCCTGAGTTGCGGGTGTCAGGGGAAGCACGTCCTGGTTCATGCCTGCTGCGGGATAACTGATGTGCAGTGGAGGCGATCCCGGGGGCGCCGGACCGGGCGCGATGGCCGCCGTGGTAGAGGTCGCCGGCGGCATGGATGCGCTGCTTTGGCCCGCTGCCGGTGCCGGAGCTATCTGACGGGTTGGAATGAGCGTCAGGCTGCACAAGGTGGCCAGGGCGACCGTGGTCAGGGCGGCGCCGGCTACGAGCCGGGCCCTGGCGGTGAATGGCAGGGTCCGTCTGGCCGAGTGCCTGACGGGGCCCGACCCGGGCGCATCGTTCACCCCATCGGGCATCTTTGGGACCTCCGGTCCATGACGGCCGTGCTCTCCCAGAGCACGGATCCTGGTTTCAGCCCTGGACCCAGTGTTCTTACCTGTTCCGCCGGTAAGGGCGGCGCCTGTATCCGGTGAGCATCCCTGCGCCTATGAGACCGACGGCGACTGCACCCGCGGCGATGACGGGCACGCCGGGCCAGGAGGCTGCTGCTGCCGTCTGGATATTCACGCCACGGTTAGTGGCCGAACCGGCGCCTGCCGCTGACGCTGTAGGGGCGGCAGCGGCAGAGGCGCTGTTTGTCGCGCAGGCGGGCATGGTGAAGACGTTGGTTTCCAGGGACACCTGCCCGTTGCGGGCCAGCGCCCGACCGGCCACGGTGGTGCCGGTGGTTACTGTGATCGAGGTCAGGGCCAGAATGTTGCCGTTGAAGGTTGAGGCCGTGCCCAGCGTGGCGGATCGGCCGACCTGCCAGTAGATGTTGCAGGCCTGGGCGCTGTTGGTGAGTAGGATGTGGCTTGCGGAAGCGGTGGTCAGGTCCGAAGCGACCTGGAAAATGAACACCGAGTTTGGGTTGCCCTGCCCGTCCAGGGTCAGTGCCCCGCTGACATCAAGGGTCCCGGTGGATTTATACACCCCCGCGGTGAGGGTCTTTCCGACCAGGTCCCCGGCGACACTTGCGGTCGGGGCCCGTCCAGCGGCGTCGTCATAGGCGGTTGTCAGATCGGACTGGGCCTTGGCGGCCTGGGCGTCACCAGCATGGGTAGCGCCGGCCGCGACGCCGGGTGGAAAGCCGGTGATCGCTGTGCCCGGGCTGACTCCAAGTTCCCCGACCATCGTGGTCGGGCCGGTGTTTGTGACGGTCTGTCCGCCCAGCACCGAATAAGCCGCAACGGTTCCCAGACCCACCGGGGCATCCGCAGCATTGGCAGGGGATTGCCCGACCAGTGCGCCCACCAGCACGAGTGCAAGGGTGCTTACGGCTGCGCCTCCAAAAACGCGCATGCGGGCGGGGGTGGCACGGGATCCCTGGCGGGATGGGGATTGTTCGAGCGGATTTTGAGCTGGACTGTTTTTGATGGTGCCTCCCCCCGCCGGGCACACGCCCGGCACTGCACTGAATGATCCCGCCACTTTACCCCAGCCCGCCGCCCGGCATTGTCGCCTCGCCGCGCGGCTGGCAGTCGTCTAAAAATATGGCCCCCGCACGGGTGCTCACATTCGACGGTGAGACACGTACAGGGCCGCCGCACACATGCGGTCCATGCCTAAGAAGAAGCCCATACGGCCCATCCGTCCCGAGCTTGTTGCGCCCCTGATTGAGATCCTGCGCGACAAGGGCCACAGGGTTGCGGACTGGCCCGCCGATGAGCGGAAGGCTTACCGCAACGCACCCGATTTGGATGTGGCGCATGCCGCGGTGGCGCAAGTCAGGTTCGCCAAGGCCGCGGAAGCCATCGAAGAGATCATCCGGGTGGCCCAGGTGCGGGCTTTCATTGATGGTGTCGCCGAGTCCCAGTCCACGACAGGGTTTTACTGACGAGACCTTCCAATCGATTCTCAACCAGGCCGATTACCCTGTAGAAGCAGTAGGAGGTGTACCGAATTGAACAACGCCGTGATCGGCATGATCTGGGCCCAGGCCTCCAACGGTGTCATCGGACGGGACGGTGCCATGCCGTGGCACCTGGCTGAAGACTTCGAACACTTCCGCCGCACCACCGGCGGCCACCCGGTCATCATGGGACGAAAGACGTGGGAGTCGCTGCCGGAGAAGTACCGACCGCTGCCAGACCGGACCAATATCGTCATCACCTCCGACCCGGACTGGACCGCGCCGGGCGCCATCCGTGCCGGGAACATCTTCTCGGCACTGGCCGCCACCGCGCTGCAACCCGGCTCCGGGCAGATCTGGTTCATCGGCGGCGGCACGGTCTACCGCGAGGTGCTCTCCGTGGACCTGGCAGACACCGTCCTGATTACCCGCATCGATGCCGACGTCGACGGCGACACCGTCGCGCCCGAACTCGGACCGGAATGGAAGCTCATCTCCTCCACCCCGGAGGAGGGCTGGTCGACGGGATCAGACGGTACGCGCTACCGGATCGAAACCTGGCAGGCAGACTGAGATACAAAGAAGGAAGGCCCCGGAGCGTGATGCTCCGGGGCCTTCCTTCTTTGTCTTAGGCCAGGACGATGTCGACAAGTCCGCTCATGCCGTAGAGAGGAGCGTAGATGCCAGGCCGGATGCCGGCGAACAGGGCCAGTTGTCTGCTCGGAAGTCCGCCACCGGATGCGGCGCTGACCCCAGATGGCTCGGGTCGGGCCGAGAAAACATCCCAGCCTGCCGGACCACGGCCATCCTCGTTCAGCGCGCCTTCGATCTGGAAGGCGGCCGTGGCCACGCCGAGTGTGAAGTCCGCCGGGATGAGCCTGGCCAGGTCCTTGGCGGTGATATGCATTGATTCAGCCCCTCGTCACAGAGATAACGTTGCCACGGGATCCTTGACCCACGCAACGTGCGGACCATATCTTCGCATGACTCCCTGAGTTACCGGCGCGGGTAGCCGATTCGGATGCAGGATCGAAGCCCAGCATTTGATCAGCGGCCCGGGGTCTGTCAAGTTTTCGGTGTAACTGGTTTTGATTTTATTTCTTGCCGGCGGACAGGCGTCCGTCGAACGTGACTTCGAAGGCGTTGAGCGCGGCCTTCCAGCGGTTGGACCAGCGTTGTCGGCCTGTCCCGGTGGGGTCGAGACTCATGACCGCCAGATAGACGCATTTGAGCGCGGCCTGCTCCGTGGGGAAGTGTCCGCGCGCGTTCACGGCCCTCCGGATCCGCGCGTTGATGCTCTCAATGGCATTGGTCGTGCAGATGATCGTGCGGATCTCGCGGTCGAACTGCAGGAAGGGCACGAACTCGGCCCAGGCGTTGGTCCACAGCCGAATAATCGCCGGGTAGCGCTTCTCCCACTTCTCGCTGAACT
>JALYYI010000217.1 GCA_030946705.1 Actinomycetota bacterium | reverse complement strand
AACTGGTCGATGAGGAATTCGCCAAGCTGGCCCGCAGTGCTCCGGCGGATCCTGTGCAGGACAGGTTCGACGACGCCCGCGAGATCTTCGCGGAGGTCGCCCTGGGCGAGGAGTTCCCGACGTTCCTTACCGTTCCGGCCTACGCCCGGTTCCTGCACGAGGCGCTGGACCGCGATCCGCTGGCCGAACCCGCCCGGATCACCGTCGCGGCCTGACGCCTCCCGGATTTGGCTGGGCCGCCGGACTGCTCAACCAGTAACTTCAGAGGACATTTGGCGCCCATGTTCCTCGCTGACATGGGCGCCAAGTGCCACCTCAACGGATACTCGAACGGCCTGCATGGAGTACCACGCAGGCCGTTCGAATATGTCATGGGGTCATCGGAGTTGTCACGCCGATACCTTTGTCGCGTAGTTTACGTCAGCCGTCGGCGCCGGCAGGCGTGGTGGTGGTGGTGTAGCCTTCCAGCTTGTTCGCAGCGAGTGCGTATTTTTGCGTGAACGTGTCCGCGATGGTGACCTTGGAAGTGTCGACGCCGTTCCCCTTCTCCATGGCGAAGATCACCTTCGGCCCACCGGCGGGCATGATGCCGTCGGGCAGGAACTGACCCTTGTCGGTGGTCAGTCCGGCGATGTACTGGTCCTTGCTGATGGTGCTGTTCTGGACGAAGGAGGACGGCAGTTTGTCGGCGATATCCGCCGCCGAGTGAGTGCTGATCCAGTGCATGGTGTCCACGAGGGCGTTCACCACTTTCTGGGCCGCATCTTCGTGGGACTTCACCCAGTCCGCGTTTGCGAGGAGCCCGGCCGCGGGCCAGGCCCCGCCCAGTACCTTCGTGGCGCCGTCCGCGGTGGCCAGATCGACGGCGGTGTAGGCGAGGTTCTTTGTCGTCAGAGCGCCGACTGTGGGTTGGGTGGTCATGACACAGTCCGCGGAACTGCGCTGGATTGCGGCGATCGCGGTTGTTCCGGCGCCCACGGCGAGGGTTTGGTAGTCCTTCTTGGTGATGCCGGCCTTGGAGGCGACGAACTGCGTCAGTTCGTCGGTTCCGGACCCGAGGTCCGTGACACCCATGGTCTTGCCCTTGATGTCGGCGGCTGAGTGAACGCCGCTGTTGGTGCCGCACATCAATCGTTCGCCCGGGGCACCCGAGAGCTGCACGAGGTTGATCACGTTTTTGCCCTTGGACTGGAAGTCGACGGTGTGGACATACCACGCGCCGGCCATGTCGACCTGGCCGGAGGCCATCGCCTCCTCGGCACCAACGCCACCATGCTGCTCGGTCGAAAGCTCGACGTTCACACCGTACTTCTTGTAGTACCCCAGACTTTCGGCGAGCTGGTACGGCAGGTAAATCTGCTTGTCGATGCCCCCGACCATCATCTTGACGGTGGGAATCGGGGTGGAGCTGGCGTTGGCGGCAGGGCTGCCGCTTCCGGTACCGGTGCCGCAGGCCGCAAGGCTGAGCGCCATCGCTCCGGTGGCGGCTACGGCGTAGATCTTGTGCTTCATCATTGGAGTACGCATTCTTTCGTTTATGCCGAGGTTTCGGCGTTTGCTAAATGGGAAAAACGGCGGCGATGTTCAGATCGCCTGGGCTTCGGAACGGTTCGGCGGGCGCCATTTCAGCAGCGAACGCTCCAGCAAGGTGATGAGGTATTCCGCCCCGAGCGTGATCACGGCGATGATCACCATGCAGGCGAAGACCGTATTGGGATCGAACGTTCCCTGCGCCTGGCTGATGATCAGGCCGATTCCATGCTGGGCGCCCAGCACTTCCGCGACCAGGGCGCCGATAATCGCGAAACCGAACGCCGTGTGCAGGCTCGCAATGATCCACGTCATCGCCGAGGGAATGGTCACGTGAGCGGCGACCTGAAGCGGCGATGCACCCAAGACGCGAACGTTCGCGACCAGGTTCTGGTCCACTTCACGGACGCCCTGGAAGGCGTTGAAGAAGACCACGAAGAAGACCAGCACCGCCGCGAGCAGCACCTTTGGGAAAACTCCGAGACCGAATGCCACGATGAAGATCGACCCGAGCACGATTCGGGGGATCGAATTCACTATCCGGATGTACGGGCCGACGACTGCCGACAGGTACTTGTTCGAGCCCAGGAGGATCCCGAGCACGACACCGACGAGCGTGCCGAGCGCGAAGCCGTAGATCGCCTCCTGCATTGTGATCCAGAGGTTCTCCCAGATGCTGCCGAATGCCGTGCCCTGTGTGAAGAGGACGACGAGGCTGTTCCAGATTTCGGAGGGCTGGCCGAAAAAGAACTTGTCGACCCACCCGACCGACGTGAACCATTGCCAGCCCCCGATCACGAACACCGCGAGGGCGACACGGCCGACCCAGATCCACGTGGTGCGCCGCAGCATTGAACGCCGGGCCAAAGTCTGAAGTTCCATCGGCTGCTCCTGTTTCTGGGCACCGGGATGCGTAATCGTTGTCATGCTGCAGCACCTGCCGTTTGCTCGTAGGCCCGGGTGACCTCGTCTTTCAGGGATTCCCAGATCCGGCCCTGCAGCTCCAGGAAGCGCTCCTCATGGCGGATCTGCTGGACATCGCCGCGCGGCCTGGGAAGATCGATGTCGAAGACATCCTTGATGGTGCCCGGGCTGCTGGTCATGATGACCACCCGGTCCGAGAGCGCCACGGCCTCGTCGAGGTCATGGGTGATGAACAGGACCGAGGGGCGCAGTTCCTCCCAGAGCTGCAGCAACTCGTTCTGCATGATGGCCTTGGTCTGCACGTCAAGAGCACCGAACGGCTCATCCATCAGCAGGATCCGCGGATTGTTGATCAGCGCCGCCGCCATGGCGACGCGTTTGCGCATGCCGCCGGACAACTGGTGCGGGTAACGGTCCTCGAAACCGGCCAGACCAACGCGGCGCAGCCAATCCATGGCGAGCACGGTGGCTTCCCGCTTGGGTGTGCCAAGCAGCACGGGGCCGATCAACACGTTGCCAAGGACGGTCTTCCAGGGGAAGAGCGCGTCCGCCTGGAACATGTAGCTGACACCGTTCGTGATGCCGTCGACGATCTGATCGCGCACGCTCACCGAACCGGAGCTTGGCCGCTCCAGGCCGGAGACCTGGGCCAGCGTCGTCGACTTGCCGCAGCCCGTCGGTCCGACGATCGCGCAGAACTGGCCGGGCTCGATCTTAAGGGTCACGTCACGGATGGCCGTGAATGTCTCACCCTTCGGCGTGAGGTAACGCTTGGTCAAGCCGACGATGTCGATACCTGCCGCTTCCTCGGCTCTCTCGGCGGCCGCGGGCGGCCGGTGGGAATGGTTAGCATCCATGTGCTAAGACCTCTCTGTCTTTCTGTTCATGTGACCGCTCGTTACCAGACACGCCACTGAGGAGTGTCACGGAAGCGAGACGGTCGGCCTGCGGCCAGGTTGGGAGTCGTCGTCGTCACTCCAATCCCTCCTAAGTTCGTTCCCGCCGTGATGTGGATCACGGAACTGTGTCAAGCTTAGAAAATGATCGTTCGTGCCAGAAGTCTTCAGTAAGTTGTGCGCCTTATCCGCAAAAGTGCATGTTTTGTGCGTTTTCTGCAACCGGGCAAAGGTCCGGCCGGGGCGCGGATTCCAGTGAGCCGCGGATCAGTGGCCCCGCGTTTCCGGGCCGGCGGCCATACCTCGACCCTGACCACCCAGATCCTCTTGGGGTCGCTCTCGCTGCTGCTGCTCGCCGTCGTCCTGGGCGGGTTTTTGTTCACGCTGATCAGCAACCAGACCCTGGACCGGCAGTATCAGTTGCATGCGCTGGGCATCGCGACCACCACCGCGCAGGTGCCGGAGATCCGCTCCGCCCTGGCGGCCGGGGATCCCGAGCACGTCATCGACGGTCTCGCCCAGGAGATCACGGCCGCCGCGCAGCCCGCCTACGTGGTGGTCACCGACCGCAACGGCATCCGGTTCTCCCACCCGACCCCGGCGCTGATTGGACAGCGTTTGGAGGAGCCCGTCGCCGTACTGGATGGCAAAACCCACCTGGGGTTCGACCAGGGCAGCCTGGGCAAGTCGGCCAACGCCAAGGCGCCGATCTTCGCTGCGGACGGCTCGGTGATAGGCCAGGTGTCGGTGGGCATTGAGGAGACCCGGGTCGTAGACAATCAGGTCCAGAAGGTCTGGCTGATCAGCGGGTTCTCGGCCATAGTCCTCGCGCTGGGCGTCGGCGGTTCACTGTTGCTCTCCCGCCGGATCAAGCGCGTCACCTTCAATCTGGAGCCAGCCGAGATCGCTTCCCTGTTACAAGAGCGTGAGGCGCTGCTGCACGGAATCCGGGAGGCCGTCGTCGGGCTTGACGACGATGGGAGGGTGACGGTGATCAACGGGGAGGCCCGGCGGCTGCTCCAGATCGAGGGGAGGGCGCTGGGAAGACCGGTTGCCGAGCTGATCCCGGACGGGCGGCTTCGGGACCTGCTCACCGGCAACCTTTCCGGCGCCGACCAGGTGGCCCTGACGGAGGACGCCTTGCTGGTGGTCAACCGCATGCCCGTGTCGATCGCCGGCCGGAGCATCGGTTCCGTCATCACACTGCGGGACCGCACCGAGATCGAGAGCCTGGTCCGGGACCTGCACTCCGTCCGGGGCCTGACAGAGGCAATGCGCGCGCTGGAGCACGAATACGCCAACCGGCTGCACATCGTCGACGGTCTGCTGGAGATGGGGGACGTAGATCAGGCCAAGAGCTACGTCTCGCAATTATCCAGCGTGTCCAGGTCGCTCGGCGAAGGGCTGCGCGCAAGGATTGCGCCGCCGGAGCTGGCCGCCCTGCTGCTGGCCAAGATCACCGTTGCCGCCGAACGGGACGTGCAGATCGAGGTGAGCGCGGAGTCCCGGCTGGAACGTCCGCTGGTTGACCAAACGGAACTGCTGACCATCGTCGGCAACCTTCTGGACAACGCCGTGGACGCCCTGGTGAATACGCCCTGGCCGCGCACGGTGACGGTACAGTTTGACGACGCCGACGGCGTTTTCATCGCCGTGCGCGACAACGGCCCCGGCGTCCCGGCAGATACGATCGATCAGGTGGTGGTGGACGGCTATTCAACCAAGGATCCGCGGCCGGGCATGCGGCGTGGCATCGGGCTGGCCCTGGTGGCGAGGATTGTCCACCGGGCCGGCGGAACCCTCGACGTGTTTCCGGGGCCCGGCGGCAACTTTGAGGTATGGCTGCCGGCAAACGTGCACATTGCGACCGAAGACAGGAGTTGCACACGTTGATCAAGACATTGGTGGTGGACGACGATTTCAGGGTCGCCGGCATCCACGCGGCTCGCGTGGCCAAGGTTGACGGCTTCGAATGCGTGGGCGAAGTGCACAGCGCCACAGCCGCGCGGGAGGCAATCGCGCGTCTGAAACCGGACCTGATCCTGCTGGATGTGCACCTGCCGGACGAGGACGGGCTCTCCCTGCTGCGGTCCCTGCAGGCGGCGGGATCGCAGGTTGATTGCATCATCATCACCGCCGCCCGGGACCTGGCGACCGTCAGGTCAGCCAGAAGCAGCGGCGCAGCCTACTACATCGTCAAGCCCTTCAGCTTTGAACAGCTCCGCACGCAGTTGGAGGCGTACCAGCGGTGGCGGCAGGAGCTGGAGTCCGCATCAACGGCCAGCCAGGCAACCATTGACCGCCTCTACCACGCCCGGTCCGCCGGGGTCAGGACCGCCCCGGCGCCGCGCCTGCAGCCCACCATGCAGAAAACCCTCGACGCCGTCCGCGCCGCCGGCGGTCCGGTCGGCGCCGCGGAGATCGCCGACCAGCTCGGGATCAGCCGCCCAACGGCCCAGCGTTACCTCGGCGCGCTGGAACACAAGGGCCTTCTGATCCTGGACCTTGCGTACGGAAGCACCGGCCGGCCGCAGAACTCCTACACCGTGGCCTAACGGTGCGGGTGGGAATCCGGAGTGCATGGTGCAGGCCCAAGCCAGCGAATATGCGGACTGGACAAATACCGCGGCCGTCGCGGATCTGAAGGTGTCAGGGCCATCGAAGGCCCGGCACGCGCGCGTAACACAGGTGTTCACAGCGGGCGGCTGCAAGATGGCTCCCAGTGGACCGGGGCCCGTTTGCCCCCCGGCGGCGTCACAATGTCATAACAGCACGTGTGCCGCGCGAGCACGGCGGTGTGGGCCCACTGACGGGTTGAAGTAAGGGCTCCCCGGCCCACTTTTTCAGCTTTGAGCGAACATGACACTGTTAGGCTCGACAGGAAGCAAGCAAGACCGAACAGAGGGCACCGCGGGGCCAAGGGGAACCGTGCACCGCAGCGATCCTCGACCCGGCGCGTGGAGTTGGGAGTTCTATCCCATTTCCATCCGATTCCTTTCCTCAGCTGTGCCTGCCACAGAGATCTGGCGTGAGCGCCGGTTCAACAAGGGATTCCATCCGCAGAAAATCCGAAGCATCCAAACGCACGGACGCCCCCCG
>JALYYI010000202.1 GCA_030946705.1 Actinomycetota bacterium | reverse complement strand
CTGCAGGAGCGGCGGGAGCGGAAGCGGGGGCTGCGGGAGCCGCGGGAGCCGTCGTGATGCCCGGAGCGGTCGCGGGGGCCGAAGCAGCCGCGGCGGGATCCGTCGTGGTGCCCGGACCGCTTGCGGCTGCTGAAGCCGGGGTCGCGGCTGGACTTGCCGTGGCTGTAGTTGCCGGAGGCGTTGCCGGAGCCGCGGCGGACGCGGACACGGCTGCGGCATGCGCCGCCGGGGATGGCGCCGAGGCCCGGTCCGTGGGAGATGGCGCCGAGGCCCGGTCTGGGGTTGGAGCGACACTGCATCCGGTAAGGGACAACGCACCGATCGTCATTACTATGGCTATTTTTTTCTTAAACAAAAAACCCCTCCGGGGTTGGGATTGGCGCAATCGTCAGTCACAACTGAAGTGATCCATTCACAACCGAGGTGACGACAAGTGCCGGAAGCTTCCATCGGCCCCCGTTTCAGGGCGGGGCCGACCATGGCGCCGTTCGGCGCAATCCGGGCCCTGTGACCGGGCATCCGGGGCCCTACGTTCGGGCCAGGGCCCTCAGCCCCAGCCGCCAACGTTACGTGATCGTTACCTTGTCCCGCAAACCGACAACGGTGCCGGGCGGGGCGGGAGCACCGGCACGGAGGTCGGGGCCGTCATGGGAGCCCAACCGTGGGTGCGCAAACTGCCCCCGGGCCGTAGGCTCTTGGCATGGCGAGATACTTCGACGTTCATCCCCAGGACCCCCAGCCGCGCGCGATCGGCCAGATAGTGGACCTTGTGCGCTCGGGCGGCCTGATTGCCTACCCAACCGACTCCTGTTACGCGCTCGGGGCACAATTGGGCAACAGGGACGCACTGGATAGGATCCGCACGATCCGCCAGCTCGACGCCAAGCACCACTTCACGCTTGTCTGCAAGGACTTTGCCCAGCTGGGGCAGTTCGTGCACATCGACAACGACGTGTTCCGCAGCATCAAGTCCGTCACACCGGGCAGCTACACGTTCATCCTGCCCGCCACGAAGGAGGTACCGCGCCGGCTGTTGCATCCGAAAAAGAAAACGGTCGGCGTGCGCATCCCCGACAACAACGTCGTCCAGGCGTTGCTGGCCGAGCTGGGAGAGCCGCTGCTGTCCAGCACCCTGCTTCTGCCCGATCAGGAAGAACCGCTCACACAGGGCTGGGAAATCAAGGAACGGCTTGACCATGAGGTGGACGCCGTCGTCGATTCCGGCGACTGCGGCGCGGAGCCGACCACCGTCGTCGACTTCTCCAGCGGCACCGCTGAAATCGTGCGGCGCGGGATGGGCGACCCATCCCGGTTCGAGTAGTTCGGCCAGATCGAAGCAGGCCCGTCCCACGGTTAGGCAGAAGCATAACCGAACAAGGCAAGAACTTGGCACGACGCACACAGGGAATCCCTGACCAAGGGCCTCAAGGTCATCCTGCGAGAGCTTCAGGGCCTCGGAGTCGCCGGAAATACGGGCGCCAAAGCCACAGCCGCCGGGTCAGCCATGCAGTCCTAACCGCTGGTCGGTGACGGCATCAGGTACGCCGTCGAAGTACTGATTGAGGGCTTCCCGGAACACCGGTTCCTGCGGGTCGGCCCGAAGGAATAACGTGACGGACGAGTGAAATTTCTTGGCGTCCACCGCGCCGAAAATCTGCACGGCGGTGCGGCCCTGCACGGCACAGACAGAGTGCGCGCTTTCGCTCAGCCGCGGCCCGAGCACCGGATGGCGCCAATAGGCCTGCGCTTCCGCCAGGGAGGATACGGCGTAGGTCGTGGCCATCGGGCTGCGGCCAAGACCCGCGATCTGCGGGAAAACGAACCACATCCAGTGACTCCGCTTGCTTCCGCTGCGGAGCTCTGCCAGGGCACGGCGGTACGTGCCATCGGAATCCTGGGCCGTGACGAACCTCACCAGGTTGTACTGGTCTTCCATCCCGTCCTCCCATTCCTGCGGCGTCCCCTTTCGATTTCCTTGGCAAGCTTCTTGTCAGCGGCGAGCGGCGTGCGGGCATCTCATTGACAGGCCCGCCCGGGCGGAACACAATGCTGTCAGCCTGGCCGAGCCGGTCGGATGGGGCCGGCAGCGGGCACCCTTCGAAGGAGAATCCGATGCCAATCATCGACGAACGCGTTTTCTATTTCCCGGTCACCCGAGGACGTGTTCGACTACGTCAGCTCAACTTCAGCGTTACGAAACATTTTCGAAGCAGCGGACGGTGGAACCCTTTTTCACCTATCCAGGACAGTGACCGCTGGCGTGCCCGCGGCGGGCACGGGCACACCACGTCACAGTCCCGCTGGCCAGCGGGACTGAAGCTGGTTGAATGTGATTCCCAACAGCCCGTGGGTGGCCAATACCCGGTAGTATCCCAGCGCGTCGCCCAAGGCGTTGGGGTGGAAGTTGGCCGGAGCGGCGGGGTGGGCCGGGTCGTAGCTGATGTAGGGAAGGGCGGAACCGATGCCGTGGTTGGCGAAGGCCGGAGTCACGTCGAGGAACTGGATGTGGGGATTCACCACGGTGGCGGCACCGACAGCGGCCGCTATTGCGCCATTCAGCGCCGCAGTTGCACCATTGATGGTGTCGCCCAGCGGCGAAATCCCGGACGCAAACAGGAGCGGATAGTTCATCACGACCACCCGCGCCTGAGGAGCCGCCGAGGCAACCGCAAGATAGGTGGAAACGAGTTTCGGAGCCAAATCACGGAGCTGGAGCAGACTCCCGTTGATCGCACTGACGCAAACGGGAGACGTCGGGTCCGGAGCGCAGGCGGCCAGGACCACATTCGAGCCTGCGTCGATACCACCGACCGTGAGCGTCACCAGACTCGTCTTGGAACCTATCCCCGGCAGCTGGGACAGTACGGCTGAAGTATCTGCCCCGGAACAGGCCTTGTTGGCCGCCAACCGGTAGGGACTGAGGGCCCCAGCGACGACAGGGTAGCTCGTGTACCGGCTCAGGAAGCATGGACCCGGCAGGTACGGAGGCGCCCCTTGCCCCGCGGTAAACGAATCCCCCAAGGCTACGTAGTCGCCAGCCGAAGTCCCGAAGACCACGCTCGGCTGAGGTGCCGCGACCGCTGGCGCCGCGGCGACCCCCACGAGCAGGCCGACTGTCAACAACGAAAGTGCGCCCAGGCGCGACAATAACCGCGTGCCAAATCTCGTTTGAGTGATCATTGCCCCATGCTAGACCTGCCCCGCAAGGGCCCGTCCGGCTCCCGGGTCTCCGCCGGGGCAACGCCAGCGCCGATGGCGGCGAGGACGAGGAACGTTTTGGGTGCGCATGAGGAATCGGACCAGCATCATGACTATTTGGGAGGAGTGCGAGTACGATCGGCTCATGGGAATAGTAATCACACTTATCATTGTCGGAATCGTCCTTCTCATCTTCGGTGTCGCAGTCAAAGCCGCAATGTTCCTCCTCTGGATCGGCATTATTCTGCTCGTCGTCGGTGCCATTATGTGGGTGATGCGGTCGGTCCGAAACCGGGCCTGAAGACTCACTCCCTGCCCAAGGACGCGCGGGCCCGTGCGTCCTTTGGCCGTGGCGTGGCCGGCCTCCGGACCGATCGGTAGGGTTGGGCTGCTGAAGCCGGAAGAGCGCGGATGCCGGCCGACACAGCGAACGCCCACCCCAGGATCCCCGCGAGCGCAATCCGCTCCGCAAGCCCGAGGAAACCGGGGAGGAATCGGCCGCTCACGCCCATTGATACCAGCCCCAGCGCCGTGATCCCGGTAAACACAGAGGCCACCCGGTAGGTCCGCCGCAGCCCCGGGGAATGCCGAAGCCACCACGTCAGCGTGCTCACACCCGCCAGGGCGGCCAGAAACCCCATACCCGCCACGATCAGGTGGACCGCGCCGCCAGTGGTCGCCACCGGCCCCGCGCCGGCTTCGGAACGAACATCGGTGGGGAAGAAAGCCAGAACAGCCGAACTCGCGCCCCCGATCCCCAGCAGAAGCGCACCAACGCTCCTTGGCCCGGATACCGGTGCCGTTCGGACCACGGCGCGCATAACGCACAGCGTTGTCGCTGCCCGTCCCAAAAAATTCAGATTCATGATCCACCCGTACGGCCCCACCGCCAGGTTGCTTTCCGCATCGCGGATCACACTGTAGTGCGGCGGAAGCCGTTGGAGAACGATGTCCACCCCGACGTAGATGGCGACACCGGCCATGGCCGCCGTGCAGAACGGCCGTCTTGCATCGGAATTCACATCGCCACCTCGGATTGGAGCTAGGACCCACGGGAAAGGTGCTCCCACAGTATCCGAGGCGGTGGGCAAAGAAGGCGGTGCTTCCCTGCGCACGGCCGCTACAGTGGTGCCATGGGCCAGGATGCCGCTGACTGGGTTGTGCATCATCCGCTCAGCGCTGGCTGGATCTGGGTCGGAGCCTGGGCGGCCCTGATCACCCTGGATGAATTCCTGGACCGGGCCGGGTGGGTCTGGTATGCCTTCGTAGCCCTGGCGGCGCTGCCGACGCTGCTCGCCACCCTGGCGGTGCTGTCGGCCACACCGCGCCAGCACCTCAGGCCGACCAGCGAATCCGTTCTGGGTCATTTCGTCGTGCGCTTCCTGGCACTCATCGGGGCCTTTTTGGTCTGGGGTGTTTCCGTGGTGCTCAGCGCCTCCATTTCCACGACCATTTCAGCCGCGGCCGGAAACAACGACCGCGAGGTCACCGCCCTGGGCCTCCACCTGCTGCTGGCGGCCGTCCCACTCGTCGTCATCGTGCTTTGGCTGGCCCTCATCATCCGCTGCGCCTGGTTCCTGCGCCGACTGCGTGGTTGGCGGCAGATTCCACTTCAATCCCGCGTCCCGGATACGTTCCTGCGGGACCGGCCGCGGCTGCGGCGCATCGTCATCGGATTCGCGCATCCGGGCCTGCTGCTGGTCGCCGGGCTCGGAACCTCCGTTCTCGCTCTGCTGCTCGACGCCGTCGACCTCACCCTGAACGTCCTGACCCGGACGTAGGCGACCTTCACCCCATTCTTGGCAGCCGCAAGGCCTCCATGGCTCTGGCCGTGGGTCTTGCCTCCTTCGGAAGCCTGCTGATCGCAGTGGCTCTGGGCAACCCTGCACGACACCTCCGGTACCGTGGGATCCAGTTCGGCACCCTGCTGGGCGCCGACATGACGGTGGCCATGCCAGTCCGTCAAAAAGGCCCCGATCTGGCCGCAGATCGTCAGGCACCTCAAGCAGGCTCTGCAGGTGATGCCCCTGACCGTCGGTCTGACAGTGATCTACTACATCTGGGGCGACTGAACGTCGCTGACACGCAAAGGGCGCGGCGGTTCCCGTGATTGTGACCGGCCGGCAACCGGACCGTAACAGCGGCGGGGAACACTGGAGGCATGAAGCGAAACCGACGCGCGGCAGCAACGGAGACCCTGATCTGTGAGGCCTGCGGACAGCTGCCGGAACCGCCAAGGTCCCGGCTCACCCTGGCCAACATCGCACTCATGCTGCCGATCGAACTGGCTGTGCATGCCGCCGTGGTCCAGACCGGGCTGCCCTACCTGCTGAAGGTGCTGGCCCTGACCGTTACGGCAACGGTCCTGGTGATCTGGATCGCCGAGCCGTCAGCGGGAAGACTGCTGCGGCCATGGATCCACGCCGCCGCCATCCGGCAGCGCCAGGTACTTCGGGACTCCCCCGCCTTGTGGCGGGCCCGAACGATCCTGCGGGATGAACCCGGCGCCCTGGAACGCATCACCCGGTCGCTGGCCCGGCTGGAGGTCAATATCCTGAGCATCCATGTCCATCCGGTGCAAGGGGACGTTCTGGACGAATTCGTCCTTTCGGCGCCAGGGTCGCTCACACACGATGCGCTCTGCGATGCTTTGGGAGGCGCCGGTGGCCGGGCCGTCCGCGCCTGGCCCACCACGGCCCTGGCCCTGGCCGACGGCCAGACGAAGGCCCTCAGCCTCGCGGTCCGGGTCGCCCAGCACCCCGCTGAGCTGCCCCTGGCGGTCGCTGAACTCCTCTCGGCGAGGATCGAACCCCCTCGGCACGCACCTTCAGCCGCCGCCATCAGCGACGGTGATGGGATCAGCCGTCTCAAAATCCCATCCGCCTGGGACGGGCCCATCGTCTTCTCCCGGGCCGGGGAACCGTTCACCCCCGCTGAGTCCGCCAGAGCCCACCGGCTGGCCGAACTGGCCGAGCTCATCGAACGAGCCAATTCATCCCGCGGCGGTACAATTGACCATGGTTGCCGGCGTTGAGATTGAGCGGAAATATGACGTCCATGAGGATGCCCTCCTTCCGCCACTGGGTGGCCTCCCCGGAGTCACATCGGTGGAGGAGTCCGCCGCAGATCAGCTTGAAACCGTCTATTTCGACACCGAGAATCTGGTCCTGGCCGGGCGTGGTATCAGTTTGCGACGGCGAACCGGCGGAGGCGGCTCAGGGTGGCACCTCAAACTCCCGACGGGGCGGAAGAAGCGAAGCGAAATACGCGAACCGCTGGGAACCGATCCGGACAGGGTGCCCGACCATCTTCTGGGGTTTGTGCACGTCTATGTCCGCGGGCGCACGATGGAACCGGTCGTCCGGCTCCGGACCCGGCGCACAGTCCACCGCCTCCATGGCGAGGGTAATTCGGTGCTTGCTGCGATCATCGATGATCAAGTCCTGGTCGAGAACATCCTCCACGACCCCGGAAAACGATGGCGGGAATGGGACATCGAACTCGTCGACGGATCCGAAGACCTGCTCAACGCGGCCCAGTCGATCCTGACGGGGGCCGGTGCCCGCTGGGCCGTCCATCCGATAACGCCCGCATGGACTTTGGGCGACAGGGACCCGCGGGACGAGCCAATTTCGCCCCGTATTTCGCCCCGCAGGCCCAAGGGGAAGGAACCCGCGGGGACGATGCTGCTGGCATTCATGCACCGCCAGGTCAGCGAGCTCATCAGGCACGACCCTGGCGTCCGAAGCGGTGAACCGGACTCCATCCATCTGATGAGGGTCTCCGCCAGGCGTATGCGTTCGGCGTTGGCGACCTACCGGACACTGCTGGACCCGGGGGTGGCGGACAGCTTGCGTGACGAGTTGAAATGGCTAGCTGACGTCTTGGGGACTTCGCGGGACACCGTGATCATCCAGTCGCGCCTCCGGAAGCTGATCAGCGCGGACCCAGCCGAGCTTGTGATGGGGCCCATCTCCCAACGAATTGGCGAGGAACTCGGGGCCGAGCAGCACAAAGCACGCGCCGAAATTCTGGCCGCGTTGGAGAACGAACGGTACTACCGGTTGCTCGATGGGCTGGAGAGGCTTCTTTCCGCCCCGCCCCTGACCTCGCCGGCGTCGAATCCGGCCCGGAAGACAGCCCGGGCACTGATCCGGAAGGACGTACGGAGGTTACGCCGCGCCGTCGGAACCGCAAAAGCGGCCCAGGACGGCAGCGCACGCGATCAAAGTCTGCATGAGGCGCGCAAGCGGGCCAAGCGGCTACGGTACGCAGTGGAAGCCGCATCGACTGTGTGCGGCAAACGAGGGGCACGCGTGGCTGCAGCTGCCCACGACATCCAAATAATGCTGGGCCACCACCATGACAGCGTGGTCATCCGCAGTCTGGTGCGCCGGCTGGGGGCGGAGGCGCACCTTAGGGGCGAAAACGGGTTCAGCTACGGCAGACTGCACCATATGGAAGAATCCCGAGCCAAGGAATCGGAAGCCGAATTCGATCAGGCGTGGAAGCGCTTCCCAAAGTCCTCCTTTGGTAAGTGATTCCCCGTTGGCCATGCCGGTTCTTCCTTCCGCCCTTCCGCCGCACCCGGGGGATCCTGAAGGTGTGGTCCCATCCGGCCTGACCGTTCAGGCTTTTGCTTTGGATGGCCCGGATCCTTTCGGCTCCGGCGGCCTGGACGCCGCCGAACGCCGGCGGGCCGGCTTGATTGGCATACCGTCCGCCCGACGGCGGTTCTTGGCCGGGCGCGTGGCGCAGCGCAGATTCACTGCCCGGCTGCTGGGACTCGATGAGCAGGAATTGCGCGTCAACTACATCTGCCGCCTGTGCGGGCCACGGCCGGAAACGGACCACGGCATGCCCGGCTACCGGGTCGCGGGCCGACCCGCGCCAATACTGCTGAGCCTGTCGCGTTGCGGCGGATGGGCCGTGCTGGCCGGCATTGTCAGCCCGGAGCCCGGAGAAAGGCTCGGCATCGATGTCGAAAACCCGGCCGCGGTGGGCTTCGCAGGATTTGACGACGTGGCGCTGACACACCGGGAGCGCCGGCAGGTGGCAGGCATGCACGCCGACCTCCGACAGCAGCTGCGGGCACAGTTGTGGTGCCGGAAGGAGGCGCTGCTGAAGGCTGTAGGATCTGGCCTGACAACCAGACCGGACACCGTGGACCTGCTGGACGATCAGCGGGTGGCAGACCTGTCCACCCGCGCGCTCGGCTTACCAGCGCACTTGGTGGCCGCCGTCGCCAGGTTTTTTGTTACTGTCTAGAGATCCGGCAAAGCCGTCCGATACAACCACTGGTCCAGCAAAGCCCTTGGATCCGCATCCGCGGCCCGGCAACGGCTTGCCGCAAGTTCAACAAAATCCTCGGTGCTGACGGAGCCGTAGCGGAATCGAGCCGTCCATGCCTGCAGCAGGCCGAAGAACGTACTGTCCCCCCAGACCCTTCGGAGGCTGTGCAGGGCCAAAGCGCCCCGTTTGTAGACGCGATCGTCAAACATCTCTTCCGCGCCGGGATCACCGGTCAGCAGATCCTGTGGCTCAAGGCTCAGGGCACGCCATGCTTCCATCGCCCGCTCATCAGCGCTCAACGAGCCTGAGGCCTCAGACCAGATCCATTCCGCATAGCAGGCAAAACCCTCGTGGAGCCAGATGTCGCGCCACAACGCCAACGTCACCGAGTTGCCGAACCACTGATGCGCGAGTTCGTGTGCCACCAGACGCTGCGAGTTCCATTCGGTGCCCAGGTGGTTCCGGCCGAGGATGGACAGGGACTGGGCTTCCAACGGAATTTCCAGGAAATCGTCAGCGACCACCACTGTGTAGCCGCTTTGAAAGGGATAGGGACCGAAGCAGCTGACGAAGGTTTCCATCATTTCGCTCTGGCGGTACAGACCCGCCGCGGCCCGCTCTGCCAGCTTTGCCGGAACGGCTGCGAATTGCGGGACGACGTCGTCCTCCGGCTCCTGCGCGCTCCATGGACCGCGGCCCGAGGCACGGGCCGAGGGGTGAATGTTCAACAGCTGGTAGCGGCCGATCTGCACGGTGGCCAGATAGGCTGCCATCGGTTCAGGCTGCTCGTAAACCCAGATTTCCCGGCTGGATTTGACCATCCGGGACACCAGTTTTCCATTGCACACCACGCGGTAGCCGGCGTCGGTGGTCACCCGGAAGGTGTACATCGATTTGCTGCTGGGGTGGTCGTTACACGGGAACCAGGACGATGCTCCGGTGGGCTGGCCAGCCACGAGCACGCCGTCCGTCAATTCCTCCCATCCGATGTCCCCCCACAGGCTTTCGACCGGGCGGGGGTTCCCTTCATAACGGATGTCGAGCCGAAACTCCGCACCCGACGCTATGCGCACCTCGGGGGTGATGATCAGCCGGTCCCCGCGCTGCAGAAAACGCTGTACGCGGATGGAATCAAGCTGGACCTTGCTGACCCGCAACCCGCTCAGATCAAGGCTGATGGCCGTCAAAGTGGTCCTGGCTTTGCCGGTAATGACGGCCCGCCCGGACAGGCGATTACTGGCCAGCCGGTAGTCCAAAGTCAGCTCGTACCGGGACACACCGAAGTCCAGGCTCCCTCGGCCGGGGGTGTACGGATCCAAGTCCCCAGGCTCGGCAACGGTGGCGGAAACGTAGGCCGAACGGTCGTAACTGCCATCGCTCATGGTGTCGCCACTTTCTCCTCCCCTTGCCAGGGCCGTACCGGATTCCCCGTCCAGTAGGTTCCGCCGGGGACGGTTTCGCCGCGCATCACCAAGGAGGCCGGTCCGACCGTTCCACCGGCCGCAATTCGGGCTGCCGGAAGGATCACGCCGTGCGGGCCCAGGGTAGCCCCGGATTCCAGCGTGACCGTGTCGATGCTCATCATCCGGTCGTGAAAAAGATGTGTCTGGAGCACGCAACCGCGGTTGACGGTTGAGCCGTCCCCCAACGTGACGAGGTCGGCCTCGGGCAGCCAGTAACTTTCACACCACACCCCGTGACCGATCCGCGCACCCAGACAACGCAGCCACCCGACCAGGGCCGGCGTTCCACTGGCCGCCCGGGCAAACCATGGTGCGCTGACCATTTCAACGAATGCGTCAACCACCTCATTGCGCCAGACAAAGGAGCTCCAGAGCGGGTGCTCCCCTGCCCGGATCCGACCGACGAACAGCCACTTGGCGGCGATGGTCGCCACCGCTGCCACCCCTCCGGCCAACAACATGACCATCCCGCTGAGCAGGGCAGCCGGACCATAGCCGAGGCCGATGGCCAGCTTATCCAACGTCACCAACACCCCCACGGCCACAGAAACCGTCAGAACCGTCGGAACGAGACGGCAGAATTCCCACAAGGCACGAGCTACCCGGAGGCGCACCGGCGGGTCGAAGGTCCGGCTTGGGTCCCCGCCCAGGGCAGTACGCCGCAGCCTTGAGGGAGGGCTCCCGATCCAGGATGAGCCGGCCTTGGCCTTAGCGGGGGCCGCCGACAGTACGGCAACCAAGGCGTTCCTCGGAACGCGGCGGCCCGGGGCCGTCATCCCCGAGTTGCCCAGAAATGAGCGCCTGCCGATCTTGGCCGGAGCAATCCTCAAATACCCTCCGCCCAGCTCGTAGGAGGCAACCATCGTGTCATCGGCCAGGAACGCACCTTCTCCGATGGTTGTCATGCTGGGCAGCAGCAGCACGGTGGACGCCTCAACGTTTTTCCCGACCTTGGCGCCCAGCAAACGAAGCCAGGTCGGGGTGAACAGGCTCGCGTACAGCGGAAAAAGGACGTCGCGTGCCGCGTCCAACACGCGCTCGGTGGCCCAGACCTGCCAGCCGATACGGCTGCGGACGGGGTAGAACCCCTCCCTCAGTCCGATGCCAAGGATCCTCACCGCCGCCAAAGTGAGAAGCAGGTTCACGCCGAACCAGACCACGGCCGCCAGCGGGACCGCCAACAACAGCTGCGGCCAGGCCGAGGAAAGTGTCCCACGGCCGCGCGAAGCGGCCAGCAGAACCAGGGCTGCGGCCGCCGCGGCAACGTAGGGGATCAGGGCCAAGGCCCCGGAGGCCGCGGCGAACCCGATAAACCACAGGCGGTGGAGGCGCGACGACGATCGGGGCCGTTCATCGGGCCAGTCTTGGCGCGCCGTACCCAACCGTTCGGCCGGTGACCCTGCCACCAGCCGGCCGGGTTTGACCCGGCCGAATACCGCCGATCCCGGCGAAACCACCGCTCCGGCTCCAATCCGCGCTCCGGGCATCAGCGTGCTGCGGGCACCGATGGTCGCTTCTGCGCCGACAAAGATTAGCCCGATGTGCACAACGTCGCCATCGATCCACCAGCCGGACAGATCCACCTCCGGTTCCACGGAACACCCGCTTCCGAGGGTGAGCATGCCAGTCACCGGCGGCAGCGAATGCAGATTGACGTCCCGTCCAATCTTTGCGCCAAGGGCGCGCGCATAGTACGGAACCCAAGGCGCGCTGGCCAGGCTCACCGCGGCAGCGAGGTCCGAAATCTGCTCCGCCAGCCAAAGCCGCAAGTGCACGCCGCCCGAGCGGGGGTAAGTGCCCGGTTCCACTCGCCGGAGAAGGAGCCGCGCGGCGGCGATGGCAATGCACATCCGGCCCCACGGACTCACAAACACAGCCCAGGACAATGCGACCCACCACCAGGACACTGTTGGTGCGCCCCCGAAGCCCCAGCCGCGGATCAGATTGTTCACAACCATCAGGCATGTGAGCCAGCGCATTCCGGCCAGAACATGAAGCGGGATGCCCATTAGGGTCTGGAAGACCTGGGAGCTGAGCGAAGTGCGGCGCACCTCCCTTTGGACCGCCACCGCGGGCCCGGTGGCCTCGTCGGGCTGTGACGCTTTGATGACGTCAATGAGCGCGCCCAGCCGCGGATAGGAGTAGATATTCGCCACGGTGACCGTCGGGTACCGCACACGGACCGCGGAAACAAGTTGCGCCGCCGCCAATGACCCGCCGCCCTGGGCAAAGAAATCCGCATCCAGCCCGGACGGCGCCGCCCCGAGCACGGCCGTCCACTGATCCGCAATCCACTGGGAGGGCCCATCCAGGGCGGCTGCGCCGTCATGCGAATCAGCGCTCGACGCCGGTGCGGGCCAGGGCAGCGCAGCACGGTCGACCTTCCCGCTGGTTTTGGTTGGGAGCGACTCAAGGACGGCCAGCCGCGGTATCAGCGGTGCCGGGAGTATGGCAGTGAGCCGCGTCCGAAGCCCCGACAGATCCAGGCTGCCCTGATGGCCGGGAACCAGGTAGCCGACAAGTATCTGATGACCGCCGGCCGTCGTGTGGACGGCAGCGGCCGCAGCGGCAACACCAGGGAGAGCCTGCAGGGCGGCATCAATCTCCCCCAGTTCAACCCGGCGCCCGCCAAGTTTCACCTGGTCATCGGCGCGGCCAATGTAGATCAATCCCTTCCTCTCGTACCGGACCAGATCCCCTGAACGGTATGCCCTCCCCCAGCCGAGGGTAGCCATCGGAGCGTACTTTTCCTCGTCCTTTTGCGGGTCCAGGTACCTTGCCAGGCCGACCCCGCCGATAATCAGCTCACCGGTTTCCCCTTCTGCGACGGGTTCGTTGTTCCCGTCGACGACGGCGATGTCCCATCCGTCCAGCGGCTGCCCAATACGGACAGGCCCCTCCCCGCCCAGCCGCGCGGAACAGGCCACGACCGTGGCTTCGGTGGGCCCGTAAGTGTTCCAGACCTCCCGGCCGCCAAGCGCCAGCCTGGCGCCGAGATCGGGCGGACAAGCCTCCCCGCCAAATATCAGCAACCGGACGTTCTCCAACGCCTCCGCGGGCCACAAGGCAGCCAGCGTCGGCACGGTCGAGACCACTGAAACCCCGCGTGAGACCAGCCATGAGCCCAGATCCGCACCGGCCCGGACCAGGGCGCGGGGAGCGGGAACGAGACAGGCCCCATATCGCCATGCCAGCCACATCTCCTCGCAGGAGGCATCGAAGGCGACGGAGAGACCCGCCAACACCCGATCACCGGGGCCGATCGGCTCCTGTCGAAGAAACAACCTCGCCTCCGCATCAACAAAGGCGGCCGCAGACCGATGGGTTACGGCCACGCCCTTCGGCGTCCCCGTAGACCCCGACGTAAAAATCACCCAGGCATCGTCTTGAGGGACCGGAAAACGAGGCTCGGCCGCAGCGCCCCCGACACGCTCCTGGACGGCTATCTCACCCCCCGCACCCAGAATCCCCGCAGCCTCCGCTTCTCCGAAGACCAGGCGGGCCCTTTCATCCGGATCATCGGCATCAACGGGCACATAGGCGGCACCAATATAGAGAACCGCAAGAATTGAGATGTAGAGTTCGTTGGTTCCCGACGGGATGCGGACCCCGACCCTGTCACCCGCGCGCAAGCCTGCAAGTTGCAACCTGGCCCCGAGGCCAGCCACCTCCACCATGAGGTCCGCATAGCTGAGGGTGGTTCGGCCGTCGTCAAGCGCCGACTCATCCGGACTGCGTTCAGCAGATGCCAACAATATGTCAATCAGCGTCCGGGCCGGGGGTGCCCACGGGCTGCGGGAGAGCTGGGCCGAGCGGCGGTCCGGTCGTGCGGCAGTGGGTTGAAGGTTACTCACGAACACATTCTTCCCCCATTTGTGCGATTACCGGCCCATCTTGACGATCACGTCGTCGCTGTAGCTATCCCCCATCTGGCTATTGTGCTCGGCCCCCAGCTGTACCGCGGAAAGTGTGCTGGCTCCGGTGCTGACCTGGTTGTTGGAATAGACGAGCTGACCATCAAACCAGACCTGGATGGTCGTCGCAGCTCCGCTCGGTACGACGTGCATCACCGCATGGTGCCAGGCGTTTAGCCCGATGGTGGGCGCCGGAAGCCTGGTGTAGGCGAAACCGCCGGTCGGAGTCGCCGTCCGCAGCCACAGCTGGCCGTTGCTGTTGTACCGGTAGATGTCCGCTATCCGGGTGCTGCCTGACAGAAACCGGAAATACGGCACGTCGTTCCCGGCAACCCCCGCCTGGGCAATGTCAAACCAGCCATCCGCGTATACCGCCTGCGTTCCCGCCGGGAGGGGATATGAGAAGTACGCCAGCGACCCCACGTCCGACGTCACATGCAGATAGGCAGCACAGGCTCCGGACCGGGCTGCAGCCGAGGAAACGGTTGCCGCCCCGGTACCCGCCGTGTGGACAATGAACGGCGACAGGCTGCCGGATTCGAAGTTATCCGCGATTACAGTTGTCCCCGGATATGGGTCCGTCGGGGCCGCGGTAGCGGGTTGACAGCTCGCGGTCGACGCCGAAGCCGGCAGAGGACTCAAGACGGAAGCTGCCAGGGGCACAAGGAGCGCCCCCAGGATCCCTAAGCTGCGTAGCGATTTCATGGGTTAACCCCCTTGATTTGGATGACAGTCCACTGTTTGTACTGAGCTGTTTGTGCTGCGCTGTTCGTGCTGTTTGTGCTGCGCGCAACGGCTCGCGGGCTGAGGGAGTCAGAAAGCGCGTCTGCGCGCAGGCTCCTCACAGGAGTAGTCGATCCCCTGCAGCGTTATTATCTCGTTACCCACTCGTTACCCGGGACGTTCTTACCCCTGTTGGCGGCGATCTCCTCCGGCACTGGCGTCGGGGAGGCAGTAGGTGCAGAGTGGAACCGTGACTGGCTTAGCGGAAAGACCCGGCCCCGATAGCGACGCCGGTTCATCCGGCGATGCCACCCTCCCCCGGCTTCCTTGGGCCCGCTACGTGGCTTTGGGTGATTCCTTCACCGAAGGCATAGGGGATCCGGAACCCCGCAGCCCGGGCGGTCACCGAGGGTGGGCGGACCGCGTGGCCGAGGAATTGAGCGCCGGAAAGCAGGACTTTGCCTATGCCAACCTCGCCGTCCGGGGATTACTCCTGCGGGAGATCGTGGACCAGCAGGTGGCCCCGGCGATCGCCCTCAAACCAGACCTTGTCACGATCGCTGCCGGCGGGAACGACCTGGTCGTCCACGGCAGGAACCCCGACTTACTCGCCGAAGAACTTGACCCCGTGGTGGAGCTTCTCGGCTCCCATGGGGCCACTGTCGTCCTGTTCACCGGGCCGGACTGGGGAGCGACGCCCCTCCTGGGCCGGACCCGGGCGAAAGTGGCCATCTTCAACGAAAACCTGCGCACCATAGCCGCCCGCCACGGCGCGGTCGTGGCCGACATGTGGGCCCTACCGGAGCTGGCGGAACCAAGAATGTGGGACGCGGACCGGCTGCATTTCTCCCCGCTGGGCCATCACACCATTGCCGCCCTGGTGCTGGATGCGTTAAACATGGAGCATTCCCTCCAGCCCCGGCAGCCGATGCCTCTGCCGGTGCGGAGCTGGCGTGAAGCCAAGACCGGGGACTTGGTCTGGGCGCGGGAATATCTGGTCCCGTGGGTTCTGCAGCGGATCCGTCATGAATCCTCCGCAGACGGCATCATGGCGAAACGTCCGATGGCAGGTCCCGTCTTCGGCCCGCACCTGCCGCCACCAGCAAACTAGCCAGAGGTTTGTGCTGAACCGCTGCCGTTTGGGATACTGGTTCTTCGTTTGCATCGTGCGATGGGGCAATCTTGCAAAACACTCCACCCAACGCCCGGAGGAAACCATGAACAACAACGCCATGCCTGCGCCCATCCGGCTGCAGATCGCAGCCGTCGATCCCCTGGCAGCGGAAGAACAACTCAATGCCGCCCTTAGCGAGCTGCAGCGCCTGGCCACCGCAGAACGGCGCCGCGGAATCATGGTGACCAGGACAGGCCCCGGCTGCTACACCGCGGCCCTGAGCGACCGCGTACCGTACGGGGTAACGCAGGAAGACCCACATGAGCCCTAACCTGCATCGGCGTCCGAGGCCGAGCCAAGCACACTCCCCGCGCGCGGCCCCCTCCGCTCGCCGCCACACCACGGCCCGGTCCGAGCCCCGACAAAATCGGGGGTTCCCGCAGGGATGGAAAGGTCTATGATGAAACAATTATTGACACGCCGTGATGAGACCTTGACAAGTCTGTTAGGTCGTCGATGTGATGCCGGTAGTCCCGACGGCAGTGCCGTCCATAGCTGGGGAGCACGGATGCCCGAACACTATGTATGTCAGGAGTGCGGCCACCACGCCGTGGAAATCCGCCACAACCAACCCGGTCGGGGCAGCGACAATGGTCCGCATCCCGGCAATCCGGTGTGGATCTGCCCGGATCCACGATGCCGGAACTCCATAGCGAAACTCAACGGCCGGGCCGGCTTCAGGCCTACGGGCCCCGACTCCTCCGACAACCCCGGCGCCCACCTGTGGCTGTGAAGGCAATCCGGCGTCCAATCCCGGACCGGTGCGCAGCGGATAACTGCAACCAGCCCTAGGATTAGCCCATGTCTTCTTTCTCAGTCACCCGCAGCACTCTCATCCCAGCCCCGGCAACAGACATTTTTCCGTTCGTCAGCAGCTTCCACGAGTGGACCAAGTGGTCACCCTGGGAATCAGTAGACGGTAACCTCCAGCGCACCTACTCCGGCAGCGAATCCGGGGTTGGAGCCAAATATGCTTGGAGCGGCAACCGTAAGGCCGGCTCAGGCACCATGGAAATTGTTGAGACTAAAGAGCCCGGCAGCATCAACATCCGCTTGGAATTCACCAAGCCATTCAAGGCCGTCAATCCGACATTTTTCACGTTCATCCCAGAGGGTAACGGAACCCGCGTGACGTGGACGATGACGGGTGAGAACACGGGCATCGGCCGGGTCTTCGCGCTCTTCATGAACATGGACAAGACGGTCGGCGGGGACTTCGAAAAAGGCCTGACCTCGCTCGCGGCGGCAGTGGTGCCCCTGACGGCCTAGGTTATCCAGCGCCAACGCCGAGGGAGCATCCTGTCACCGTGAATTTCCTCGCCCTGGCGCTGATCGCCGTCGTCGCTCTGGCCGGGCCATTGCTGGCCCTACCGCGAAGGTGGCATCTGCCCATCATGCTCGGCGAGCTGCTGGCCGGCATCGTGATCGGCCGGACCGGTTTGGCTGTGGTGGATGCGGCGGATCCGACGTTCACGCTGCTGGCGGACATCGGCTTTGCGCTGATCATGTTTGTGTCCGGCACGCACGTCCCGGTGGGGAATGCGAGAATCCGTTCGGCGCTGGGCCGGGGCTCGCTCCGGGCGGGCGTCGCGGCGGTGCTGGCGGCCGTCGTTGGTACCGGCATTGCTCTGGCGTCCGCCACCGGGCATGCTCCGCTCTACGTGGTCCTGCTGGCCTCCTCCTCGGCGGCGCTGGTGCTGCCGATCGTTGATTCGCTCCGGCTGGGCGGACCGCAGGTGCTGGCGCTGACGGCGCAGGTGGCCATCGCCGATATTGCCTCCATCGTTGCCCTGCCGCTGGCCGTGGATCCGCCGCATGCCGGCCGCGCCGCGCTGGGCGCGCTGGCCGTGGCGGTATGCGCCGTCGTTCTGTTCTTTGCATTGAGCCGGCTGGAGCGCACCGGCACCCGGGCCAGACTCCATGCAGTCTCCGAGGCGCGGAAGTTCGCCCTGGAGTTGCGGATCCAGCTGGCGATTCTCTTTGCTCTGGCCGGGCTGGCCGTCTTCAGCCACGTCTCGATCATGCTGGCCGGCTTCTCCTTCGGCCTGGTGGTGGCGGCCGTCGGCGAGCCGCGGCGGCTGGCACACCAGCTCTTCGCGGTCAGCGACGGCTTTCTGGGACCGCTCTTCTTCGTCTGGCTGGGTGCCTCGCTGAACCTGAGGGACCTCGCCAGCCACCCGCAGATGGTGCTGCTGGGCGTGAGTCTGGGCGGAGGTGCCGTGCTGGTGCACGTGGTCCTGCGGACCATCGGGCTGCCCATGCCGCTGGGTGTGCTCTCTGCCGCGCAGCTGGGCGTGCCGGTGGCAGCCGTGACAATCGGCACCCAGCTGCATTTGCTACTTCCCGGCGAGGCCGCCGCCCTCATCCTGGGCGCTCTGATCACCATCGCCGCCAGCACCTTCGCCGGTTCCCGGGCGTCCGCCCGCTTCGCCCGGCACCTAGGCAACACAGACCAGCCCAAGTATCCGTCCGCGCCATAGCGACTTCGCGCCATAACAACCCCGCACCATACATAGCGACTTCGCGCCATAACAGCACGGACCGGATCCCCGGTGGCAGAAGGACGGCGTCCTGGTCATCACCTTCGACCAATCCGAAGCCCGGCGCCTGCTCCGGCCTCGAGGTCTTCAACGCCCGGAACTGATTCGCTCTCGACGCCTCCTTGCCGGGGCTGTACCCTCAGGTCATGGTCGACACCGGACGCTTCCGTTCACTCCTTGAGACAGAGCGGGCCCACACCCTCGGGATAATAAAGAACCTGCGCGCCGAAATCGCGTCTGTCGGGGCATCCCGCCGCGATGCCCACCTTGACGGGCAGGATCCGGAAGAGGCGTCAACGGATTCGGAGATCTCTAAGGAATCATCCTTACTGCAGCTTTCCGTCGGCCGGCTTCACGAAATCGAAGCTGCCCTGGCCCGGATCACGGACGGCAGTTTCGGAACCTGCGTGGTGTGCGGCAACCAGATCGCGGAGGGACGGCTGGAAGCCCGACCGTGGACGCCATACTGCATTGACCATGCGGTCGATCATCGCGGCTGGCTGCCGCCCCGCTACAAGACGCCCTCGTAACCGTTTCGGTTCCCAACGGCCGCG
Organism: Actinomycetota bacterium; assembly: GCA_030946705.1. GTDB lineage: Bacteria > Actinomycetota > Actinomycetes > Actinomycetales > Micrococcaceae > Arthrobacter_M. Next base: position 28,312 of record JALYYI010000202.1, on the reverse strand, counting down.
CATCTTCCCCGACAGCAAGTACAAGCAGACCCTTGCGATCCCGGTGGGGGCCTTCTGGGGTTGGTTGGCCTTTGTCCCCCGAACAACCCCTCGCCTCCTCCGTCGGGCAGGTCGACGCCGTCCGGCACTGCCAGTGCAACAAAAACTCCCGAGCAACCGAGTCCGCAATCCGTGCCGGGCTCCGGTTCCGGCGCCAGCCATGCCGTTCCATCACCCGCGCCCTCACCCGCAGCAGTGGGTTCTGGTGCTGACACGGGCGGCTCCGGGCAGAACATCCCGACGGCGGCACCGGCTCGGGAAGGAACCCCTCCACCTGGTGCCGGGCTCCTGCTCGCCCTGGGAGGGGCTCTGGTTGCGGCCGGCGGAGTCGTCGGCCTGAGAGGATACCCGCGATCCTAGGTCGCCTGAATGCGACCGGGGACACTTGCCCGGCACCGGTCACGCGTGCGGAGTCACTTTCTCCCCTTGGTCCGTGCCGTCGGTGGCGCCGTCCACGGGTCCTCCGGCCAGGGATGTTTCGGATAGCGGCCCCGCATCTCCGCACGGACCTGCGCATAAGGCCCGGACCAGAAGGAAGCCAAATCATCCGTCACGGCCAGTGGCCGTCGGGCCGGCGAGAGCAGGTGGAACAGCACGGGCACTCTGCCGTTGACCAGCCGGGGCGTCTGTGCCCAGCCGAAGCACTCCTGGAGCTTGACCGCCACCACCGGGCGGCCGCCGTCGCCGTGCACGTCCGGGTAGTCGATCCGCACGTGCGAACCGCTGGGCACCTGCAGCCGCTCCGGCGCCAGCTCGGCGAGACGGGTCGCTTCCGGCCAGGGCAGCAGGCGCCGCAATGAATCGGCCAGGTCGATCCCGTTCGTTCCCGCCCCGCCGGCCAGGGCCTCAAGCTCCGGCGCCAGCCACTTATCCAGCCCGGCCAGCAGGGCCTGCTCGGAAACGTCCGGCCAGGGATCACCCAGTTCCCGGTGCAGCAGGGCCAGGCGGCGCCGCAATGCGTCCGCCGCCGTCGACCAGCCGATCGTCCCCAGACCTTCCTTCTCCAGGGCGTGGGCCACCGCTGCGCGTCCCTCGTCCGCTGATGGCCGCACCGGCGTGGACGAGAGCACGATCGCTCCCAGCCGGCGTTCCCGCCGGGCTGTGACCCGGCCCCGGGTGAACCGGGCGTCCACCGTTTCGCTCAGGAGCGGCCCGGCGGCGGCCTCCGCCGTGTCCGCCGACAGCGGCGCCGCGGAGCGGATGACGGCGCCGGTCCCTGCCGCGTCGCGCCCCTGCGCGAGCGACACCCCGGCGACGGCCAGCCACGCGTGCCCCGACAGCGGGCTGCCGGCCGGCAGACCCGCCCGGGTGCCGGAAGCCAGCAGGTACCGCTCCGGCCCCGCGGCCGTGACGCGGCGCGCCACTCGATCCGGGAACGCGAGGGCGACGACGAAACCAACGGCCTGCGCGGCGGTCACCGGCGCGGCGAGTGAGGACGGAACGACGACGGTGCTCTCCTGGCGGGCAATGGCTTCCAGGCGCCGGACATCCTCGGCCCAGCGCCGGGCCGCCGGATCCTTGCCGGTTCGCAGTGCGCTCACAAGACGCATGAGATCAGCGCCGGGGGCCCGCTGGTCCCCGGCAACGACGGCGACGGCCTCGGCCGCGGGGCGATGGCCCACGACGGCGGCGCCGACCAGGAGTGCGCGCGCCAGCCGCGGGTCGGCGGGAACCCGGACCAGGGTCTTGCCCAGGTCCGTTGCGTGCCCGCCGCCATTCACCGCGCCGAGCTCCCGCAGCACCTCAACGGCCTCGTCCATCGCTGCCTGCGGCGGGGCATCCGGAAGCGCCAGTCCCCGGCCACCGGGTGATCCCCAACAGGCCAGGACCAGGGCGGCGCCCGTCAGGTCCGCCACCGCGATCTCCGGGGTCCGGTGGGCCGGCGCGGCACCAAAGGACTTCTGGTCGTAGCAGCGGACCACTCTCCCGGGGCCCTGGCGGGCCGCCCGTCCGGCGCGCTGTTCGGCGGAAGCCCGTGAGCAGGACACGGTCACCAAGCCGGACATGCCGCGGTTGGAGTCACGCCGCGGCTCACGGGACAGCCCCGAATCGATGACCAGCCGGACGCCCGGAACCGTCAGCGACGACTCGGCAAGCGCGGTGGAAACGATGATCCGGGCGAGCCCGCCGGGCTCCCGCCCGGAAACGGCGCGGTCCTGCTCCCCGGGCCCGACCTGGCCGTGAAGCTCCAGCACCTCGGCACGCCCACCCAGCCGGCCGCGCAGCCGCGCGGCGACGTGCGACACCTCCCACGCACCCGGGACGAACACCAGGGCGTCGATGTCCGCGCCGGCCGCCCGTGCTTCGGTCTGCGCGTCCGCGGCCGTGTCCGCCACATGGTCCAGGAAGACGCGTGTCACTCCCCGTTCATCCAGCCGCGGCACCGCCGCAGGTGCCCAGTTTGTTGCCAGCGGGTACAGGGCAGACGGACAGTCGACGACGGGAGCCGGCCCGCCGCCGTCGGACTCCCCGATCAGCGCGGCGAACCGCGGCGCGTCCAGGGTGGCGGACATGGCGACCAGCGTCAAATCACCGCGCAGCTGGCGGACCTCGGCAAGCATCCCCAGCAGCAGATCCGTCTCCAGACCGCGCTCGTGAACCTCGTCGAGGATTACGGCGCCGGTCGCCTCCAGCCCCGGATCCGCAAGCAGTCGGCGCAACAGGATCCCCGGGGTGACGAACTCAACGATGGTGTTGGGGCCCGTCTGGCGTTCCCCGCGGACCGTGTATCCGACGCGGTCCCCGAGCCGGCTGCCGTCCAGGGCGGCCAGGCGCCGGGCTGCCGAGCGCGCGGCGACGCGGCGCGGCTGCGTCACAACGACGCGCGGCCGACGGTCATTCTCCCCTGTCTGCGGCCCCTCCCCTGCCTTCTGTGAGGTGTCGCCGAACCTGATGTTGGCGAGCAGTGGTGGAACAAGCGTCGTTTTGCCCGTGCCCGGCGGCGACTGCACCACGGCGGTTCCTGCAGAACCTCCCTTACACAGCGCATCAGCGAGCTCCCCCAGCGAGTCCGCAAAGGCCAGACCGGCCCCGATGGTGCGCAAATCGAAGAGTCCATGTGCGCAGGCCGGGTCCGGAGGGACGATTAGGGAAGTCACGCATCCATTGTTACGGAATACTGGAGGTTCTCGATAACGAAGGTGGAATCACATGATTAATCTGCAGCAGGATACCGACGGCTTCATCCGAATGAAAAGGCATTTCCCCGACAGCTTGCCCATTTCCGTCACTTTCCTCGATGGGTCGCAGGAGGTTTTCCTGGGTCATCGGCTCAACGAGATCTATGACGAAGCCCAGGCCGTGTACCGCGCACAGAACCACCTGGATGCGAAAGGATATTCGCGGGGTCCGGCAAAAAGTGTCCACCCGACGAACAGGATCGAGTTCGTGCCGGTTGATGCCGGAATGGCCAAATAGAAGGACCGCTAAGGCCACAAGGTTCTGAGGCACGAGCCTGGGCACTGCTGATCTCACTGTCAATTGAATTGATTGTGCAGAAGCGCGGAGGAGAGTAGCGTGAGCGCGTGCCGAGGGCACGAGTTGCCCGGCTCATCGCGGCGGCTATGCCATGGTGAGCGCCGAGCATTGTCCGGCCACCAGCGGGAGGTCACGATGACGACAGAGGAGAACAAGGCGCTTGTCCTGCGCTTCTACGCGGAGATCGATGCTGGCAATATCGACGCGTTGGATGAGCTTGTGGCGGAAGACTACCTCGATCACAATCCGCCATTCCCGGGCCTCCCAGCCGGGCGGGAGGGCCTTAAACAGGCATTTCAGATCTTCTGGACGGCCACCCCTGGACGACATGAGATCGAGGACCAGTTAGCCGAGGGCGACAAGGTAGTGACGAGGCTGACTGCAACTGGCCGCCATGAGGGAGAGTTGCCCGGTCCACTGCCTGCAACGGGCGAGGAGTTGCGGCAGACGGCGGTGGCGATTCACCGCGTCGCGAACGGAAGAATTGCAGAACATTGGTCGAACAGGGATGAACTCGGTCTGATGCGCCAGCTGGGGATCATATCGCTGCCGGGAAATTGAATCCAGGTACACGCCACAGCCGCTACGAAACGCTCCGCCCGCCTTTGACCTCTCGGGCATAGGTTTCCGGGTCTGAGATATCGGACTTGGAGAAGTCCCTCAGCCCGAAAGCCGCTGCAATCGTGATCAGGGCCGAGACCAGTATGTATACGGATACCGCATATCCGGTGCCGAACTGATGGAGCAGGAAAGTGGCAACCAGTGCGGCCGGGCCACCGGCGATGATCGAGGCCAACTGGTAGCCCAGACCGGCGCCGGTGTACCGGAGGTTGGTCGGGAAGTTCTCCGCAATGATGGACGCTTGCGGACCGTATTGCATTGCGTGCGGGATGAGCGCCACACACAATGCAATGAAGACCAGCCACCCGATACCGCTGTCAAGAAGGAAGAAGTAGACAAAGCCCCAGACGCCAGTGATGCCCGCGCCGATCAGATAGATCTTTTTGCGACCGACCGTGTCGGACAGGTGCCCGAAGTACGGCACAAAAAAGAGCTCGAGGGCCGCCGCGATCATGGTGCCGATCAGAACGAAGTTGTTCGAGTAATTGTGGTTCTTGTCGGTCAGGTATGACAACACGAACGCGGTCACGATGTAGAACGGCATTTGCTCCGACATGCGCAGCAGCGCCGACAGGATAATCGCTTTCGGGTACCTCTTGATGACCTCGAGAACCGGAGCCTTCTGGGTCTTCTGGGTCTTGACCACTGCGGCGAACATCGGGGTTTCCAGGATTCTGAGCCGGATGTAAAGCCCGATGACGACCAGGACCAGACTAAGCAGGAACGGGATCCGCCAGCCCCAGGCAATGAAGGCGTCCTTGCCCATGATGCCGTTGAATAACGCCATCAGACCGGTGGAGAGAATAATGCCGATGGCAACACCGAGCTGCGGCCAGCTGGCCATCAGCCCCCGGCGCTTCTGATTACCCCATTCCATCGAAAGCAGAATGGAACCGCCCCACTCGCCACCCACTGCGATGCCTTGAAAGATGCGAAAGATGATCAGGACGGCCGGCGCAGCTTCGCCCCAGGTCGTTGTACCGGGAAGCACGCCGATCAGCGCGGTTGAGATTCCCATCATCAGCAGCGTAATGATCAGCATCGCCTTGCGACCGATCCGGTCGCCCCAGTGCCCGAAGATCGCCGCTCCGACCGGACGGGCCAGGAAGCCGACGAAGTACGTGGCGAATGCGGAGATCAGCCCCAGATAGGGGGACATCTGGGGGAAGAACACCTGTGGGAACACCAGCGCCGCCGCCGTGCCGTAAAGGAAGTAGTCGTACCACTCGATCGTCGTGCCGATGGTGCTGGCGACCGCCGCCTTGCGCGCCTGACTTCGCTGTTCGAAACTGCTCAGTTCAGCCGGCTCCAGTTTGGACATTGTTGTCTCACCTTCCCTGTTGAACGTTCAACTGGGTCCAGGCACGTTACCCAGTTTTGGGGTCGTGCGCTCGCTCTCCGCGCCCGTGCGAATCGCGTGCACCGTGCCTACACCTATCTGTTTAGCCAGAGTCGACGACGGTGTCAAGGAAGGACGGTGTCAAGGAAGGACGGTGTCAAGGAAGACTGTGTATATTGTTCACCTAGCCCAGACAGATGCCGTGGGCGCTGGGCTGGCACCAGCACCGTGGAGATATTTCATGAGCTCGCGGATGCCGTAGCTCCACGGAGGTAGCTTTTCTGTAGGTCCTACGTGATTTATCAGCGTTCCCAGATGAGGGCTGGAAATCCGTACGGTGTCGCCCATATGGTGGGTGAACCCTTGACCCGGCTCGTCCCGGTCCTGTGTGGGGGCGAATAGGGTCCCTGTGTACAGCGCGAAGCCGTCCGGGTATTGATGGTGGTCACCGACGGTCGCACCAATCAGTTCCTCAAAGCTTCGGCTGATCCGACCGACGTTGCTGCTCCCAGTCAGCAGGTAGCCGTCCGTGCCCTGGACGCTGAGGAGAATTTCTTCGGTGCGCAGGGTCTCCAATGTGAAATTCCCGTCGAAGAGGCGGATGAATGGGCCCAGCGCGCTTGAAGCGTTGTTGTCCTTGGCTTTCCCCAGCAGCAGTGCGCTGCGGCCCTCGACGTCCCGCAGGTTCACATCGTTGCCAAGTGTTGCTCCTAAGGCCGTTCCCACCGAGTTGACGAGGAGCACGAGCTCAGGTTCCGGATTGTTCCATGAAGAGAAGGAGGGGATCCCGATCATTGCTCCTGTACCCACCGACGAGAGCACGGGCGCCTTCGTGAAGACCTCCGGGTCGGGACCTATGCCCACCTCGAGGTATTGGGACCATAGTCCTTCCTCCATGAGCACTTTCCGGGCGTCAACGGCTTCCATGGATCCGGGCCGCACCCCTGCCAGGCTCCCACCCAGGGCTGCGCCGACGCGCTCACGCATTTTGGCCGCCTGTTGCGGATTGCCTCCGGTCCTTTCCTCAATGACGCGTTCGATCATGCTGTCCACAAAGGTCACTCCGCAGGCCTTAATAACCTGCAGGTCTACCGGCGCCAGCAAGTGGGAGCGCTCAGGGTCCCTGGACAGTGATGCATCGATAATGTCAGCCGTACGCCAGCGAGGAGTTGTCATGGCCGCCCTGACGTCGGCGAGTAGCGTCTCCGATTCCAGCAGATCCGACACGGTGGCGGTGACGGGCTGAAGATCGAAAGCGTCCTCCCCGCTGAAGACCGCGACGCGTGGTCCACCTGTTTCAACGTCCCAGACGCGGCCGATCAGCAGGGCGTTATCGGAATCGGCGGGGAGCACATCCTGCATCGTCAAGCGGGCGGGCGGAATTTCGCCGTGAGCCGTCATCATGAACCAGCTTTTGGCTGCGGTCGGGTCCAGTTCCCGTCGATGCGTTGCGGCGCCGACAAGGGGTTGGTGTCCTGTAACGGTTCCGGTAGCCGTGAAGCCGGGAAATCCTGGTAGGCCACCGGACGCATGAAACGCCGGAGGGCGGCGGTCCCCACGGACGTCGTGGTCGTGGTCGTGGCAGGGTACGGACCGCCGTGGTGCTGGGCGTAGCTGACGGTCACCCCGGTGGGCCAGCCGTTCCACAGAACCCGTCCGCTGATGTCGGTGAGGCGGGTCGCCAGTTCGGTGACGTCGTCGTCCTCTTCGGCCTGCAGCGTCGTGGTCAGTTGACCCTCGAGTAGCCCCGCCAGGGTCTTCAGTTCGGACTCCTCCCGGTATTCAACGAGCAGGCTGGCCGGCCCGAACATTTCCTGGCGAAGCAGCTCAGGTTGGTCGAAGACTGTCGCGCTGGCCGCGCACAACACGGTCGGCATTGGAGCCGAATCGAAGTTGCCCTCCACAAGCTGTCCCACTCCGGGCTGCCCGGCGACCCCCTGGACGGCATTGCTGTAGCCCTCGTGCAGCCGTTGGGTGAGCAGCGGTGCTGGTTCAAACTCCTTGAAGGCGAGCCGCAGCACGTCAGCGGCTTCCGCCGTCGTCCCGGCCGGCACGAAGAGCAGGCCCGGCTTGGTGCAGAACTGTCCCATGCCGAGGCTGAGTGATGCGGCATAGCCGGTAAGGATGGCGTCCCGGCGGACCGACCATGCCTTTTCAGTCACGAAGACGGCATTGATGCCTCCGAGCTCTCCATAAAACGGGATCGGCTCCGCTCTGGAGAAGGCCCGCTGCGCCAGCGCCCGACCCCCCGCTGTGGAGCCTGTGAAGCCGATGGCTTTAACCAGCGGGTGGTCCACGAGGGCTTCAGCAGCTGCCCTGCCGGTCACGAGGGTGAAGAGTCCGGCCGGAGCTCCGCCCGCATGGAGGCCTCGTTGCACGGATTCGGCCGTACGGACCGAGAGTTCGGGGTGCCCCTCGTGGGCCTTATATACCACTGAACATCCGGCCGCCAGGGCCGAAGCGCTGTCGCCGCCCATGACGCTGAAGGCAAAGGGGAAGTTGGATGCGCCGAAGACGCCTACAACACCCAACGGCACATTCATCCGGCGCAGATCGGGTCTGGGACCCATCGCCCAGTCAGGATCCGCATGGTCGATGGTCGCATCAAGGTGCTCACCCGAACGGATTTCCGCGGCAAACAGCCGGAGCTGGAAAACGGTGCGCTTCAGCTCGCCTTGAAGCCGGGCTACACCGAGGTGGGTCTCGCGGACGGCCACCGGAACAAGAATCCCGGCGTCCCCCTCGAGCGCCGCGGCCACCGCCTCTAGCCATGCTGCACGGGTGCGCATATCGGCGCCGCGCCCGACTAGGAACGCGGCCTGCGCCGCATCGACGGCGGTGTTCAGGTCCAGGATGCTGGTACTCATTGGTCAGCTCCTACAGGGCTGACGACGGGACCGGTCACCGCTGCGCGGTTGCCGATCTCCAGCCAGCCCTCTCCGCCAGGGAACCGCCATTTCTCCAGGGAAGGGCTGAGGATCTGCGCTCCTGTCCCTGGCGATACCGGAGCACCATAGCGGCCGTTGGTGATACGGATGGGTTCCACGAAGTGCTCGTGCAGGTGGTCAACGTATTCGATCATTCTTCCCTCCTGGCTTCCGGAAATGGCCGCGTAGTCGAAGAATGAAAAGTGCTGGACGAGTTCACACAGACCCACTCCGCCGGCGTGCGGGCAGACGGGGACTTCGAACCGTGCCGCCAGCAGGAGGTTGGCGATGTTTTCACTCACGCCAGCGACCCGGGTCGAATCCAGCTGCAGTACGTCGATGGCCCCGGCCTGGAGGAGCTGTTTGAAGATAATGCGGTTGGCTACCGCTTCACCCGTGGCCACGCGGATGGGAGCGACGCCGGTCCGGATGGTGGCGTGGCCCAGGATGTCGTCGGTGCTGGTGGGTTCTTCGATCCAGTACGGGTCGAAATCGGCGAGCCGGTTCACCCAGTCAATCGCTTCAGGCACGTCCCATCGCTGGTTGGCGTCGATGGCGATCGGCAACGCGCCCACCGCTTCACGGGCGAGAGCCATCCTGCGGCGGTCGTCGTCGATGTTGCCGCCCACCTTGAGCTTGATCATGGAGAAGCCTTCGGCCGCTGCTTTCTTGCTGAGCCTGACCAGTTTTTCGTCGCTGTATCCTAGCCAGCCCGGCGACGTGGTGTATGCGGGGTAGCCGTCGGCTTTCAGCGCTTCGATGCGGCGGGCTTTGCCATTTTGGCCGGCAAGAAGGATATCCAGCGCCCGCGCGGGGTCGAGTGCGTCGCTGATGTGGGTGAAATCGACGACGTCGACGATTTCCTGGGGATCCATTTCGCTAAGCAGCAGCCATAGGGGCTTCTTTTCCCTCTTCGCGCGGATGTCCCAGAGCGCGCTGATCAGGGCACCACACGCCATCTGGGTCACCCCCTTTTCGGGACCGAGCCAGCGCAGCTGGGAATCGTGAACCAGCCGTCGGGATGCGGCGCCAAGGTCGTAGATGAGCTCGTCGATGTCCCGGCCGTCCAGCAAAGCGGCGTAGGAGTCGATGGCGCTGGTGATTATTTCGTTGCCGCGGCCGCAGGAGAACACGAACCCGTGCCCTTCCTCTCCGTCATCGGTGCGGATGACAACGTAGGCGGCCGAATAGTCGGGATCCACGTTGACCGCATCCGAACCGTCCAGCTCGAGCGAGGTGGGAAACCGGATGTCCTGTGTGGTGATGGAAGTGATCGTTGCCATTGTGTCTCTATCTCGTCAGGGGATAAATGGATCCTATAGGAATACGTAGCATCATATATGCAGCGTGACCTGAATCAAGTAGCCAGCCCGTCAGGGGACCATTCGTGCCGGCGGAGCTTCGGCCAGCGGTATCACTTGCGCGTCGAAGGCATGTGCGAAGCGGTGGTAGGAGCTGCGGATGTGCGCGCTCATGGCCTCCTCCGCTGCCGCCGGATCTGATGCGGCTATAGCGTTGCGGATTTTTCGGTGCTCCTGCAGGGTAATTCGCCCCTCCTCGTCGGCAGGGTAGAGCCGGAACAGGTGCAGGTGGCAGTGGGTTTGCGCATATGCCTGCTGGACCACCTGATTCCCCGCGGAGGCCAGGATCATGTCATGGAAACGCGCGTCGTGAGCTACCAGGTCCTGACGCACGTTGCCGGTGTCGTCGATCTGGCGCTCCAGGGCCTCGAGCTCCCACTGCAGGGCCGCCGAGGGGTTGGAAAGCCGGTCCACAGCGGCAGATCGCGCCGCCCATGGCTCAACGAGCAGCCGAAACTCGAACAGGGAACGCAGCTCTGCCACGCTCAATAGGGGGGTAGTGCTGTAACCGCGGCCGGGGTAGGACACCAGCAGGTTGTCACCTTCCAGGCGCAGCAGGGCCTCCCGGACCGGGGTCTGGGACACGCCTAGACGCCGGGATACCGCGTCGATGTTAATGCGGGTGCCCGGAGCGATATCGCCGTCCAGTATCGACTGGCGGAGCGCTGAATACACCTCACTGGCGGCGACCTTACCTGTCGTTACCTCACTTGCAATTGATGCTGTCACGCGTCTTTCCTCTCAGTAGCCGCACAGAAACCGCACGAGCGTCCGGGCGGCGAGCCTACGAGCTGTTCTTTGCCCGCACTTGACCTAAGTCACATTACATATATGATACAACGTATTCCTATAGGATGCCTTGCAATGGAACAGCAGGACATCCTGGACTCTGTTACCGTCCCTTCCGATACGCAGTAATGATCACCAGGAGAGTACTTATGTTCAGAGCAACACCGAAGTTGCTTCTTGTCCCGGCCGTCGCGTTAGCCCTCACTTTGGCGGGCTGCACTTCCGGTGGCGGTTCGAACGGCGCCGGCGCCACGACCGGAGCCGCAGCGGACAGCCACCTCACGCATATTCTCAAGACGAAAACGGTCAAGATCGCCGTCAGCGCGGACTCACCCGGATATGGCGTGATGAATTCCTCGGGAGTCTATGAGGGTTTTGATATTGATCTCGCCAACGCTCTTGGCACCTCGCTCGGTGCCAAAGTCGAGTTTGTTACTGCCACGAACGAAAGCCGCATCCCGCTGCTTCAGACCGACAAGGCGGATGCCGTGATTGCCACGTTCACCGCGTCCGACGCGCGTGCCCAGGTGGTGGACATGTCCACCCCGTATGCCGCCAGCTCCACGGTCTTCATGGTCCCGGCCGGAAGCCCGATTTCCAGCTACGCGGACTTGGACGGCAAATCGGTGGCTACATCGAGGGGAAGCGTCGGCGAGGCGATACTTAAGGCCAACTTCCCGAAGGCCAAAATAGCCGATTTCAATACGACGGCCGACTCCATTCAGGCACTCAAGAGCCATAAGGTGGACGCGCTCATCGAAAACAACGCCATTATCGGCGGTCTGGTGAAAAATGACCCGACCTCGTTCCAGGTCCTCAAGGGCGACCCTCTCAAGCCTGCGCTCTTCTCCGTTGGTGTCAAACAGGGCGATCAGACCTGGCTGAACTACCTCAATAACTTCGTCCGGAACTACAACATCTCCGGGCAGAACGACGCCGCGCTGCAAAAGTGGTTCGGCCTGCATCTCCCCTCCTACCTCGCCCTCTAACAGTCTTCGAACTTGTCCTCAGGTTGGTGGAGGACCTATCCTCCACCAACCCTTCCGTTCAGGAATAGGATCCTTTGCCCATGGCTCTATACTTCGGAGACCTACTCCCGTTCAGCTCGCTTTTTCTCGAAGGGCTCTGGACGGCCTTATACATCACGCTCATTGCCATGCTGGCGGGCAGCGCCCTCGGGGTTCTGCTGTACCTGGGGAAGGCCGGCGCCAGAAAAGCACTCAGCCTATTCTGTACCTGCTACATCGAGGCCATACGCAACACGCCGTTGCTGGTCCAGCTGTACCTGATCTACTTTGCCCTTCCCGCCCTGGGCATCAACCTCGGACCCGTCTGGGCGGCTGCCATCGGCCTGACCCTGAACAATGCCGCGTACACGGCCGAAATCTACCGGGCCGGGTTCGAATCAGTACCCAACGGCCTCCGCGAGGCCGGCAAAGCGCTCGGCATGAAGCCCGCCCAGATCGTGCGCTACATCGTATTGCTGCCGGCCACCCGGAACGTCTTCCCCGCACTGACCAACCAGCTGATTCTGCTGTTTTTGGCTTCATCGATTGGATCCATCATCTCGCTTCCCGAACTGACGAACGCGACCATGACCGTCAGCAATACGACATACCGGACCGTCGAGGCGCTAACCGTCGGAGGACTTCTCTATCTCGCGGTATCGGCTCTGCTGGCACTGGCCTCGAAACGGGCCGAAACGACGCTGTTCCGGTGGGCAGTGGGCACCCATGTTTAGGGCCTTCGGTTGGCAGGACCTCATTCCGTTGGCCAAGGGGGCATGGCTGACCATCCAGCTCTGCGCCGTGTCCGGAATACTCGGAATCTTCTTCGGCCTGATCCTGGGTCTAGCCAGGACGTCCCCGAGCAGGATCGCCCGCTGGATCAGCACTATCTATATCAGCTGCGTCCGCGGCATTCCCATCCTCGTAATCATCTTCTTCATCTTCTTCGGTATCCCGCTGCTGTTTCCGGGTGTGGAACTGGACAAGTTCGTCTCAGCCGTCATTGCATTGACCTGCTTCGCCGCCGCCTACGTAGCCGAAATAGTCCGCGGCAGCATCGAAGCGATACCGAAGGGACAAAGCGAAGCGGCTGAAGCCCTGGGCCTGGACTACAGGCGGAAGCTGAGGTTCGTGATCCTCCCCCAGGCCACGAAGATCATGGTTCCCCCCGGCATCGGCTTCATTATCGGCCTGGTCAAGGATTCGTCGCTGGTCACGGTCACCGGGTTTATTGAACTGACCCAGGCGGGAAACATCGTTACGAACCTGACCGGTGATCCCATCCTGACGTTCTTGGTGGTTGCTGCCATGTATTTCGTCATTTGCTACGGTATCTCCCGATTGGGACGCCTGTACGAGAAACGGTCCGGTGTCCACATCGACGCCCTCAAACTTCCAGAGCCCGCGGGCCTTTAGATCGGAATGTACAAGTGATTTTTGTTGAGAATCTGAACAAGAAGTTCGGGCAGAACCATGTGCTGAAAGGAATTGACTGCCACATTAGCGAGCAAGAGGTGGTCTGCATCATCGGTCCCTCGGGATCGGGAAAAAGCACGTTTCTGCGATGCATGAACGGCCTGGAATCGATCACGTCCGGAAATGTCGTCATCAATAAGCACACGCTTAACGATGCGAAAACCAATATCAACCTGGTCAGGCAGGAAGTGGGAATGGTCTTCCAGCATTTTAACCTGTTCCCGCACCTGAAGGTCATTGACAATGTCATGCTGGCCCCGCTCAAGGTAGCCCGGACAACCAGGGAAGAAGCCCGTACCAAGGCCGAAATGCTGCTGACAAAAGTGGGCCTGGCGGAAAAAATGGACACCTTTCCGGGAAGCCTGTCGGGCGGCCAGATGCAGCGGGTGGCCATAGCCCGCGCCTTGGCGATGGATCCAAAAATTATGCTCTTTGACGAACCGACCTCGGCTCTCGACCCCGAAATCGTCGGCGAAGTGCTGAGCGTCATGAAGGATCTGGCAAGCGAGGGCATGACCATGGTGGTTGTCACCCACGAAATGGGATTCGCCAGAGAAGTCGCCGACCGGGTGATCTTTATGGATCAGGGACTGATCGTCGAAGAAGGCTCGCCGGACCAGATCTTCGCCTCGCCGCAACACGGCCGAACCCAAGGCTTTCTCAGCAAGGTCCTTTAGACGGAGGAAACTACGCGACAAACTGACGGACGCCAAACAGGAAAACAAGCCAACGGCGCACCTGTCAGCGACCTACCAACGCCAGACGATCCGTGATCATATCGATAGTGAAGGCTCGGAAACATGAAAATCGCACGATTAGGGCCCTTGGGACGCGAAACCCCGGTCGTTTATCAGGACGACGCCGCCGGCCAGGAGCAGGCCTTCGACGCCAGCGGCGTCACACAGGATATCGACGGAGCCTTCCTTGCCTCCGGAGGCGTCGCGCGCCTGCGATCCGCTCTTGCTGCCGGAGAACTTCCCCCGCTCGCAGACGCGAGCAGTCTGCGGGTCGGCGCCCCTGTGGCACGTCCCCACAACGTGATTTGTATAGGAATGAACTACACCGCCCACGCGGCAGAATCCGGCTCCGAACCTCCCACTGTTCCCGTGGTCTTCCTCAAACCCAGTAACACCGTAGCTGGCCCGTTTGACGCTGCGCCCATCCCCCCGCTCAGCACCAAGTATGACTGGGAAGTGGAACTGGGGGTCGTCATGGGGAGAACCGCCACCTACCTCGCAACACGCGAGGAAGCCATCGACGCCGTGGCGGGTTTCCTCGTAGCCAACGACTTATCGGAGCGGGAATACCAGTTGCCCGGGGCGTCCGGACAGTGGACGAAAGGCAAGTCGCTGCCCAATTCCACGCCGCTGGGCCCCTGGCTTGTCCCGGCCGACGAATTGGATACCGATAATCTGCGCCTGAGGAGCTGGGTCAATGGACAACCGCGCCAGGACTCCACCACGACAGGCCTCATCTTCAACGTCGCGGAGATCGTTCATCACCTGAGCCAGTACATGCTGCTCGAACCCGGAGACGTCATCCTGACCGGCACTCCGGCAGGTGTGGCCCTGTCCGGGCGATTCCCGTACCTGCAGGCCGGGGACACCGTCGAACTGGAAATCGAGGGACTCGGACGGCAGAAGCAGCACTACTTCCGTGCCAGCACCAGCACCCAAGTCGCAGCAGCGACGAACCACGGCCAGGAGGGCTGACGTGACACAAAAAATGCTGGGCCTTGTCGCTCTGGTAACCGGTGGCGCTTCCGGGATCGGTGCAGCCATCGCCATGGAACTGCAGTCTCTCGGGGCGAGCGTCGCTGTCCTGGATCTCAATCCCGCACGGTTGCCCGCAGGTCAACTGGGACTTGTCTGCGACGTCTCGGACGACACCTCCGTCGGGACGGCCGTCAGCACGATCCAGGAACGGTTCGGCCGCCTTGATATTGTCATCAACAACGCCGGCATCGGGGCTCAAGGCACCGTAGAAGACAACGACGACGCCGAATGGCACCGTGTGTGGAACATCAACGTCGTCGGTATGGTCAGGACGTCCAGAGCCGCACTCCCACTCCTGCGCCTCTCACCGGCAGCATCAATCGTGAACACCTGTTCCATTGCCGCTACCGCGGGATTGCCCCAGCGCGCCCTATACAGCGCAACGAAAGGGGCAGTCCTCTCTCTCACCCAGGCCATGGCTGCCGACCACCTTCACGAAGGCATTCGTGTGAACTGCGTCAACCCTGGCACGGCCGACACACCGTGGGTCGGACGATTGCTTGACTCTGCCGATGATCCTGCGATGGAACGTGCAGCCCTGGAAGCCCGACAACCCCACCGACGCCTAGTCCGCGCCGACGAAGTAGCTGCGGCGGTGGCATACCTGGCGAGCCCACATTCCGGATCCACAACCGGCACTTCGATCGCCGTTGACGGGGGAATGCAGGCTCTCCGGGTCCGTCCGGCCATCGCATAGGCCCTGATCCAATACCCGCCCAAATGGCAGACGACATCCGGTGCCTCGATCGCGCCACCGCCCTGGAACATGGCCCAGTACGTGCCCCGAGTTGGCCTCCAGGCGGGTCATGCTTGTATTCGGTAACCGAGCTAATCCGCTCATAGAGCAGTTGGGGAAGGTGCTGGCAGGGGCTCTTTCCTAATTGTTCGATCTGGAGGCTGCTGGTGGCAATGGAATTGCGCCGGCGCTTTGGTGGGCCTGCTTTGATCGAATTCGAGCCCCCGGCCGTTAAGCGCCTCCGCGACGAACTTCACCCGGGCCGACACGCGCTACGCGGCGTCGGTGTTGAGCAGTTCGACGATGTCGGTGCGCAGCGCGGCCCCGCAGCTGGGGTTCCAGAACGATGATGGGGGTCTCACTCCCGTCTTCCACGCGTAGGGTTCGAATAGCCGCGACGACATCCCCGACGTTCGGCGCACGTTCGCGGAAGCGACAACATTCCTCAGCGACAACGAACACAGTAGAGCTAGCCCAAGTAAAGCCGGAATACGCCCAGAATGCCGGGGCCAGATACTTCGGAGCACTCAAGCCAGGTTTGTCCATCCGCTTACCCGACTGATGATCGCCACAATGCTCGACGACGGACAGCCCGCCGAAGCGCTCGGTCTCCCCCGCAGCCACTGGTGGTCACGAGCCGCGCTCAATGCTGGTCTCGCCATCCGCAATGCCATCCATCGCCGTCGTGCTCAGAGCAAGGATGCCAGCTTCATCGCGTGCCAATCCACACCCGCCTGATAGGCACAAGTCAGCCCTCCGAATTGGATTTCGCCGGGTTCTGGAACCCAGCAGGGTGACCGGCTTGGACGGGTCAGGCAGGGCTTCCTCGGCGTGCTGGCTCCGGGGGAATGCCTAAGGGCATTGCATTCTTTTTACCAATGGCAGGAGAACCAGGATGTTTGACCAACGTTTCATTACCAACGCCATCGATCGCAGCACCTAAAACAAGTTGGACCGGCGGCATTTTTTAGGGCCGCAGGAGTTGCCGGCTTTGGTCCCGGGGCGGTCCTCTTGGCCTCGGGTGCAGCCGCAAACGCAGATGATTCCCGTGGGCCCAGTGATTCGGAGATCCTGAACTTCGCCCTCAATCTGGAATATCTCGAGGCGGAGTTCTACCTCCGGGCCGTCATCGGATCCTGGCTCCCGGACAACATGACCACCGGGACCGGCAAGCGCGGCGGAGTTGAGGGCGGCCGGAAGGTGTCTTTCAAGACGTCCGTGATCAAAAAATTCTCCGAGGAGATTGCCTCTGACGAGAAATCGCATGTGGCCTTCGTTCGCAGTGCTTTGGGCGGTTCAGCCGTGTCCCGACCCGAGCTCAGCCTCGATGCCAGTTTCACCGCCGCAGGGCTGATCGGCGCCCATGACCAGTTCGACGTCGCCAACGAGGTGAACTTCCTCTTCGGTGCCTTCATTTCGAAGATGTCGGCGTCACCACCTGGACGGCAAGGACGACGACGACCAGGGCAAAGTCTGTTGACCCTTCCAACTCAGCCCATTGACAACCCGTCTTGGCTACACGAGACTGCCCACACCGATTCGATAAAACAATGAAGTTGGGGGAACATCCTGAGGATCCGGAAAGCGGTCGTTCCCGTAGTTGTCGCGCCGTTTCGGCTGCATCGGGCAGCCACAATCACGCATAGCCGCAAGTACCTGCAGAAAATCATGGATAAGGCGATCGGGTCGACCTTTCTGTCCTCGCTGGCCGCGACGTACGATCCTCCGCCATCGAAGTCGTCGTCGTGGCTGACCCGCCGATCGTCAAGCCTCAAAGCAGAAACTATGACGTGTCCCCCTTTTGGGGTGGGGCGAATATCAACGCTCCCGTCCGTCGGCGGTTGCACTGTCGGGTGGCCATGGATCGAGGCGGCACGTGGGAACTTTACATACAGCGTCCGGAGTGGTGGTGGCGGTGGCTGTATCGAGATCTACGGCGCCATCTGGGACGCATACTGGGGTTATCCAGGATGGCTGCACACCTTATGATCCGGCTAGGGTCGCGCGTGGGAGTAGGGCTCCTGATAAGGCTTATGGCTGGTGGGTGCGCACCCCCACCGCAGCCGAGCCCAACCGGTACCCTTCCCCCGAACAGCCCGGGCGACTACATTGCGCTGCTTTTCAACTATCGGACCGACCAGACATCGAACTCGATCACCGTCACTACCGGTTACGGTGCGTGCGATACGCTCAAGTCCGCAGAAGCCAAGGAACAGGTCGACTCCGTTACCGTCACCATCACCGTGTCCAGAGCGCCGGATTCCTCGAGTAGCTGTCAGGTAGCCAAGAACCAAGACGTCACCCTCACGCTGAAGGCCCCGCTCGGGACCAGAAGAGTAATCGACGCCGCCGGGGGTGAGACGATCGCGACGGCCAAACCAACACCCTGACTGGGAACAGACCCCAGCCAACGCGATCTCCGGAGATCCACCGATTGTCGTGCTGAGCGCGGCTCCAACGGTTTCGGAACCACTTCCAATTGCGCTGCACGTCAAAATCTTACAGTTGGATATTTCACCTTTTCACAAGCCACTCCGACACCAGCGGAGGCTAGAGGCAACCGCTCAGCGAAGCAGCGGCGGCCGGTTTGCGAGCTGCTGGTGAACTGCGGCGGTGGTGCGTTCGACGTCGCCGGTGGCCAATAGGTCAAGCAGCGCCCCGCGAAGGACCGCGAGCACGGCGGTCCGTTGCGCCTGTGCTGCCGGGGCGTCGCGATCCGCTTCCGGCTGAGCGTTTGCCAGCATGGTCAGCCAGTCCCGCACGGTTTCACGGGCGAAGTTCGCCCATGCCCCCTGGGGATCGATCAGGGATCGGGCGTAGCCCTCGACCCAGAGGGTAAGCAGCGCACGGTGTTCCTCGGCGGAAAGCCAGGACCAGATGCGTTCGGCGACGGCATTGAGGCCACCCGGACCACTGTCGATGCGCTCCAGCAGGCCGAGTTCTTCGGCGCGTGCCTGAGCCAGCAGCGCACGAACCAGCCCGTCCTTGCTGCCGAACAGATACAGCAGTACCCGCGGGCTGGACCCGATGGCGCT
Organism: Actinomycetota bacterium; assembly: GCA_030946705.1. GTDB lineage: Bacteria > Actinomycetota > Actinomycetes > Actinomycetales > Micrococcaceae > Arthrobacter_M. The sequence continues at coordinate 9,730 of JALYYI010000202.1, read as the reverse complement.
GGCGAGCGGACGAAGCGACAGGTCTGCCAGGCCGTGCTCAAGGGCATACCCGTAGGCCAGCTCAAGCAGCTCGGTGTGCCGGGCCGAGGGGGTTGAGTCCGCTGCTTTCATGGGTATAGTCTGACACGACTGAAACAATCGTGTCAGTAACAATCGTGTCAGTAAACAATCGTGTCAGTAACATTTGTGTCAGTAACAATCGTGTCGGTAAATGGACGGCGGAGGAGGCCATGGTGGTCGAGGCGAATCAGGCGCGAGCCGTCATCCGCCCGCTGGGTCGGCCGGGCGATCTGGGCTGGGTAGTGATGGCCCACGGCGAGCTATACAGCGCAGAGTTCGGCTGGGACGCCACCTTCGAGGCGCTGGTGGCCAGGATCGTCGCCGACTACGCCTCGGAGCACGACCCGGTCCGAGAAATGGCGTGGATCGCAGAACTCGGCGGCGTCCGGGTCGGTTGCGTATTCTGCGTCGCCGAGGACGACAACACCGCCAAACTGCGGATCCTGCTCGTACAGCCCGCCGGACGCGGCCAGGGCCTGGGCGGGCGGCTCGTGGACACCTGCGTGGCGTTCGCCCGCGAGGCCGGATACGCGCGGATGCAGCTGTGGACCAACGACCCCTTGACCGCCGCCCGGGGCATCTATCTGCGCCGCGGGTTCGCGCTCACCAGCGAGGAGCCACACCACAGCTTCGGCGTCGACCTGATCGGACAGGTCTACGAACGGGATCTTCGCCCCAGCCGTGTGAGTGAAGACGTCGAGAGGACGGTTGGATGACGGGCATCGGCAGCAACGTACTGGAAATGATCGGAAACACCCCGCTGGTGCGGCTGCGCAGGGTCGTGCCGTCTGGGTGCGCGGAGATCTTCGTCAAGGTTGAGCGCTTCTCTCGCTCGGGTCTGCGTGGCGAAGGGTAAACGCCTTCGGATTGTCAGCTCGGATGCGTTCAGCGAGGAAGAGCTGACCCAGATGGCGGCCTTCGGCGCCGAACTATCTCTCATCCCCAGTGAGGGAGGACTGATCACCAGCCGCTCATCCTGCGCATGATCGAGAAAGCCAAGGAGTTCAACCGGCAGCCGCGCAGCTACTGGACCGATCAGCTCAACAATGCCGACAGCATCGCCGGCTACCACCCGATGGGCGAGGAGATCTGGGAGCAGTCCGGCGGGCGGGTCGATGCGTTCGTCCAGTCAATCGGCACGGCAGCCTCGCTGCGGGGCGCGACGGCGCCGCTGAAGCGCCACAACCCGGGAATTACGGTCATTGCGGTTGAACCGGCCGAGTCCGCGGTGCTCTCCGGCGGCCAACCGGGGGCCCACCGCATCGAAGGCATCGGCATCGGCTACCTGCCGCCGATGTGGGACCCCGCCCTGGCGGACGAGATCGTTCCGATCTCCACCGCCGGCGCGAAGGAGATGGCCAGGCGCCTGGCCCGGGAGGAGGGCTTGTTCGCCGGAACGTCCTCCGGCGCCAATGTCCTCGCGGCAATACAGGTCGGACAACGCCTCGGCCCAACCGCCAGGATCGCCACTCTGCTGGTGGACTCGGGGCTGAAATATCTCAGCGCCGCCGTATATCAACGCTGAGTATTGGTTAGAGATCCATCACAAGTGGCGTGAGTCCGCTCAGGGAGCTGACGGTGACATCGGGTGCCTGGAAGTATCGCGGATAAGGGATGCCGCTGCGGTTAAGCCAGGCGGTGGCCAGGCCGGCACGCGCTGCGCCGTGAATGTCCCAGGGGTGGACGGCGACCAGCAGCATCTGCGCCGGCTGCACTTCGCACACCTGGGCAGCGTAGCCATAGGCACCCTTCAGCGGCTTCCAACCCGGGCCGTCCTCGACGGATATCAGGTGCTCGAAATCATCCTCGATGCCGGCGTCGGAAAACAGCCGCTCGGCCAGGTGGGTGGATCCGTTGGTGAGGGTGGCCAGCCGCAATCCGGCCTCCTTGAGCGCACGCACGCCGCCGACGACGTCAGGATGCAGCGACAGGCCCGCGAAGCCGCCCATGATGTGCTCCACGGCCTCCCCGATGGGCCGGTTCAAAGGCATCCCCGCCAGCGTCCCGGTGAGTAACTCGGTGGCGATGAACGCGAATTTTTCGCTGCTTCCGGCCGCCGCCAGGGCAAAACCGTCCCGTAAGACCCCGGCGAACCATACCCTGGCCAGAAAATCCGGCGCGCCGGTCTCGGCGAACCTTCCAGCCATCGGAGTCAGGTCGGAAAGAGTTTCGTTGACATCAAAGAGAATCACGGCCGGGTGGCTAAACATAGAACGCTCATTTCTGGGAATCTGACGGCTGGCCGGTGGTGGGTTGCGATTGGCTATGACCCTCCGGTGCTTATCAGTATGCGCCCTGTCTCAAAGCCCGACGGCGGCGGCGTCGGCGCCAATTGGGCTGCGGCGGGCCCGCGAAGAGGGACCGTCCGGCTTTCGTAAGGTTTGACGGCTGTCGGCAGGGGTGCGAGGACATAACGTCTAACTGTGGATGAATCCGAGGTCAGCGTCGATGTTGTTTTGCCGTGCCTGAACGAAAGCGGCGCGGTGCCCTGGGTTCTCTCACGGATCCCCGGGGGCTACCGGGCGATCGTGGTGGACAACGGTTCAACCGACGGATCTGCGGAGCTGGCCGCCGAATTGGGTGCCGTGGTGGTGCGGGAGGACGCCCGCGGTTTCGGTGCGGCCGCGCATGCGGGTCTGATGGCTGCGACCGCCGATTACGTGGCCTTCTGTGACTGTGATGGATCAATGGATCCGGCTCAGCTGCCTTCGCTGCTGGCACCAGTACTGTCCGGCAGAGCCGATCTGGTCCTGGGCAGCCGGCAACCGTTGCCGGGTTCCTGGCCCGTCCACGCCCGGATCGCCAATTACCTGTTGGCGTGGCGGCTGCGGCGCCTGACCGGGGAAAAAATCAGCGATCTGGGTCCCATGCGGGCGGCCAGCCGGGCGGCCCTGGTTTCGCTGGAGCTCAAGGACAGGCGCAGCGGCTACCCGCTTGAAATGTTCCTCAAGGCCAGCTCGGCGGGCTGGCGGATTGCCGAACAGCCGATCGTCTACTCTCCCCGTTCGGGAAAGTCCAAGGTCACCGGTACCGTTCGGGGTACCATCATCGCCGTCATGGACATGTCCGCCCAGCTCACGAGTGCCCGGCGCCTTTCCGCGAGAGGACCGGTCCAAGGGGCCGGCGGCACCGAAGACTAAGAGTGAACAGCAAAATGCATCTGAACGTGGCGGTCATCGCCAAAGAATGTCATCCCGGCAGGGTGAAGACCCGGCTTTGCCCACCCCTGACGCCGGACCAGGCCGCCGCCTTGGCCCAAATCAGCCTGAGCCAGACCCTGGAGACCGTCCGGCGGCTCCCCGTGCACCGCCGGCTCCTGGTGATGGACGGAACACCCCGCGAGCGGGACGCGGCTGGATTCGTGGTTGTCCCGCAGGTGTCGGGTGGCTTGGACCAGCGGCTGGCCGCCATTTGTGAGCTCTCGAATGGGCCGTTGCTGATCGTAGGCATGGACACCCCGCAGCTGAACGGCGGCCATCTTGATCAGCTTCTGGACGATTGGGCCACCGCGGCACCGGTTCATGATGCATGGCTGGGGACGGCCACGGACGGCGGTTTCTGGGCCCTGGCGATGCGCGAACCACGCGGAGATCTTATTCGGGGGGTTCCAATGTCGACGGAAACCACGGGCTCGGACCAGCTGGGCCGATTGGTCGATGCCGGGCTCCACGTCGGGATGCTGCCCCGCCTGAGCGACGTTGATACGTTCGCCGATGCGGTGTCCGTCGCGGCCCAAACGCCCGGGACCGCGTTCGCCGCCGCCGTCGACGTCCTTGCTGACGTGGTCCTGCAGGGCAGTCAACTATGAATATCGCTGCCCTTTTTGGCCAGGGCTCGGCCGAACCCTATGCCCGGGCCTTGAAGCGCGGCAGGGGGTCGCTGATGCTCAGGCCGCTGGACGGCGGATCCCCGCAGGCAAGGGTCGTTTTCGACGTGCAGACCTGGTGCTCGCCGGCCACCCCGCTTGAGCAGACGCTGCTGGGTGCCCTCGCGGGTCCACTGCTTGACATCGGTTGCGGACCCGGCCGTCTGCTGGCTGCAGCCCAGACCTTGGGGATACCGTCGCTCGGCCTGGACACCAGCGCCCAGGCCGTCGAAAAGGCACTCAACCGCGGAACGCGGGCCCTGCACCAATCCGTTTTTGCCCCCGTCCCCCAGGAAGGGCGGTGGCGGTCAGGGGTGTTGCTGGACGCCAACATAGGAATCGGCGGCAACGTCGGTGCCCTGCTCCGGCGGTGCGCTCAACTCCTCGCACCGGACGGAACCCTGCTGGTGGAAGCTGATCCCGACGACGACGCCGACACAGCTTTCCAGGCCGTCATGGAGGACGACGCGGGGAACCTCAGTGAGCCGTTCGGCTGGGCGCGCGTGGGTCGGGAGGCCCTGGCGGCCTATGCGGAGCGCACGGATTGGCAGCTGGCGCTCACGCAGCGGATTCAGGGACGGGTGTTCTGCCGCCTGGTGCGCCGGGCGGCGGCGCTCTCGACCAGATAGATGGACAGGGTCGTGACGATGGCCAGCACCAGCCAGAACCAGGCCAGGCTCGCGGCGTAGTTATCTTCGAGCACGCTGGTGTTGCGCGCCACCGATTGGGCCTTGAGCATGACCGCGACCAGTCCGGTGACGACGGCGCCGATCATCAGGGCCGCCCGGAGCATCGCTGCCGACCTGTTCCGGAGACCGAAGGTGAGCCGCCTCAGGCCGAATCCCGCCAGGGTGGTCAGCGACACCAGGACACCATCGTGCAGCAGGACCGCAAGGGCCATCCAGGTCAGCAGTCCCACCAGCTGCGCAATCCCAAGCTGGGTGGGCAGACCAAGAACCCCATAGCCGATCATCCCGGTGCCCAACAGGCCCAGGCCGATCCGGACCGTTCTGAGACCGTGGCGTGTGCTGGCCGTTCTCACAGGATCTCCAGACTTTGAAGCCACTTGGTTTGCAGCACACCGGGACGTCCCGGGGCAATGATTCGGGCAGGATAGCCATGATCGAGGTCCAGAACCTCACCGTTGAGCTCCAGGGCCACCAGCGTTCGCTCGTCCTGGACGTACACGGCGGGCATCGTCATGAGCCGGTAGGCCCCCTCCGGTTCCAGACTGGTCACGCGCAGATCCGAGTCCCCCGGGGCACCCATGGCGTGGACAAGGTCCTGCACCCGCACGCCGCGCCAACGCGCGGTCTGGCTCCAGCCCTCCACACAGGCTATCGGCAGCTCGTATTCGTGCTGGGGCAGCGCCCGAAGGTGTTCCGGACGATAGGTGCGGTGCTGGTCCCGGTAGCTGATGCGCAGCGCCCAGTCCGGCGCCTGCGCTCCGGGCGCCACCTTGGCATCGGCTGCGGTCCGGTTCACCGGCACGCTTTGCGGACCCGTGCCCATCCTCCGCGGAGCGAAGATATTGGCGGCGTTCAGCCAGGAGAAGGACTGGCCGCCGGTGGTGAGGACGACGACGCCGGTGGTGACGCCGACGGCGCCAAGGAATCCCCGGCGCGACCAGCGCCCTGCCCCGGCGGCCTGCGGCCGTGCCGGCCCGCCGTCGTCGTCCGTCGCCGGCAGATCCGCCGCCCCGGACGCGGACTTCCGGTTGCGCCAGTTCTCGTTGCGCCAATTCTCAAGGATCAGCGGGAGCTTCACGCCGATGTGCAGCAGCAGGGAGCCCCAGATCACCCAGGAGAGCCAGTAATGCGTCTCGCGGAAGGGGAACGGCCACGGATACCACTTGTAGGTGTTGATCAGCCCGGTCACCACCTCCACCAGCGACGCCGCGACGAACAGCGCGATGGAGCCCCGTTCCAGGGCGTGGAGCACCGACCTGACCGGCGGCCACTTCAAAAGTTCGGGATAGACCGACCACAGTTTTGCCAGCAGCAGCGGAATCGAGGCAATGCCTGCCGTTATGTGGATGCCCTGGGTCAGCTGATAGATCCAGACGGGCCGGGTGGGGAAAAACATCCAGGATGGCGGATTCTGGAGACCATGGCTGAACAATCCGGTGGCGAAGCAGACCGTGAAGCTCAGACCCAGCCAGCGCCCCAGCACCACGGTGAGCCGCGTACTGCGCACGGGGGAGGAAAACCTGGCCGCCAACGCATCGGTGAGCTTATGCATACTTAGATCACACCACCATCGGAATCAATAAGGAGGCGCTGTTTCTTACCAAAAGCGAACGATCGGCCGGCGCCGATCGAAAAGCCACTCCGGACAGGGAACAATCGTCAAGGTGGACGCTACCGACGATACCGCCAGCCAGGGGTCTGCCCTACCCCGGGTCAGGCTCTCCGGCGGGGCTCTGCTGCTGACGGTCCTGCTGCTGGTGATGGCCGGCGTGCTCTGGTGGTCGGTAAAGCCGGACAACGCGATCACCGTCGCTGCCCTGGCCGGCTCCCTGATTTCGTGGCCGCTGCTGGCCGCCGCTGTCCGCACGGTGCGCAGCATCAGGCCGGCTCGGGTTGGCGCCGTCATTGTCGCCGGGTCCCTGCTGCTGGGCCTGGCCGCGCTCAGCGCACCGCCCAGTACCAGCAACGATTCGGCACGCTATGCCTGGGACGGCATCGTTCAAAAGGCCGGGGTGTCCCCGTACGCGCATGTACCGCTGGACGAAGCGCTCTCCGGGATCCGGCCGCCGTGGCTGTTCGCCGCGGGCAGCACGGACACCGGCGGCAAGCCGGAATGCCCTGGCGACCTGTTCGCGACGGCGCCGGTGGCCACCCGGGGATTCCCGTCCGGCACGCCGCTGTGCACGGCCATCAACCGTCCGAATGTGCCGACCATCTACCCTCCCACAGCGGAGCTGTATTTTGCCGGGGTCCGTTTGGTGGTTCCCGATACTTTCGGTTACCCGGCATTCCAGCTCGCCGGGCTGCTGATCAGTTTGGTGGTGACGCTCATGCTGCTCAGGGCATTGCCGCGCCTTGGCCTGCCGCGCTACCTGGCCGCGGCGTGGGCCTGGAGCCCGCTGGTGCTGCTGGAAGGGGTGAACAATGCCCATGTCGACCTGTTGGGGGGCGCCCTGCTGCTGGCGTCCGGCCTGCTGCTCACCGCGGGAAAACCCCTGCGTTCAGGCATCATGTTTGGGGCTGCGGTCGCCACCAAACTCATACCCGCCATCGCCGCCCCTGCCCTGCTCTTCCGGCGGCCGGTTCGATTCATCCTCAGCGCGCTGGGCACCTTCGCCCTGCTGTACCTGCCTTACGTCCTGACGGCGGGCTGGGCCGTGATCGGCTATCTTCCCGGATACCTCAAGGAAGAGGGCTACAGCTCCCATGTCGGCGTGCGGTTCGCGCTGGCCCAGTTCGTCTCCGGCGGCCCCTGGCCCATGGTCCTCAGCGCGGCGGTCCTGGCACTGGTGGCGCTGAGGGTTCTGCGCACGACCACCCGGGAGAACCTCTGGGCCAACCAGACCGTCGTGATTGGTCTGACGCTGCTGATCGTCAGCCCGAATTACCCCTGGTACGCGCTCATGCTGCTTCCCTTCCTCGTGCTGAGCCAGCGCTGGGAGTACACCGGGGTGATCATCGCCCTGAACATCATTTACCTGCTGCCCGGGGACCCGCTGGTCAGCGGCCGGATCAACCGCGCGAGCCTGTTGGCCGCCGCGGCGGCCATTGCCATCGGCGCGTGGCGGCGACGGCGTGCGGCCCATCTGGAGCGCGCGCGCCAGGCACTGGCGGACCCCCTCACAGATGGCAGGATAAGAGTATGAAACTACAGCCTGGAAAATCGGCTCCGGCGCGCATCGGCATTATCGGCGGTTCCGGGACGGACCGTCTCCCTGGTGCCGAAGTCCAGGACATTCTGACTCCCGAGACCCCTTACGGTTCCACCTCGGGCCCGGTCACGCTGGCCACGGTGGCCGGACGCAGCGTCGCCTTCCTTGCCCGCCATGGCGCTAATCATGCGCTGCCGCCTCAGCGGATCAATTACCGGGCGAATTTCTGGGCGCTCAAGAGCCTCGGCATCGAGGCGGTGATCGCGTCCTCCGCGGTCGGTGGGCTGCGGCCCGGGTACGGACCCGGAACATTCGTGGTGACAGATCAGCTCATCGATCGCACCTGGGGCCGCCACGACACTTATTTTGACGGCGAGCTTCCCACCGGGGTCCATCATCTGCCCGCTTCGGTGCCGTTTTCCTCCGAACTGCGCGAACACCTGCACCGTGCACTCACGGCACAGGCTCTTCCCTTCCGCGATAAGGGGACGGTCGTGGTCATCAACGGGCCGCGTTTTTCCACCCGCGCCGAGTCGTCCTGGTACGCCGCGGCCGGCGCGGACATCATCAGCATGACCCAGTATCCCGAGCCGGTCCTGGCCGCGGAACTCAACATGGGCTTCGCTAATCTTGCCTATGTGACGGACTCGGACACCGGCCACGACGGGACCGACCCGGTCACCGCGGAAGCGGTGTTCGAGCGTCTCAAAGCCGCCCAACCCCAGATTATGAACGTCATCGAATCCATCATCACGACGCTCGACGACGGCTACCGGCCGCCGCAGCAGATGGATCCGGCAGCGGTCGGGACCGTCATGGACCAGTCCACCGCCGCGGCAGCGGGGCGCCGGTGAGACTGCTGGTCACCGGCGGGGCCGGCTTCATCGGTTCCGCCATCGTCGATGCCGCACTGGGGAAAGGCTGGCAGGTGCGGGTGCTGGACTCCCTGGATCCGCTGGTCCATTCGCAGCCGCCGCGGACCGACCCACGCGTTGAGCTGATTGTCGGCGACAGCGCCGATCCGGTGGTCCTGCGGGAGGCCCTGGCCGGAATCGAGGCGGTAAGCCATCAGAGCGCGAAGGTGGGGTTGGGGGTGAGTTTCGCCGACGCCCCGGACTATGTGCGCAACAACGACTTCGCGACGGCCGTGCTGCTGGCGGCCATGGAGGAAGCCGGCACCAGGAAACTTGTCCTGGCCTCGTCGATGGTGGTTTACGGGGAGGGTCTGTACCTGGACCCGGCGTCTGGTCGGCTGATGCAGCCCGGCCCGCGGCGCGTGCCGGACCTTGAGTCGGGAATTTTCGACCCCCGGAATCCCGAGACCGGAGCGCTGCTGATTCCGGCAATGGTCACCGAGGCTGCCCGGCTGGACCCACGGAACGTGTATGCGGCCTCCAAGCTCTGCCAGGAGCATCTGGCCTCCTCCTGGGCGCGGGCGGTGGACGGTGTTGCCATCGCGCTGCGCTACCACAACGTCTATGGGCCCCGGATGCCCAAGAACACCCCCTATGCCGGGGTGGCCTCGCTGTTTCGTTCCGCCCTCGCCCGTGGCGAATCCCCCCAGGTATTTGAAGACGGCAGGCAGCGGCGCAGCTTCATTCACGTGCACGACATCGCCGCCGCCAACATCCGGTCCCTGGAGGCCCTGCAGGCCGGTGCCCCCGGCAGCTTCCGGGCCTACAACGTCGGCGCGGATGAGCCGCGGACCATTGGCGAGGTGGCCGACGCGCTGAGCCGCTTCGCCGGCGGCCCGGCCCCCGAGGTGACCGGTCAATTCCGTCTGGGCGATGTGCGGCACATCACGGCGTCCTCCGAGCTGATCAAGAGCGAGCTGGGATGGCACCCCCTGATCGGCTTCGATCAGGGAATGCGCGAATTCGCGCTGGCACCCCTGCGCGGTGAGGACGGCTGAACCGACGTAACTTCGGGCTGAACCGACAAGGGCGCCGCGGACAGGGACTGTC
>JALYYI010000167.1 GCA_030946705.1 Actinomycetota bacterium | reverse complement strand
GGGGTTCCGGGTCATGGGGTTCCAGGTCTCGGGGTTCCGGGTCGTTTAGTTCCAGGTCTTGGGGTCCGAAGGCGTCGGGCAGCACCTGGTCCATGGTCCTGATTCCTTGGGTGGTCATCAGCAGCATGCCCGGAGCCCGGAACTCATAGAGCAGCTGCCGGCAGCGTCCACACGGCATCAGCACCTTTCCATGGGCATCAACGCAGCAGAAGGCCGCCAGCCGGCCGCCGCCGGTCAGCTGCAGATTGCCCACCATGGTGCATTCGGCGCACAACGTGAGGCCGTAACTGGCGTTTTCCACATTGCAGCCGGAGACGATGCGTCCGTCCTCCGTCAACGCCGCGGCGCCCACCGGGAACCTCGAATACGGGGCGTAGGCGCGGCCCATGGCCTCCCGCGCCGCCGCGGCCAGGACGTCCCAGTCGATCCCGACCGGGTGCGGGCCGGCCGGCCCTTGCTGTGAAACCACGGCTCAGCCCTTGACGTACGGTATGCCGTCCGCGGCCGGTGGCCGCGAACGGCCCACCAGCCCGGCCACCGCAATCACGGTCAGCGCGTATGGAAGCATCGCCATGAACTGGCTGGGCACCGGCGAGCCGATGATGGTGATGATGCTCTGCAGATTGTCCGCGAAACCGAACAGCAGCGAAGCCAGGAACGCCCCGATCGGATTCCAGCGGCCAAAGATCAGGGCAGCCAGCGCAATGTAGCCTCGCCCCCCGGACATGTCCTTACTGAAGGCATCCACCGAGACGAGCGTGAAGAATGAGCCGCCAATGCCGGCAACGGCGCCGCCGATCAGCACGTTGATGAAACGGGTGCGGTTCACATTGATGCCCACCGTATCCGCGGCCTGCGGATGCTCGCCTACCGCACGCACGCGCAGGCCCCATTTCGTGTGGAACAGTCCAACGTAGACGACAATAACGGCTAGGTACATCAGGTAACCGACCAGCGACTGGTGGAACAGGATCGGTCCGATGATCGGGATGTCGGCCAGGAACGGAATGTCCACCGGGGGCAATCGGCCGGGCTTGTTCAGCTGGTCCGGGTTCGCGGTGAGCAGGGTGGAGAACAGGAAGCTCGTGAGACCGCTGATCAGCACGTTCAGCACCACGCCGACGATGATCTGGTTGACCAGGTACCTGATGCCCACCACGGCCAGCACCAGGGAGACCAGCGCTCCCGCCACGGCCGCGGAGATCAGGCCGATGTAGACGTTTCCGGTGATGGTGGCCACCACCGCGGCGGAGAACGCACCCAGCAGCAGTTGGCCTTCGATGGCAATGTTGACCACGCCCACGCGTTCGCAGAGGACCCCGGAGAGGGAGCCGAAAACCAGGGGGACCGAGAGGGTCACGGCGCCGGCAATCAGCCCCGCCAACGAAATCGACGGCTCCGTATCCCTGCCGCCGGCGACGATCCAGATCAGGAACCCGACCAGGAACGTCACAGCGAAGAAGCCACCCACCCAACCCGGCGTCTTGTGCGACGCGACCGTGAGGTAGACGGAATACGCGGCCAGCGCAAGCAGAATCGCGGAACAGGCCCAGCCCAGAGCCAGCGAGGGGACGGTGATCTTTTGGACCCGGCTCGCTCCCAGCGCGGCCAGCCCCAAGACGACGACGGCGGCAACGGTCGCCGCCGGGACCCAGCCCTGGACGCTGCCGCCATGCCGGCGGCGGCTGTACCACAGGTAGGCCAGCCCGGCGGCGGCAATCAGCGCCACCACCAGGGTTACCCACGCCGCGACCGTGGAAGCGTCGGGATTCTGCGTCTCGGCGATCCGGAATCCCGCCGTCTTGCCGTTGGCGAGGAACCCGAACAGGTAGGTCGCGAGCAGTGCCAGCAGACCCAGTCCGATCCCGGCCTTCCAGCTGACCAGCGCGGAGCCCGGTTTGGCGGAGCCGGGCCCGGTGCCGGTGAGCTCGTCCTTCACCGCCGTAGCTGTGCCAGTCGGCCCGGTGCGGGTCTGGCCTGTGGAGTTACGCCCGCCGGGCTTTTGTGTCTGGGGATTCATGATGCTGCCACCGCTCTGCTCTTGAGGCCGCCGTCCGGGCCGCCGGCACTTCCGGCCGCATCGTTCTTCTTCGGTTTCTTCCTGCGGGGGTTGAGCCCGAAAATGGCCCGCACCATGGGCGGCGCGGCGATGAACAGCACGATCAGGGACTGGATGACCAGGACAATATCGATAGGTGTCTGGGTCTGCGTCTGCATGGCCACACCCCCGGCGCGGAAGGCGCCAAAGAGCAGGCCGGCAAAGAAAGTCCCCCACGGCGTCGAACGCCCCAGCAGCGCAACGGTGATCGCGTCGAAACCGATGGAGGCCGCCACTCCGCCGGAGAGGTACTTCTCGGTTCCGGAGACCTGGGCGATTCCCGCCAGGCCGGAGAGCGCGCCGGCGATGGCCATCACCAGGATGGTGCTGCGCGAGACGTTGATGCCCGCCGTCCGGGCGGCGCTCGGGTTGGCCCCGACGGCGCGGAACTCGAAGCCGATCGTGGAACGGTTCAGCAACCACCAGACAAAGCCGGTGGCCAGGATGGCGGCGATGAATCCGGCGTGCAGCCGGAACTGCGGACCCAGCAGCTCCGGGAACAGGGCACTCTGGTCCAGGAAGGGCGAAATCGGGTTGGTTGAGCCCTTCCGCTGGAAGGCCGGCGTGGTGAGCAGGAAGAGCAGCAGGAAGCTGGCGATGTAGTTGAGCATGATCGTGACAATCACCTCGTGGGCACCGGTCTTGGCCTTCAGCAGGCCGACGACGCCACCCCAGATGGCCCCGCCCACAAACCCGGCAATGATCACCACCAGCAGGTGCACGACCACGGGCAGGTGCCAGGCGAAGCCAACATAGGCGCCGAACAGCGCGCCGAAGATGATCTGGCCCTGGGCGCCGATATTGAACAGGCCGGCACGAAAGGCCAGTGCGACGCCCAGGCCGGCACAGATCAGCGGGGTGGAAACCGTCAGGGTTTCCGTAATGGGATACATCCTGGCAGCAAAGTCAACGCCGGCCCAGTTGAAGATGGAGCCCTGGACCAGGGCAACGTAGGGCCGGAAAACCTCGACCAGCAGATCCGCCGGGCGGGCGAAAAAGTAACCGGCGGTCGCCGCGACCTTGGGATTGGTCACCGCCATCAGGATGCCGCCGAGCACAATGGCCAGGAGCACCGACAGGACGGACACCATCGCGTTACCGGTGAAGATCTGACGCAGCACGGACTCGGCTTCGCCGTGTGGCGGCTGCCCTCTCGGGTGCGCGGGTGGGACGGGCGGGGGCGCCATGTGGCCGCCCGCTGTTTCAAGGATGACGTCCGCGGCGACAGCCTGCAGCGGGGTTTCAGGCTCAGACATGGGTGTCTCCTTCGGTGCCGGCCGCCGCCGCGCCCGCAGTGGCCGCGGCCGCAGTGGCCGTGCTTTCGTCGGCCGGGATCCCGGCCATCATCAGTCCCAGGACGCCCCGGGAGGTGTCCGCGGGGACAATCCCCACCAGCCTGCCGCGGTAAAGAACCGCAATCCGGTCGGCCAGCGCCGCCACCTCATCGAGCTCGGTGGAAACGATCATCACGGCCGTCCCCTGGTCGCGTTCCGCGATGATCCGCTTGTGCACAAACTCTATGGAGCCCACGTCAAGCCCGCGGGTGGGCTGGGAGGCGATCAGGAGGCGCAGCGGCCGGGACAGCTCCCGCGCCAGCACCACCTTTTGCTGGTTGCCGCCGGAAAGGGTCCCGACGGGGGACGCCACGGAGGGGGTACGGACGTCGAATTCCTCGACCTTGCTCTTCGCGTTCTGCTCTATGACGGCCAGCTTCATGCCCAGACCCTTGGCAAACGGGGCCCGGTCGTAAAGGTCCAGGATCATGTTCTCGGAAATCGAGAACGGCCCGACGAGTCCGTCCGTCTGCCGGTCCTCCGGGACAAACCCGATGCCGGAGGCCAGCACATGCTTGACGCTCCTGCCCAGCAGCTCCCTGCCCTCCAGTCGGATGGATCCCGAGGCATGGGGCTGGATGCCCAGAATGGCCTCGGTGAGCTCGGTCTGGCCGTTGCCCTGCACTCCGGCGATGGCCAGCACCTCGCCCTTGGCAATGTCAAAGGACAGATCGTCCACGACGCGCTGTCCGTTGTGGTCAATGACGCTCAGATGGCGGACCTTGAACGCGATGTCTCCGGGCTGCGCCGGCGCCTTGTCCAGGGTCAGGTCGACGGCGCGGCCCACCATCGCCGACGCGAGTTCGGTGGTGGACGCTGACGGATCCGCCTGCCCGACGACCTTGCCGCGGCGGATCACCGTGATGATGTCCGAGATTTCCCTGACCTCACGCAGCTTATGCGAAATGAAAACGATGGATTTGCCGTCCGCCTTGAGCTGGCGGATGATATCCAGCAGCTCATCGGTCTCCTGCGGAGTGAGCACGGCGGTGGGCTCATCCAGGATCAGCACCTCGGCGTCGCGGACCAGCGCCTTGATGATTTCCACGCGCTGCTGCACGCCGACCGGAAGGTCTTCGACCAGGGCGTCGGGATCGACATCGAAGCCGTACTGGTCGGAGATGGCCCGGATCTTCCGGCGCGTCTCATCCAGGTTCAGCAGGCCGCCGGCTTTGGTGGCTTCATTGCCCAGCGCGACGTTTTCGGCCACCGTAAAGACCGGGATCAGCATGAAGTGCTGGTGGACCATGCCGATTCCGGCGGCCATGGCGTCACCGGGACCCTTGAAGACCACGGGCCGGCCGTCCACCAGGATCTCCCCCGCGGTGGGGTCATAAAGACCGTAGAGGACGTTCATCAGGGTGGATTTCCCCGCGCCGTTCTCCCCCAGCAGGCAGTGGACCTGGCCCGGCTCCACCACCAGGTCTATGTGGTCGTTGGCCACCAGGGATCCGAATCGCTTCGTGATCCCCTTCAGTTCGAGTTTCAAAACCCTAACCAATCTCTCTATGGATGAATCTCCAAATGCAGCGCGCCGCCCTCCGGCCGCGGTAACGGCGGAAGGGCAGCGCGCCCGGTTTACCTGGCTACTTCGTCGGGCTGGACTTCGACTCGACCTTGATCGTGCCGGAGATGATGTCCTTCTTCAGCTGGTCCAGCTCACTCTTCAGATCTGCCGGAACGGCGGAATCCAGATCGTGGAACGGAGCCAGCGCGACGCCGCCATTGGCAAGGGTGCCGACATAAGGGGTGGCGTCGAACTTGCCGTCCTTGTCATCCTTGAGCACCGTCTCCACGGCACTGGCCATGGTCTTTTGCACGGAGGACAGGATCACGGACTTGTAGTCCGGAGCCGTCAGGTAACCGTCCGAGTCAACCCAGATCAGTTTGGCGTCGGTTCCCTTCGCCTTGGCCTCCATGATGGCGCTGCCGGCACCTGAGCCCACCGGACCCGCGACGGGCAGCACAACGTCCGCGCCCTGGTCCAGGAAGCCCTGGGTCAGGACCTTACCCTTGTCCACCTGCTTGAAGTCGCCGACAAACGTGCCGTCCTGCTTGGCCTTGTCCCAACCCAACAGCTGGACGTTCTTGCCCTTCTTCTGGTTGTAGTACTTCACCCCGTCGGCAAAACCGTCCATGAAGATGGTGACCGTCGGAATGTTGATCCCCCCGAAGGTGGCAACCTTGCCGGTCTTGCTTGTGCCCGCGGCCAGGTAGCCGGCGAGGAAGGCGGCCTGGGCCGTGTCGTAGACAATCGGCTTGACATTCTTGGGGAACGTCGGGTCGTTGTAGTCAATGATGGCGAAGTGGCTGTTCGGGTTCGCCGTCGCGATGGACTTGGTCGCGTCGCCGAGCAGGAAGCCTACGGTGACCGTAAGCTTGCAGCCTGCCTGGACCATGGAGCGCAGGTTGGGATCGTAGTCCGTGTCCGCCTTGGACTGGACGTGCTTCTCCTGGATACCCAGATCCGTGACGGCCTTCTGCAGGCCCTCGTAGCCTGACTGGTTGAACGACTTGTCGTCGAAGCCGCCGGAGTCGGAAACCATGCAGCCAAGGTAGTTGCTGGCCGCGGCTCCGCTGCTTGAATTGCCGGACGACGACGGCGCCGCACCACAGCCGCTCAGCAGGAGCGCCGTTGCCCCCAGGGTAATGGTCGCCACGGTGGCGCCGCGCTTCACAGCGCTTCGCAGTGAATTCTTCGGCGTTGAATCCTTCGGGGTTGAATCCTTCAGCGTTGAATCCTTCAATGTTCCTCCAGAAATGATGTGTGCCCCACGGCTAGAGTGTCAATGAGCGTCCGTTGGTCATGGTGCGAAACACCATTAACCGGAATTCTTCTTTCACTGGTATACGTGGCGCGCAGGCGCGATGATGACATTACCCTAACCTCACCGGCCCCCCACCGGTAGCCGGGCGCACGAACCCTGGCGCATTGTTGGAAACTTGTTACCAACGGGTAGCCCCTCGGTCGAGGGCCACGACCATTTTCCCGGTGTTGGCACCGCCGAGCATGTCGATGAAGGCCTGCGGGGCATTCTCCAGACCGTGCACCACCGTTTCATCGAAGCGGATCTCTCCGGCCCGGAGCCATTGGGCCATCCGGGCGGAAAACTCCGGCGCCAGGTGCCGGTAGGAACTGACCAGGAACCCCTTCAGTGTCAGCTGCTTGCCGATGGCGCTGGCCAGGTTCCGCGGGCCGGACATCGGGGAGGTGCTGTTGTATACCGAGATGGCCCCGCACATCGCTATCCGGCCGAAGCCGTTCATCAGCGAGATGGCGGCTTCCAGATGGTCGCCGCCCACGTTGTCGAAGTAGACATCGATTCCTTCGCTCTCCCCCAGGGCCGCGCGCAGCGACTCCCTGACGGGTCCATCGTGGTAGTTAAACGCAGCATCAAAGCCCAGTTCCAGCAGGCGGTCCACCTTGGCCGCGGAGCCGGCACTGCCGATGACGCGCCCCGCGCCAAGGTTCCTGGCGATCTGCCCCACCAGCGAGCCCACGGCGCCGGCCGCCGCGGAGACAAAGACGGTGTCGCCCGGCTTAAAGACGGCCACCTGGGTCAGCCCGGCGTAAGCGGTCAGCCCGGTCATCCCCAGCGCGCCCAGGAAAGCCGTGGCCGGGGCCAGCGTTGTATCCACCACCGTCCCGGCGGCCGCGGGCAGCGCGGCATACTCGCGCCAGCCCAGGGAATGGACGACGACGTCCCCCACCTTCCGCTCCCCGCTGCTGGACGCGATCACCTGGCCCACCGCGCCGCCGTCGAGCGCCTGGCCGAGCGCGAAGGGCTGGCTGTAGGACTTGACGTCGTTCATCCGCCCGCGCATGTAGGGATCGACGGACATGGCGATGTTCCGCACCAGGATCTGGCCCGCAGCCAAGGCCGGAACGTCGGCCTCGGCCAGGGCGAAGTTCTCCGGCACGGGCCAACCGTGCGGGCGGGAGGCGAGCCGGATTTCGCGGCCGGTGCTCGGAAGCTCCGGAGCCGGCGGCTGGGCGTCCGGGATCGGCGTTGCGTCGCTCATGCCGTGGCCTCGGTGGCGGCGTCCGCCGCAAGAAGGGTCAATTCCACGCTGATGTTCCCGCGGGTGGCGTTGGAGTAGGGGCAGATCTGATGGGCCGATTCGATGATGGCCCGGGCCTGCACCGGATCCAGCTGCGGCGTCCTGATGTCCATCCGCACGCCAATCCCGTAGCCGCCCTGTCCATTGGAGCCAAAATCGACTTTGGCATTGACCGTGGACCCGGTCAGGTCGGCCTTCTGGCGCCGGCCCGCAACCCGCATGGCCGAGTGGAAGCAGGCGGCGTAGCCGGCCGCGAACAGCTGCTCCGGGTTGGTGCCGTTTCCATCACCGCCCAGTTCCGCTGGAGAGGCCAGCAGCACGTCCAGCTTCCCGTCCGAGGACCGTGCCCGTCCGTCGCGGCCTTCACCGGTTGCCAGAGCCTGCGCCGTGTAGAGAGTCTTCATGCCAGTCCTTTTCCTTGATGTTGTGGTTGGCCGCTGTGGGCGTGGAGCGCACCGGCAAGTTTGGCCAGGGTTCCGCGCAGCTGGTCCAGCTCGGCGCCGGAAAGGCCCGCGGCCTGGGCCAACTGCTGCGGGACCTCCGCAGCCCGGGCGCGCAGGGCGGCGCCGTCGTCGGTCAGGTGGATCTCCACCCGCCGCTCATCCTCGGCGGAACGCTGCCGCGCAACGAGTCCGGCCGACTCCAGCCGCTTAAGCAGCGGGGACAGGGTGCCGGAATCGAGCTCCAGCTCCTGCCCCAGCTCGCGCACCGAAGCCCCGTCCCGCTCCCAGAGCAGCAGCAGGACCAGATACTGCGGGTAGGTCAGACCCAGCTCCTCCAGCATCGGCCGATACACCGCCGTCGCCGCCCGCGAGGCCGAATACAGCGCAAAACAGACCTGCCGCTTCAAAATCTCCCGTTCACCCACAGGTTCGTTCATACCCATAACAATAGTGTCCAATTGTATTGTGCACAACTTATCTGCTGTGAGCTCATGCCATCCACCCTCGTCTGGACGGATGGTCGGGAAACCGCCGGTGGACTGCGTCTGTGGTCGGCTTAGTTCAGCTCGCGGAGGGACCGCAGCGCGGCCGCCCCCAGCACCCTGATGCCGTTGGCCAGTGCCCCCTCGTCCACGATGTAGTCTCCGCGGTGCAGATCGTATTCCTCACCGCCGGGGCGGTGCGTTCCCAGCCGCATCATGGCTCCGGGCACATCCTGCAGGAACCAGGCGAAATCCTCGCCGCCCATCGACTGCGGGGTGAGCACGACGGCGTCCTCCCCGAGTTCCGCGCGGGCCGCCGCCTCGATCAGCGCCGTTTCGTGCTCGGAGTTCACGACCGGAGGAACGCCGCGGGTGTGCTCCAGGTGCACGTCCACGCCGTAGGGGGCGGCCACCTGCTGCACCACCTCATCGAGCAGCTCGCCGGCCGCATGCCAGGCATCGCGGTCCAGGCAGCGCATGGTGCCCGCCATGAAGCCGCTCGCCGGGATGGCGTTCGGTGCGGAGCCGGCGCTGATCTGGCCCCAGACGACGGAAACCCCGCTGCGCACGTCCACCCGGCGGGACAGCACCGCCGGGACGTTGACGGCGATCTCCGCCAGGGCGAAGACCAGATCCTCGGTCAGGTGCGGGCGCGAGGTGTGCCCGCCGCGGCCGGTGAGCTCAATCTTGATGGTGTCCGAGGCGCTGGTGATGGAGCCAATGCGCGTCCCGATATGGCCGATGTTAATCCTTGGATCGCAGTGCAGGGCCAGAATCCGCGGCACTCCCTCCAGCGCACCCTGTGAGATGCAGTCCAGAGCCCCACCGGGCATGGTCTCCTCGGCCGGCTGGAAGATGATGCGCACGGTTCCGCCCAGCGGCCGGTGCTCGTGCATCTCGGCCAACACCAGTGCCACCCCGAGCATGGCCGTCGCGTGCACGTCATGCCCGCAGGCATGGGTGACGCCGTGGTGCCGGGAGGCGTAGGGAAGGCCGGTTTCTTCGATCACCGGCAGGGCATCGATGTCGCCGCGCAGGGCGGTGCCGATCGGACCCTCGCCGATGTCGACGATGAGTCCGGTGTTCTCCAGCCGGACGGGCTGGAGCCCGGCCGCGGAGAGCCGATCGAAGAGCTTATCCGTGGTGCGGTACTCCTGGCGGGACAGCTCCGGGTGGGCGTGCAGGTCCCGGCGGAACTCCAGCAACTCGGCCAGCTTCGGCTCCAGCCACGGGCCGATCAGCAGTGTTGGTTCGGTCTCTGAGGAGTAAATGCGCACAAAAAGACTCTAGCGACTGCGCCGCGGATTACGGACATCCACGGCACCGGGTTACGGGAGGCGGCGGCCTAGAGCACGTCGGTGTCGCCGCTGGCCTTGAGCCGTTCAACGGCGCTCTTGACCCGCTGCGCATGGGCTGTGGTCGTGACCAGCAGCGCATCCGGGGTGTCCACAATGACGACGTCCTGGATGCCAATCAGGGCGATGACCCGCTTGGTGTCCGTGACGACAACACCGGAGGCGGACTCGGTGAAGACCCGGGCACCCTCGCCCAGCACGGTGACGGCATCGACCTCGTTGGCACTGTTCAGCCGGCCGATCGCGGCAAAATCTCCGACGTCGTCCCAGCTGAAGGTGCCGGGGATGACCGCGACATCGCCGGCGTCCGCGGCAGGCTCGGCCACCGCATAGTCGATGGCAATTTTCGGCAGTGTCGGCCAGACCCGCGCCGTAACTTCGTCGCGCTCCGGGGTGTCCCAGGCCTCGGCGATTTCGGTCAGGCCGGCGAAGAGCTTGGGCTCATTCTGCTCCAGATGCTTGAGCATCAGCGCCACCGGAGCCACGAACATCCCGGCGTTCCAGTTGTAATCGCCGCTGGCCAGGTATTCCCTGGCGACGTCCTCGTCCGGCTTTTCGACGAATTCGACGACGGCGTGGGCGCTTGGTGCGCCGTCAATATTCAGCGGCTCACCGGTGCGGATATAGCCGAAACCGGTGGAGGCGTGGGTCGGCTTGATGCCGATGGTGACAATCTTGCCCGTCGCGGCGGTGCAGATGGCCTCCCGCACGGCGGCCTGGAAGGCGGAATCCGGGCTGATGACATGGTCCGCCGCAAAGGAACCCATGATGGTGTCCGGGTCGCGCTGGTGCAGGATGGCCGCGGCCAGCCCGATGGCAGCTGCCGAGTCCTTCGGCTCACTCTCCAGCACCAGGTCCGAGTCCGGAATTTCCGGCAGCTGCCTGCAGACCGCCTCGCGATGCGCCTGGCCCGTCACCACCAGCACGCGCTGGCCGGAGAGCGGCTCCAGCCGGTCGTAGGTGGCGCGCAGCAAAGTGCTGCCGGAGCCGGTCAGGTCATGCAGGAACTTCGGTGCGGCAGCCCGGGACAGCGGCCACAGCCGGGTACCCACGCCACCGGCTGGAATCACCGCATAGAACCGGTCCAGGACATCCGCGTGGTTTTGGACTGCGTGGTTTTGGACTGCGTGGTTTTGGGCTGCGTGGTTTTGGACAGCATGATTTTGGACATCGTCGTTTTGGGCAGCATGGTTCCGTTGGCCAGGGGGCCCCTGAGGCGCGTCAATATTCATCACCCCCACTCTAATGGATGGTGGCCTGAAACCCGCGGTAGAAGTGCTCCCAGGCATCTGGGGCCCCCGGTTTTCCGCTTCGGCACCTCTGCCTGCCGGTCCGCCCAGCCCGCCCTGTGATCCGTACCATAGAGCAAGGAACGCCTAATTTGAATAAGCTGTGAGCGAAGCCTAGATTTAGGCCCGAGCTACGAGTGCTCTCGCAACGTGCGTAATCCCCGCGTGGAACCACGCTAGCGCCGCTGCGATGCAGGGAGGTTTATTCAGTGCCGACAAAACCAGCTGGCACTCTGTACCGCGGCCGTGAAGGCATGTGGTCCTGGGTGGGACACCGGGTTACCGGGGTAGTAATTTTCTTTTTCCTGTTGGTGCACGTCCTGGACACCTCTTTGGTGCGGGTGTCCCCGGAGGCGTACACCGCAGTGATCGGCGCCTATAAGAACCCGCTGATGGGACTTGGCGAGGCCGGCCTGGTCGCCGCAATTGTTTTCCACGCCTTCAATGGCCTGCGCATCATCCTGGTTGACTTCTGGAAGAACGGCCCTAAATACCAGCGCCAGATGCTCTGGGGCGTCCTTGGCCTGTGGGTTGTCACCATGGTGCCGTTCCTGATCCGCCACCTCTCTATCGTCTTCGGGGGGCACTAACCATGTCTGCATACACTATCGCCCCGCCACGAAGCGGCAAGGTCAAGTACAACCGCAACAAAGGCGCCGGCTCAAGCTTTGAAATGGTCGCCTGGCTCTTCATGCGCCTGTCCGGCGTTGTGCTCATTGTGCTGATCTTCGGCCACCTCTTCGTTAACCTGATGGTCGGCGGCGGCATCCACGCGATCGACTTCGGTTTCGTCGCCGGCAAGTGGGCCAGCCCGTTCTGGCAGGTCTGGGACCTGCTCATGCTCTGGCTCGCGATGCTGCACGGCACCAACGGCGTCCGCACCATCATCAACGACTACGCGGAGCGCAACGGCACCCGGATGGCCCTGAAAACGGTGCTCTACGCCGCCACCGTAGTCATCGTGGTTCTTGGCACGCTGGTCATCTTTACCTTCAACCCGTGCCCGCTCGGCGCCAACGGCGTTCCGCTGCCCGGCGGGTTCTGCCCCGCCCCCTAGCTGGGCCTTTGCCGGGGCAGGACCCCGGATTCCATCATTGAAGTCTGAGAGAAAGAGCCTCCAGTATGCAGGTCCATAAATATGACGTCGTCATCGTCGGGGCCGGTGGTGCAGGCATGCGCGCCGCCATCGAATCCGGGCAGCGCGCCCACACCGCGGTACTGACCAAGCTCTACCCCACCCGCTCGCACACGGGTGCCGCCCAGGGCGGTATGTGCGCTGCACTGGCCAACGTCGAGGAAGACAACTGGGAGTGGCACACCTTTGACACCGTCAAGGGCGGCGATTACCTGGTAGACCAGGACGCCGCCGAGATCATGGCCAAGGAAGCCATCGACGCGGTGCTGGACCTGGAGAAGATGGGCCTGCCGTTCAACCGCACACCCGAGGGCCGCATCGACCAGCGCCGGTTCGGCGGCCACACCCGCGACCACGGCAAGGCTCCGGTCCGCCGCGCCTGCTACGCCGCGGACCGCACCGGACACATGATCCTGCAGACGCTCTACCAAAACTGCGTCAAGCACCAGGTGGAGTTCTATAACGAGTACTATGTCCT
Organism: Actinomycetota bacterium; assembly: GCA_030946705.1. Classification (GTDB taxonomy): domain Bacteria; phylum Actinomycetota; class Actinomycetes; order Actinomycetales; family Micrococcaceae; genus Arthrobacter_M. Next base: position 2,166 of record JALYYI010000167.1, on the reverse strand, counting down.
GGACCTTCTCACTATCGAGGAGGACGTCGTCGTCGGCGGGGTGGCGAAAAAGCAGAAGAAGGTGGCCGGCGTCGTTTCCTACGATCTGGCTTCCGGCGAACTGCACGTCTTCCAGGCCAAGTCCGTCATCTTCGCATCCGGCGGCGCCGGCAAGGTTTTCAAGACGACGTCGAACGCACACACACTGACCGGCGACGGCATGGGCATCGCGTTCCGCCGCGGCATCCCGCTGGAGGACATGGAATTCTTCCAGTTCCATCCGACCGGACTGGCCGGGCTGGGCATCCTGCTCTCCGAGGCCGCCCGCGGGGAGGGCGCCATCCTGCGCAACTCCGAGGGCGAGCGCTTCATGGAGCGGTACGCCCCCACCATCAAGGATCTGGCCCCGCGCGACATCGTTGCACGTTCCATGGCCAACGAGGTGCGCGAAGGCCGCGGCTGCGGTCCGAACAAGGACTACGTCCTGCTGGACCTGACCCACCTGGAGCCGGCGCACATCGACGCCAAGCTCCCGGATATCACCGAATTTGCCCGCACCTACCTCGGTGTGGAGCCCTACACGGAGCCGGTCCCGGTTTTCCCGACGGCGCACTACGCGATGGGCGGCATCCCCACCAACATCACCGCCCAGGTGCTCCAGGACAATGACACCGTCATTCCGGGCCTCTACGCGGCCGGGGAAGTGGCCTGCGTGTCCGTCCACGGTTCCAACCGGCTCGGAACCAACTCGCTGCTGGACATCAATGTCTTCGGCAAGCGCGCCGGTATTGCCGCGGCCGAATACGCCAAAACGGCCGATTTCGTGGACCTGCCGGCGGATCCGGAGGCCTACACCATCGCGTTGCTGGACCACGTGCGGACCTCCGAAGGCGGCGAGCGGGTGGCCGCGATCCGCAAGGAGCTGCAGGAGACGATGGACGCCAACATGCAAGTTTTCCGCACCGCGGAGACCCTCAACCAGGTCCTGACGGACATCGCCTCGCTGGAGGAGCGCTACCAGCGCATCACCGTCCAGGACAAGGGGAAGCGCTTCAACCTTGACCTGCTGGAGGCAGTCGAACTTGGCTTCCTGCTGGAACTGGCCAAGGTCATGACGGTTGCCGCCCTGCACCGCGAGGAGTCCCGCGGCGGACACTTCCGCGAAGATTTCCCGGAACGCGACGACGAGAAGTTCATGAAGCACTCGATGGCCTACAAGGACGACAACGCCAGCGCCGCGGACTCCGCCGAACACGTCGCCGGCATCCGCTTGGAGACCAAGCCAGTGGTATTTACGCGCTACGAGCCGATGGTGAGGAAGTACTGATGAGCCCCGTGGAAACTGCTGAAACGGCCCCCGAACCGGCTTCCAAGGTGGAGCTTGCCGCCCACGTGGGCGGCGGCGGGGAAATCCCCAGCTTCGACATCACCCTGCGCGTGCGCCGCTACAACCCCGAGGTCTCCGACGAGGCAACCTGGGAAGACTTCGTGCTGACCATGTACGGCACGGACCGCGTGCTGGATGCCCTGCACAAGGTCAAGTGGGAACACGACGGATCCCTGTCCTTCCGCCGCTCCTGCGCCCATGGTGTCTGTGGCTCCGATGCCATGCGCATCAACGGACGCAACCGGCTGGCCTGCAAGACGCTGCTCAAGGACCTGGACACCAAGAAGCCCATCCTGGTCGAGCCGATCAAGGGCCTGCCGGTGGAGAAGGACCTGATCGTGGACATGGAACCGTTCTTCCAGTCCTACCGCGAGATCATGCCGTTCCTGATCAACAAAGGCCACGAGCCCACCAAGGAGCGCCTGCAGTCCGCGGAGCAGCGCGCCCGCTTCGATGACACCACCAAGTGCATCCTCTGCGCCGCCTGCACGTCCTCCTGTCCCGTCTTCTGGACGGATGGGCAGTACTTTGGCCCGGCCGCGATCGTGAACGCGCACCGCTTCATCTTCGACAGCCGCGACGACGCCGGGGACATGCGCCTGGAGATACTCAACGACAAGGAAGGCGTCTGGCGCTGCCGCACCACCTTCAACTGCACCGAGGCCTGCCCGCGCGGCATCCAGGTGACACAGGCCATCGCCGAGGTCAAGCAGGCCATCCTGACCCGCTCGGTCTGACCGACCTTCCCATCCAGTGAGCAGTTGGTGCCCGATACAGCCCTGTATCGGGCACCAACTGTT
>JALYYI010000141.1 GCA_030946705.1 Actinomycetota bacterium | reverse complement strand
GTCCCGGCTGGCCCGGGACTACCCCCTGGAGATCCGTGAGATCGGCCTGGACACCGAGGAGGGGCGCGGGCTCGCCGCCCGGGCCGGCGTCGTCTTCGCTCCCGGCATCCTGATCGACGGGGACATGTTCAGCTATGGACGGCTCTCGGAGAAGAAACTCCGACGCCACCTGTCCCAAGGCAACGGCACTCCGGGCACACAGGCATGAGATACCCGGCCCGATGGGAATCAATCAACAGTAATCGGAGGAGGAGTAAGCGTGGGTAAAGCACGCAGACAAGCGGTCGATGAGCGCAAAGAGGTCGTGGCAGCCATGAAGGCCAAGCTTAAACGCGAGGAGCGGCGCAGGAAGATCAAGATTTACGGTATCACCGCCGTCGTTCTTCTCGCCCTGGCCGGCACGGTCACGTCCGTCATCGTGGTGGACCAGCAGAACAAATCCCAGACCAGGGCCGCCGCCAGCAAACCCATTGACGGGGTCCAGAGCTTCGACGGGCTCAGCCGCAACCACACCTCCAACCAGGTGGCCTACCCGCAGAATCCCCCCGTCGGCGGGGACCACGCACCGGTCTGGATCAACTGCGGGACGTACACGCACCCGGTCAACGTCTGGGAAGGCGTGCACTCGCTCGAACACGGCGCGGTCTGGATCACCTACCGGCCCGACCTGCCCCAACCACAGATCGCCGCGCTGACCAAACAGGCGACATCCCACCCGTATGAGCTACTGAGCCCCTATCCGGGCCTGCCGTCAGCGGTAGTGGCCAGCGCCTGGGGCAAGCAACTGAAACTGGACAGCGCGGACGACCCGCGCCTGCCGGTATTCCTGCAGGCGTATTTACAGGGCCCCCAGACGCCCGAACCCGGCGCAGCCTGCTCCGGCGGCGTGCAGGGCTGACCTGTCTCGGGGTTCCGGGGAATCAAGATGCCCGGCTAGCGGTGGCCCGTGGTTACCGCTCATGGGCTACTATTGACGGTAGTTGAGTCCGGGCATCCGGGGCAGGAGACAAGCGCGGAAAGGTGCAGCCCATGGTGCGTCAGTTGGGTGAACTGGAAAAGGCCGTCATGGACCGGATGTGGTCCTGGGACCACCCAGTTGCCGTGCGTGAGGTTCTGGAAGATCTCCAGCGTGAGCGGACCCTGGCCTACACGACGGTGATGACCGTTATGGACAACCTGCACCGCAAAGGGATCCTGACCCGACAGAAGCACGGACGGGCATTCGTGTACCGTCCGGCCATGACCCGCGAACAGCACACGGCCGCCTTCATGGGCGAGGTCCTGGCCGGTACCCCCGACCGGACCGTGACGCTGCTGCACTTTCTGGAACACATGCCCCCCGAAGAGGTCGCCAGCCTGCGCGAGGCACTGGACGGACGCGAACACCACATGACCGGGACGGACCAGTGATCGCGCCGGCCGTTCTGATCATTCTGGCCCTCGTCCTGGCCGTGCCGGTTCCCCTGCTGCTGCGCGGCAGCCCGTGGCTGGAACGCTCCCCGCGGATCGGCATCGCGGCCTGGCAGGCACTGAGTGCCTCGCTGGTCCTGACGGTTCTGCTCGCGGGCGTGGCTCTGGCGGTGCCAGAGATTCCCTGGACCACGGACCTGGCCGAATTCTTTCGGGCCTGCGCGATGGCGCTGCGTGAACGGTACTCCACCCCGGGGGGTGCCATCGTCAGCGCCACCGGTGGCGCCGCGGCTTTGGCCGTGCTTGCCAGGGTCGGATACAGCCTGGCCCGTGGCCTGGTTACCGCCGCCCGTACCAGCAGACGGCAGCTGCAGGCCCTGGCAATCGTCGCCCGACCGCACCACAAATTCGACGCGCTGGTTATCGAGCACCCCTGCGCCGCGGCCTACTGCCTGCCCGGCCGGCACCGTCAGGTCGTTTTGACCAGTGCGGCCCTGGCGGCCCTGGACCGCGGCCAGCTCGCCGCGGTCCTGGCCCACGAACACGCTCACCTGCACGGGCGCCACCACCTGATTCTCGCGGCGGCCGAGGCCCTGCAACACGCCTTCCCCGGTGTCCCTGCGTTCCGCGAGGCCCGCACCGCCCTCGGGGGGCTGGTGGAAATGCTGGCCGACGACACCGCGGCCCGATCCAGCGACCGACTGACCGTGGCCACCGCGCTGGTGCGTCTGGCCGAACACGGTCTGACCCCCGCTGCCGCACTGGGTGCCGGCGGGGAGTCAGCGGTGAGCCGCGTCCGGCGCCTTGTCGCCCCCGCCCGGCCCCTGGGCACCGGAAGGACGCTTGTCGCAATGCTGGCAACCGGCGCCCTGCTGGCGCTGCCCCTCTTCCTCGCGATTGCACCAGCCTCCGCCGCCGGGACGATGCCGCCCTGCCAGGCAGACACCAGCTCCACCACCATGCACACCTGATCGGCGCCTTTAGTACATTGTCTTTAGTTAGTACATTGTCTTTAGTCGGTCCGATGCCGGCGCAGGGAGGGGGCGCACCGCCGCGCCCAGAGGCGCCCGCCCGTCCGCCGGAACCTTTTCGCCAGAACACAACTTCGTTAGAGCGCTACGGCCGCCAGAATGTCGGCACCCAGGATGAGGGTGCACGCCACGATGGTTGCGGCCCTTCCCCGGCGGGTACGTGGGTCCACCCGCAACGGGAAGAGCAGTTGACGGCCCAATGTGTAGATCGTGACGGATCCCACGAAGACCAGCCCCGGAATGCGCGGCGGGGTTCCGAGCATGAACGGCAGCGTCCCCAGCCCGATCAGCAATGCCAGGACAGCCTCGTAGAGCTGGACCGGGTGCCTGCGCCGGCCTATGCGCCGGTCCGATGACCACATTCCCCACCGCGACGCCGTCGGCCGCCCGTAGCAGCACCCGGTGAAGAAGCAGCCGGGCCGCCCGACCGCCATGCCGAAGAAGATCCCGACCGCCGTGGCGTCCAGGATCCTGCCCACCGGCCAGCCAAATACCAGGGCACCCACGATGACGGTTGCCAGACCGCCGGCCAGGAAGCCCTGTATACACGCACCGGCTTTGAGGAAGCTGCGCAGCGGCTGCCGGTTCAGGGCCAGCCACCAGAGACGGGCGCCTACCCCTCCCACCGCATTGGCCAGCACGGCCAGCCACACCGGACCGGTAGGGTCCACGCCCTGAACGGCCAGAAACATGGCCAGGAGCGTAACTGCCAGGACAGCGCCCAGACCCACCAGCAGCGGCCAGGACAAGAGGTGGACGCCGGGCGCGTGGACGAACGGGCCAAACCGGGTGTGCACGGTGCTGAGCAGCGGTGTCGTACCAGGCAGCGCTGTACTGACGCGCTGACGTTCAGTGCCCGTCCGGGAGACGGGTGCCGCGGCAACCTGCCAGGTGCCCGCGCTGATGTCGGATACGTGCGTAGTGACGGCGATGCGTCCGATGCCGGGAGTGATCGCTTCAACGTCCTCATACCGCTCGAATTGTACGGGGCGTGCCCCGGGGGCGCTGTCAGCCCTGATCCCGGAAAAGCGCACCGACACCTCACCGGGCCCCTTCCACGCGTCGGTGTCGATCCAATACGTCGCTGCCAGTCCCTGCGGATCCACGCCATGGAAGAATCCATGCCGGCGGCGATCCGATTCTGAGGGGAGGGCGGGGGCGGGTGCGGGTGAAACCTTCAGTGTCGCGGCAGGGGCAGGTGCGACGGGCAGTGCAGGGGCCGGACCGGCCTTCACCGACGGTACCGGTTTCCGGTCGCCGGCCGCGGTGGGCGGTTGTGAATCCGGCCGGGATCCAGTGGCTAAGCCTGATTTCTGTTGGGATGCCAAGGTGGTCACGATCTCGTTCCAGCCGGCATACCCGGTGACATGCCTGGGCTCTTGGGCGGGTGTGCGGACGGCGGGGGAGGGTCGTTTCGATGCTGGCTTACGCCGTTTCTTGGTCATGGTGAAGATGTCCTTTAGGGATGGTCCGTGGATGTGGCCATGGTGGCTCCCGAACGGGTGGGGGATCGGCGCACCCGGGAACAGAGGGAGTGGGGTGTACCGGACGCTGCGGGGTGCGTGCAGGCCGGAAACGGTTGCCGCGGCGGACGACGGATGGTCGGCGGCGGCGGCGGGGCGGGCGTTTGATGCTCGCCGGGTAATGGGTGCGGGTGTTTACGTCCGGCTGATTGACAGCTGTGCCAGGGACGGGGGGCTTCCCCGGCGTAGCGGTAGGATTGCCGGTGTTCCTGGCACTGTGCGCAGAGCGGGCAACCGCTCGGAGACCGACGCGGCGGCCATGGGCAGAGCTTGTTGATCCCGGTCCCGGCTGCTGGCCGGCTCAGCGCTTTCACCGGTGCATGACACGGCAGCAGCCGCTTGGTGGCTGTGAGGGGCAGCACAGGATTCATTGGCGGGAGCGGTCACCGCCGGCGCGGTTTGCCTGTCCGGGGCGGACACCGGATGGCCCGATGCCGCGGACAATGGTGTCTGGGACGGGAAGCCGTTTGTGATGCACAGGGCCGAGACTGCCAGCATCAGCAGCATCAGCAGGGCAACGGTCGCAGGCATTAGGCGTGTCGCGGGCCGCCGGCACCTGGGCGGGGCTGCGGAGCGGGCGGAGGTCACGGCCGGTCCTGTCCGGGCGCGAATGGGTCCCAGCCCGTAGGGCCGGGACAGGCTTTGGGCGGGACCGGGCAGCCTTGTGGTGGCCGGCTGGTCATGCGGGACCTGCGGCGGCCGAAGAAGCGCAGTTCAACGGGACCAAGGAGGGTTCCCGGCTACTTGGAGGCCGGGCGGGACGACTGCCGGCGGAGGGCGGCAATCTCGGTCTTCAAACGTGTGGCTTCCTCCCCGGCGTCCCGGTCCCTGGAAGCGTCCCCGGCCTGGCGGGCAGCCTTCCCCATGGCACAGTTGCCCTTTTGCATGGGACGGATGCAAAAGAAGTATGTTGCCCCGATCGATAGCAGCAACACGGTCAGACCAAATGCGGCACCGCTCATCGCTTTCCCTTTTCGGCCGTGCCGCCGATGGTGGCGGAGGGCTGGCCACCCCGTAGCCGGTCCAGATCGGCGTACAGCTGTGCCAGCTCCGCCTCGGAAGCCGCCGGCGGGGCGGAGTCCTGGCCGGCGCGCAGCGCGTCCAGCTCGGCGCGCAGTTGCGCCAGCTCGGTTTCAGAGGCCGGCGGGGTGGAGTCGCCGGCCGGTTTCTTGTTTGAGCGCATCATCAGCCACATCATCGCGCCCATGCCCAAGGGGCAGGCCAAAACCGCCAAGGTGAAGAAAACCTGTTGCATCGTCGTGCTCCCTCATATCCGTTGGTGCGCTAAAGACGTTCAGTGCCTCGCCACCTCGACACCTGCTCCGGCCGGGATCCGCTGCACAAGGCGGGATCCTGAAACGGTGCGGGGACAGCCGCCTCAAACATCTACTAGGTTTGATAGTAGTGTATCCGCGGCGCGGCGTCGAGTGTTTCTTCCAGGGGGCCTGCGGGTGCCGCCCGCCCGGCCGTTCAGGGTCCTTCGAGCACCGCAAGCCGGCGCCTGAACTCCTCGTCGTCGATCTCGCCCGATGCGAAGCGCCTGCGCAGGATGTCACCGCCACCCTGTCCGCCGCCAGGCACCCAGGAGGGCGCGGCGGGACTGCGCCTGACGAGCCAGACAACCAGGAGTGTCACGGCCGCCGCGGTGGCCACCAGGAATATCAGCGCAAGAATGCCCCAGAGCCCCATTCCTCCCATCATTCCGTTCCAGTTCCCGTTATCCATCATTCCGTTCCCGTAACCCATCACGGTGATCACACCTTCCCTTGTTTAAAGTGGCTGACAAACACATAATACTATCCACCATAGTAGTTTGTAATGTCTGCGGCCGGGGGTTCCTCACGGATCCACGTGATGCCAGCCCCGGCCCGCCTGGATCCCCGGACCGTCGACGGTTCCCAGGAAGCGTGTACCGACGATTCCCTCGACGGCTTCCACGCCCAATCTGATGGTCCGCTGGAGAAAAGTTAGGCGTCCGACAAACACATAAGCCCCTCAAACGGGTTGGGGGCGGGGGAAGATAACGGGCGAGCGGGGGACACTCCAGCAGATGCTCACGCGGCATCCACTCCTGGATTGCCCGAAAGCCATCTGGGGATTTCAGGCGGCTATGCGGTATTACGGCAGTCGTCAAGGAACTTATTTCACGCCCGCGAAGGCGGACGGCACTTCGCCCCGTTCTTCTCCCTTGGCGATCGGGACACGTACGGCATTGCCCCACTCGGTCCAGGAACCGTCATAGTTCCGAACGGTTTCGAAGCCCAGCAGGTACTTCAGTGCGAACCAGGTGTGGCTGGAACGCTCGCCGATGCGGCAGTAGGTGATCACGTCGTCGCCGGGCTTGAGTCCGGCCTCGTCCAGGTACAGGGCCTCAAGCGCCTCACGGCTGTGGTAGGTACTGTCCTCGGCAGCTGCGCGGGCCCACGGAATCGACGCCGCCGTCGGAATGTGGCCGCCGCGCAGAGCGCCTTCCTCCGGGTAGGCCGGCATGTGCGTGCGCTGCCCGGTGTATTCCTCGGGCGAACGGACGTCAATGAGCGGATTCCCAAGATGAGCCAGCACCTCATCTTTGAAGGCGCGGATCGGGCCGTCATTACGCTCTACCACCGGGTAGTCCGCAGGGGCGGGCGCTGCGGAGTCCGTGGTCAGTTCGCGGCCTTCGGCAATCCACTTGTCTCGGCCCCCATCCAGGAGGCGGACGTCTTCGTGGCCGAAGAGGGTGAAGACCCAAAGCGCGTAGGCAGCCCACCAGTTGCTCTTGTCGCCGTAGATCACCACGGTGCTGCCTCGGGAAATGCCCTTCGCGGACAGCAGACGGGCAAAGGCCTCACCATAGACATAGTCCCGGGCCACCTGGTCATTAAGGTCGGTGTGCCAGTCGATCTTGACGGAACCGGGAATATGTCCGGTTTCGTAGAGCAGCACGTCCTCATCGGACTCAACGACGACGAGGATGCCGTCCGGTAAGCCTGCGGCGAGGGCATCCGCCAGCCATTGAGTGGACACCAGGCGTTCCGGGTGGGCATAGGCGGCGAACTTTTCATTCTGATCTGCCGGGTAGGTCATGTGAAGCCTTTCAGATGGGCAGTAGTTCCTTACGACAAGCTCTCACCTTGGAGTTGGTTGACACCCACAGACTACTATTCATCATAGTAGATGGGAAGTTTCAGCCAGGGGCTGGCGGATTAATGGCGGGGCGGTGCGGGGCGTTCGCGTCACCTCGCCGGGGAGACTCAGGCCTGCGCCTCGGAGGTGCCTTTCTGCTCAGACCGGTGTGGCGAAGGTGCCGATCAGGTTTTGCAACTGGTAGATCCACTGCGTCCAGACACCGGAGACCATGAGTACGCCCAGGACCGCCAGGGTAATGCCGCCGGCGAGATTGAACTTTCGGATGTGGCGCCGGATGAACGAGACCGCACCGCTGACCCAGTTGACGCCCAGTGCCACCAGAAGGAAAGGAACCCCAAGCCCGATGCAATAGGCGAAGGCGAGCAGGGCGCCACGCCACGCCGAGCCGCTGGCGGTGCTCAGGGCCAGGACGGCGCTAAGCGTGGGGCCGATGCACGGCGTCCAGCCCAGACCGAAGACGATTCCCAGGAAGGGTGCACCGGCGATCCCCGACGAGGGCTTCCACGGCAATTTGATGGTCCGCTGCAGGAACGGAAAGCGTCCGATAAGCACTAAGCCCATCAGGATAACGACAAGACCCAGAACCCGGATCAGCAGGTCCTGCCAGCGGGCCAACCACCCGCCGACCGCTCCGAAGGCCGCGCCGTAGAGGACAAAAACAACAGCAAAACCGAGAACAAACAGACCCACCCCGGCAACGATCCGGCGCTTTGCGCGGGTCTCGTTGGTTCCCGCGAGACCGGAAACATAGCCAAGATACCCCGGCACCAAAGGCAGCACACACGGGGAAATGAAGGAGACGATTCCGGCGATCAGCGCCAGCGGCACCGCAATCAGAAGCGCGCCCGAAAAAATTGTCTGTGCGAAGAATCCGCCAATAGTCATTGCGCTCCTGTAACTCGGTGAGGCCTCCACCGGCCACATTCCTACTATCGGCTATAGTACTGGACCTGTGCGGTGGTTTTTTCTGTGGGCCGCTAAATAGCCAACCGCTCACCCTGTGCAGCTACTGCCCGGCAGAACGTAGCTGGTGAGACACCCAACGCAGGGGTTCATCCTCCGAATGGGCCGCTACCCGGCTGCACTCTCCAGGACTGGCTGCTCTCCAGGGCGACATCGACCCTCCGCCCCACGGCGACGGGGTCCACGGAGTAATCGTTGGCATGGACCCGGACACGGTAATCCCGAGCCAGTCGGACACTGTCAGCGAACCCCAGATGCGGGGCCACCGGGGGCAGGGCGGCCATCGAAACCCGGTCGGCGGCGAGGCGGTCCACGGGCCTGGCGCCGGTGCGGCGCACCAGTCGTGAGTTGGCTGTTGGCAGCCAGGCGCCGAGCTGGGTGTTGAAGTCCGCCGGTGAGGCAAAGACCCGTCCGGGCAAGCAAGGATGTCTCGTAGCAGTGGTTGCCGCCCCGGCGCACGACGTCTACCGGCTGGATAATGCAGGCCGCCGGACGCAGGGCCATGGGCCGGCTTTGCGCTGCCGGAGGCCGTGGTGACGGCCTCCCCGCTCATGCGTGCTCCTGGGCCCGTCGGTCCGGCATGCCTCAGGGGCTCCCGGGGCGGTGCCTGGGGTCCGGCGGTTTTCTTAGGATGCCGGGCTCGCTGCCATTGTCGCCCGGACCTCTTCCATGTCCAGCCCTTTGATGCCGGTGATGAGCTGCTCTAGTCCGGTCGTGTTCATCGCACCGGGCCGGGATAAGACTGGGATTCCTTCCCGGAATGCCATCAGGGTGGGAATGGAGGTGATGCGTGCGGCTGCGGAGAGGCCGGGCTCGGCTTCGGTGTCGACCTTCGCGAAGGCGACGTCCGGGTGGTTGTCCGAGGCTTTGCTGAAGGTGGGGGCGAACATCCGGCAGGGACCGCACCATGCAGCCCAGAAATCCACCAGCACGATGTCGTTGCCGGTGATGTTGTCGTCGAAGGTCTTTTCGGAAATGTCGATGGTTGCCATGACAAAATAATATACCCCATAGGGTATATTATACAAGGAGGAGCCGGAGTGGTGTCCGCTTGCATTTATACCCCATGGGGTATCATGATGAGAGGGGCAGATGCCCTGGGTTCCCGACACCATAGAAGGACACCAGCATGAAGAGCATCTCAGTGGACGATCTGGCCGCACTCGGATCTGATGTTTCCATCATTGACGTCCGGGAAGAGCAGGAGTACGCCGAGGCCAGCGTCCCGGGAACCAGGAACATTCCGCTCTCACGTGTCCAGCAGTCCCGCGGTGACGTTCCGATCGGGCGGACGGTCTATGTGATGTGCGCTTCCGGTGGCCGCAGTTCCCGTGCCGCGGCGCACCTCACGGACGAAGGCTACGACGCGGTGAATGTCATGGGCGGCATCACCGAGTGGTGCCGCAACGGGCACCCGGTCACCTACCAGGCCGGCGGCAAGTGAGCATGTCCTCCACCGTCAGCCTGCCGGAGCTCAAACCCGGCCCGGACTCCGGCAGGCGCCGCACCGTCAACCGGCTCAAGCGCGCCCGGGGACAGCTCACCGCTCTGATCGCTGCCGTCGAATCCGGGGCTGAGCGCCGGAACGTCGTCAATCAACTGTCGGCCGTCCACGGAGCCCTGGACACAGCCGGATTCGAGCTGATCTCCACGGCAATGCGCGACTGCCTCACAGAGCCTGCGGACGTCCTCGCTGCAGGCGGCGTGCAGTCTGAGCTGTCGGGTCAGAAACCCGCCCTGGAGGAAATCCGCACACTTTTCCTGCGCCTGACCTAGGTCGGCGCCGGCCTCCTTCCGGGGAACCCCGCAGTGCCTATGTGTGCAGCGCAACAGCCCCTTCCTACCGCAACAGCCCCTTCCCACCGAAAGGTCCAGCACATGGAAATCACCCCACAGCAGCTCGCCGAGCAGCTCAAGAGCGGCAGCGATGCCCAGATTGTGGATGTCCGCGAATCCGCTGAGGTCGCCGAAGGCATGATACCCAACGCGCAGCACATTGCCCTGGGCGAACTGGCCGCCCGCCTGAATGACCTGGACAAGTCCCGTCCCGTCATCGCGGTGTGCCGCAGCGGACGCCGGAGTGCCGCCGCCGCGGATCAGTTGGCAGCTGCAGGCTTTACCGCCTACACCATGCCCGGCGGGATGCTCGACTGGACGGGCGCCGGCCTCCCCACTGGCTGACACAGCCCACAAGACAGCCCGGGCGGCGCATCCCCCAGCGCCGCCCGGGCCTCCACGCGCCGGGCCCTGCCCTTTCAAGGGCGGGACGGCCGGTGGACGGCGGCGACCCCGCACCCGCGGAAACTGCCACGGGAAATTCCCAAGATATGCCGAAAGAGACTATGACTACCTCGACCAAGAACAACACCGTTGAAACCTCCCCCCAGGCCATTGATGCCTCTGCCCTGAAGGCCTGGGAAGACAACCATGATGATCTGATGATCATCGACGTGCGCAGCGGCGCGGAGTTCGATTCGATGCACATCAAGGGCTCCTACCATGTGCCGCTGGCCATGCTCAGCGAACATACGGAAGAGTTCGCGGCAAAAATGGGCACCCGCGTGGTTCTCGTCTGCCAGTCAGGCAACCGGGCCGAACAGGCCCGCAAACTCCTCGGTTCCGTCGGCCTGGCCAGTGCCAGCGTCCTGTCCGGCGGGGTTCCCGCCTACGCGGCCGCCGGCGGCGACGTCGTCCGCGGCCGCGGG
>JALYYI010000140.1 GCA_030946705.1 Actinomycetota bacterium | reverse complement strand
CCTGGCTGATAACGACCAGCAGCTGGTCGTGACCGCGTGCACGTCCGGCCTCGTGTGCGCCCGGGATGCTGCGATCACGTTGCTGGCGCTGTCGACCGGGATGCGGGCCTGCGACATCATCGATCTGGGGTCTGACCTGCAGCGGAACAGTGGTTGGCGCTAAGGATTCTGTCCCGGTGGCACGGTTCGGGGGTTGCTGGTTGGGAGGTGGCGGTAGATGGACGCGCGGGAGACGCCGAGTGCTTTGGCGATCTGGGTGGGACTTTCGCCGTTGGCGTGTCTGGCCCTGGCGGCTGAGAGGGTGTCGGTATCCATGACTGTTGGGCGGCCGCCGGTGCGGCCTTGTGCCCGGGCGGCTGCGAGGCCGGCCATGGTTCGTTCGTGGATCATGTCGCGCTCGAGTTCGGCGAACGCGGCCATCATGACGAAGAAGAATTTCCCTTCTCCGGTCGGGTTGTAGGTCCCGGTGAGGGTGCCGGTGAGAATCCGCAGGCCGACTCCTTGGTCGTGGAGGCTATCGGCGATGGTGAGGACTTCTTTCACTGACCGGCCGAGGCGGTCCAATTTCCACACGCACAGGGTGTCTGTCGGACGGAGATGGTCGAGGGCTTCGGCGAGCCCTGGGCGGGCGGTGGCGCGGCTGGAGATTTTGTCTTCGAAGATCCGGCCGCAGCCGGCCGTTTTGAGGGCGTCTCGTTGGAGTTGGGCGTCTTGTCCGTTGGTGGAGACGCGGGTGTAGCCGATGAGATCGAAATGTTGGGTCGCCATTCGTCTACTGTCGCACAACCCATCTCACAACACCGGTATTCGCCGACCTGTTGTGAGATGGGTTGTGGACGGATTGGTGTCGGTGCGTCGCCTGGGGGCGGGGTCGTCTCAGAACCGGCCGTTAGTTGACGGTGGTCTGCTTCGGATGCGAATGGACTGGACGGCGGGACCGTTGCTTATCGGCGCCGTCCGGCGGGGGTGCACTGCAACTACGGGTTCAGGTTTTCGGGATTGAGTACAGCGGCCTGGCCGTCGGTGAAGAATCCGTCGCCGGTTGCGTTGTGTCCCTGCTGGGCGTCCACGACGTGCACCAGGTGGGGCTGTGCCACTTTCAGCGATTGCAGGATGTATGCCCTCTCCGCGTCGATATTCGGGTCGATGTGGTGGGTTGGCAATCCGGACGTCGTTCCTATCCCGATGCCGCGGTCGAAGCTGGCCGTGGCGACCCACACGGGTTGGCCGCCGATGGTGAAATTGGTTCTCCAGATCCTTGTGTGGTGCCGCTGTACCAGGGTGTTGGCGTCGGTGGGTTTTTCGAATGCCACTGTCTCCGGCCGGGCATCCAGATAGGACGGCGTGACCGGAGCGGAGAGGTACTGCTCGTTGCGTACTGCGACGAGGATGGAACGCAGGGTGTTGCCCAGGGTCGAGGGGTCGGCTTTGTACCATCCGGCCCTTTTGAACAGGTCCTCGATCTGCTGCTGGCTGCCGAGGTAGATGAAGTTGATCGGTTCCATTCTGGCCCCGGTCAACGTTTCGCTGTAGATGGGCAACTGCCTGATGGCGGCCGCGTCCAACGCAGGCAACGCCTGGGCTGTCTCCTGACGTTCAAGGACGGTCAGGGGCGTGAGCTGGGCGCCGAATATCCCGGCGAACAGCAAGGGAGCGGCAACGGCGATTAGCAGCGGCTGTTTGACCGCGGCGCTGAGTTTCACCGGTTGGACCAGGTGGAACCGGTCGTTGATCTCCAACGGTGTGATGATGCCGGCGAGAAGAAACAAACCCAGGCCGAGACTGCCCAGGATGTCGCTGGGGTAGTGGACGCCCAAATATATCCGGCTGATTCCGACCAGCAAGACGGCGGTTAGCGCTGCCAGGACGATCAGTAGCCTGGCTGTGGAGGACTTGATGGCGCGGCACAGCAGGTAGGCGGTGAGTCCGCCTATGACGGTCGCTGTCAGGGTGTGTCCGCTGGGAAAACTGAAGCTGTTTTCGGTCAGCAGGCCCAGGGAGCGGTCCGGCCGGGGCCGTGCGACGATCTGCTTGATCACCGTGGAGGTGGCGCGTTCCAGGCCAAAGGCGGCCGCCAGCAGGACCGGTACCCACCATTGCCGCCGCCGCCAGGACGCCAGGCTCAGGATGATGAGGAAAACGATAACCGACGTCGAACTCGCGGCAAAGGTAACGAAAATGAAGAACGTGTTCTGCCCGTCGGTGCGGATGTCCGGCACGAGATTGAGGATCCGCTGGTCGATGCCGGCGAACGAGGTCTTCAGGACGACCGCTCGTGTGACGCTGATGAAAAGCCAGAGGGCCGCGGCCGCGGC
>JALYYI010000126.1 GCA_030946705.1 Actinomycetota bacterium | reverse complement strand
GCTTGTCCACAAGGCACGCCGATGCTGGCACCGGCGTGCAACTGTCCGTAGGCTTGATCCATGTCGCAGCCAAAGAAGCCGCCCAGCAAGAAGCGCTCTGCCAAGACCCAGCGCCGGCAGAACCGGCAGGAACGCTCCGGCACAGGCGCGCGGGCGCACCGCGGGCTACCGCCCAAGGACCTCCTGGAGCGGATCAGCGAAGCGGCTTCCTACGACCATCCGCTGCCACTGCTGGAGCTGGGGAGTTCCATCCTGACTGCCCTGGACCCGCGCGGCATCAATCCGCTGATGCGCGGTGAGCATGACGGTCCGGACCGGACAGGCTTCATAAATACGCTGCTTGCGACCCCGCTGCCGGAAACCCTGACACTGCTTTCCGTGATCCATGCCCTGAGCGCCGACGAGCTGGAAAGGGCCCGGATCAGCCGAACCCTGCGGACGGAAACCACGGAGGCGGAGGGCCTGCTGGGCGAGTTCGCCGGCCTGCTCCCCTACCGCGCAGTGGAAATGTCCCATGTGCTGGGTGACGGCGATGACGTACTGCTGGGTGTGCGCACGCCGGACGGCGATGAATTCACGCTGCTGATCTACATCGACTACAACATGGGCACAGTAGTCAAGGACGCCTACGCGATCGCCGAGCCGCTCGAGGATGTGGTGGAAGGAATAAAGGAACGGGTCACGGATCCGGATACGCGCTGGGCGGATATCACGCTGGCGGACGCCCGGGCCCGGATCGAGGAGGCCATCGAAACGGGCGCCATCACCATCCCGCCGCTGGAATCGGAGCAGTGGCCGGCTATCCGTCCGCTGACCGAAGCGGTACTTCGCCGGGCGCCGGCCGGTGGCACGGGCCACCAGCGCCCGGAGTGGAGCGAACCGCAGCTTCGGGAACTCGCGGACAGGTTCTTTGCGTCCGCCTACGCCCGGGGGCTGCCGGACGACGACCTCAACCGCGGCCTGTTGGAGAACATCCTGTGGTTCGGCACCGATTACGGCCCAGGCGACCCGATGCGCTGGAGTGCGACGGCGGTGGAAATCATCCTGGTGGACTGGGTCCCGCGCAAAATCGTGGCCCCGGCCGCGGAACTGCGTCCGCTGCCCGCGGTGCTGCGCGCCTTCGTGCGGTACTGCCATGCCGAGCGGGGCATACGAAACGAGCTCACCGGCGAGACGCTGGCGTCCATCGGCACCTACGAGCCTGAATACCAACGGCTGATCAGGAGCAGACGCCGGCAGGGCCCGGACGCGCTGCTGGAAGCGATCGGCGCGCTGGGACCGCTGGGGGACGATACCGAGGAATACGAAGAGCAGGGCGGCTTTGGGGACTACGGGGACTTCGACGGCGACGATGACGGGGACGATGACGGCGAGTTCGAGGACAGGGTCCTGGCCGGATTCCAGGAAGCTCTGCTTGAGGTCATCACCCGGGCGGTCGGCGGCGATGAGCAGCTCGACAACCTCGACGATGCGCCGCTACCCGATGAGGGCTTCGATTGGACCGGCATTCCCGAGGACATCCACGGGCGGGTTTCAGAGGTGCTCCAGCTTTGCGACCGGGGCACCACCGAATTGCTCGACGTCGAGCACCGCACCGCCGCGCGCCGCTTCCTGGCCCGGGTGGCGGCTGGAAATCCTGCCGTGTTCCGCCGCGGGGCCCGGACCGAAATGTCCGCCGCCGCCGTCTGCTGGATCATCGCTAAGGCGAATGACAGTTTCGGATTATACGGCCGCGGAATTTATGTGAAGGACCTGATGGCCATATTCGGCGTGAGCAGCGCCTCCCAGCGGGCCAGAACCTTCCTCGCCGCGGCGGGCATGGATGACGACAATCCGGACATGGAACTCGGGACCCCCGATCTTCTGGTTTCCAGGTTGCGGAGCCAGCTCATCAACATGCGGGACAGCTGCCGGGCGGCGCTGGGCGAGTAACCGCGGCATCAGCGCAGCCGTACGTCAGTCGGTAGGCCCAGGCGTGCGGGGCGGACCGCCGGGAACCGGGCAACCCATTGGATTCACGCCATTCTTGGATCCATTCGGGCAGGACCAGATCCACCGGCGGCTGGCCCACTTCGGCGAAGATTTCGGGGTTGCCGACCGGCCCTCGCTTGGTGACGAGCCGGGTGGCGACGTACGCACGGGCATAGATTTCTCCGTCAGCGACGATGCGCTGCTCAAAGTAGATGGCCTTGTCGTCGACGCCCAGGATCCTCGTCTCGATGGTGTACTGCAGATCGAACCTGCCCAGATCCATCAGGGACAGATACATGCCGTTATTGACGTGCCCTGCCATATCGATGTCCGTCGGCGGGACCCGCAGGGGCAGGGACGAAACTCCCCAGATGGTCAGGCTGGACCGGCGGCCGGAACGGAACAGTTGGCGCAGGGTACGCAGGAGGAGATCCCGCCAGTAACTTCCCGCGTCCCACCTTCCCGGAACCGGTGCAGCCCATCTCTCCGGAACCGGTGCACCGGCTTCAGAACTGCCACAAGGATCTATCGGGTGGCGAAGTAGATCCCGACGCCGGCAATCCAGGTGCTGCCGGCGAGGGCCGCGAAACCAAATTCGGCGAGGATGCCCAGACCCGTGGCCTTGAGTGCTGCCAGGCTCGACGAAACGGCCGGCCGGAACCGGCGCTGCCGGGCCAGTTCACTGAGGAAGAGACCCAGGGCAAATCCGATCAGCAGCCCCAGCACCGGGACCACGAAGAAACCGATTACGCCCAGCACAAGCCCGGCCACCACGGAACGGCCCGGGATCTGGCGTCTCTTCATGGTCCGTCCGGTCAGCACCGCGCCGGAGAGCATTCCCGCGATCAGGAACCCCAGACCGACGGCGAAAACCAGCCAGCCAATCGGCGCTCCGACCGCGAGCGCCCAGACCAGCAGGCTCACGGCAATCAGGATGCTGCCGGGCAGCACCGGAACCACGATCCCCACCGCGCCCACAAAGATCAGCAGGCCGCAGATGACGGTCCAGATCAGCTGAGCATCCACCCGCCCAGTCTGCCACGGCACGTGGGCGGGATCCGTGTTGAGGCGTGAGGTAATGACGTTCTGGCGCCGGTTTAGCGTCGGTTTAGCGTCACTATCTCACCCCTCAACGGGGCGGCTCGGCGCGCTGACGGGGGATTGACGCGGAACTTAGTCGACGCCCCTGATCTTGACCACGAAGACCGCGCCCAGCAGGCCGATCACGGCGGCCACTATGTACAAGGTGACGTATCCGCCCAGCAGCTTCACGAAGGGGAAGGCCACCAACGGAGCCACCACCTGCGGCAGCGAATTGGCCACGTTGATGATGCCCAGGTCCTTGGCCCGGCTCATTGCGGAGGGCAGCACCTGGGTTAGCAGCGCGAAATCGACGGCCAGATAGGCGCCGTAGCCGATCCCCAGGACACCGGCTCCCACCAGGGCGCCGTCCCAGGTGGGAACGAGGGCCAGGATCAGGGACGCCACCGCAATGATGATGGAGGAGCCGATCACGAAGGGTTTCCGCTTGCCGACGCGGTCCGTCCAGAGTCCGCCGATCACCGCCGTCACGAGCGTAGCGGCGGCATAGACGCCGGTCAGGATAAAGACGCCCAGGTTCGCATTCGGATAGTGCACCACGTCCTGCAGGAAGAACAGCAGGTACAGCGTTACCAGGTGATTGCCCAGGTTGACCAGGAATCGGGTCAGCCAGGCCCAGCCGAAGTCCGGATATTTCGCCGGCGAGATCCAGAATCCGCGGAAGAACGCGGCCCAGTTGAACGGGGACCGCAGCGTCCCGTCCAGCTGCTGATCCTTGCCGGAGAAGAGATACAGCAGCACGCATAGCATCAGGGCCAGCGCACAGACCCAGTAGCCCGCCACGAAGTTCTTGCCCACGGCCGCGGCGATGGCGGCGCCGCCCACGATCCCGAGCACGGTACCCATCGAGGCCATGCCGCCGACGATACCGCGCTGGCGCACTGGCACCCGGTCCGGGACCGCGGCGGTGATGGCGGCGAGCGCACCATTGCACCCCAGCTGGACCAGGCACCACAGCGCCGCCATGGCCGCGACCTCCGGGGCGCCGGCCAGCCCGATCAGCGCCAGTGTGCCAAGGATGGCGCCGGTCAGCACCCACGGCACCCGGCGGCCGAGCCGGGAGGTGGTGCGGTCCGAGAAGGTGCCGAAGAGCGGGTTGGCCACCAGCGAAACGACTGCTCCGCACCCGGTGACCAAGGCAAGGATGGCCTCCTTATTGTGCGCGTCGAGGGCTTCGGCCTGGTTGCCGAGCAGCACCTGGATCGGCCCGAAGAATGCGACATTGATGCCGACGTTGACCAGCACAACCGAGGTGATCCACAGCGGTCTGGCCCTGGCTGTCGGTTCGGCAAAGACGGAACCTGCCGGGGGTTCGCTGGTCGGGAGGCTTTCCGAGGACTGGTTCAGCGTCATCGTGGCCGCCCGTTCCCCTCTGCGGCCACCGCATGGATCAGTTCCCCACGAGCCATCATGCCGGTCTCCATTCCCCAACAGCTCCGCTCCACGACAGCTCCATCCCCACCTGCAGCTACGCCACCAGCAAGCCCCAACGGCAATGGCCACCACGGCAGGCCGGCAACGGCCGCTGATCTGGCACCAGCATACCGGCGTCCGGGCGGATCAGACCCCTGTTTCCACGGGATCTTCAACCTCCCAGACGAGGGAATTTTCTCCGGTCCGGGGCGTTAACCACCATTGAGGGGCAGATCACTACACCACTCCGGCATAATTTGATCACCGCCGCCCGATTGGCCATATACTTGTTTCACGAAAGCAACTAAATCCCGGCCCGGCCTCCTGCCGGGCCGGAAGCACGGGCCAAGAACCCCGATAACTGCACAGACTTCCCATTTCATCGGAGCCACCTCATGACCCATGCGAGCGCACCAACCCGCAACAACCGCAAGGAACGGACGCCGGAACTCGGCCAGGCCTTCACCCACCGTCAGATCATGACCGTGCTGGTGGGGCTGCTGCTGGGTATGTTCCTGGCCTCGCTGGACCAGACCATTGTCTCCAGCTCCATTTACACCATCTCCAATGACCTGGACGGGCTCTCGCTCCAGGCGTGGGCGACGACGGCCTACCTGATCACGTCCACGGTGAGCACCCCGCTCTATGGCAAGCTCTCCGACATCTTCGGCCGCCGCCCGCTCTACGTCATTGCCATCACCGTCTTCCTGGCCGGATCGATCTATGCCGGCAGTGTGCACAGCATGGCCGAGCTGGCCGTGGCCCGCGGCATCCAGGGTCTGGGCGCCGGTGGCCTGATGGCCCTGGGCCTGGCCATCATCGGCGACATTGTGCCGCTGAAGGACCGCGGCAAGTACCAGGGCTACTTCATGTCAGTCTTCGGCGTCAGCTCCGTGCTGGGACCCGTCGTCGGCGGCTTCTTCGCCGGCTCCGCCAGCATCCTGGGCATCGACGGCTGGCGCTGGGTCTTCCTGATCAACATCCCGATCGCCCTGGCCGCACTGGTGGTGGTGTGGATCTATCTGCACCTGCCCGCCAAGCACGTCAAACAGCGGATCGACTACTGGGGCGCCGCCGCTGTCTCGCTGGCGCTGGTACCACTGCTGATTGTGGCCGAGCAGGGCCGCAGCTGGGGCTGGGCATCCGCCGGCTCCCTCCTCTGCTACGGCCTGGGCGCCGCCGGCGTCGTGCTCTTCCTCGTTGCGGAGAAGCTGGCCGGCGATTCGGCACTGATTCCGCTGCGTTTCTTCAAGATCCCCGCGTTCGGCGTTTCCGCGCTGCTTAACTTCATCATCGGCATCGGCATGTTCGGCGCCATCGCGATGATCCCGATGTACCTGCAGCTGGTCAAGGGCCTGACCCCCACCCAGGCCGGCTTGATGATGATCACCTTTACGGTGGGCATCCTGATCGGCTCGATCTCCAGCGGGCAGGCCATCTCCCGGACGGGCACCTACCGCATCTTCCCGGTCCTGGGCACCCTGATCCTGGCCATTTCTGCCGCGGCCATGGGCCTCACCCTGGGCGTGGACACTTCCCTGCTGGTTCCCGGCGGAGTCACGATTGCCTTCGGCCTGGGCCTGGGCTTCTGCATGCAGCCGCTGACGCTGTCCATGCAGATGGCCGTTCCGCCGAAGGATATGGGCGTGGGAACCTCCACCGCCGCGTTCTTCCGCTCGATGGGCGGCACCGTGGGCACCGCGGTCTTCATCTCCATGCTGTTCAGCAGCGCCGGGGACAAGATCGCCGCCGCGATGGGCAGCGCCAGGAGCGATCCGCACTATCTGGCCACGCTGAAGGACCCGGCCGTGCTGGCGGATCCGAACAACAAGAAGCTGTTCGACTTCTTCAAGAACGGTGCCAGCAATGACTCGCTGAATGATACGAGCTGGCTGCACCAGGCCAATTCCACCCTCACCTTTCCCATTCGGGAGGGCTTCGCCCAGTCGATAGACCTGGTGATGCTGACCGCGGCGGCCCTGGTGGCCGTGGCGTTCCTGATCACCTTCCTGCTGCCGAAGGCCAAACTGACGGATTCGTCCATGGTGGCCAAGGCGAAGGAAGAGGCTACCGCGGCGCACTAGCGGCGGACGGAGCACGACGACGGCGGCCGGCCGGCCCGCAGTCGTCGTCCGTTTAAGCCGTCAGCGGCCGGCCGGCCCGCACCGCCTCGATGATCTTCAGCGCCTCCACCGAGTCCGCCGGATCCACCGGCAGCGGGCCGCCGTTTCGGATGGCTTCCGCCATCAGTTCGTAAAACGCCGGGAAATTGCCGCGCTCGGTTGGCACGGGCAGCAGCGCGCCGTCGCGGCCCAGCAGGCCCCAGTGCCGCTCCGGATCCACGCCGTAGGCCGGGTCACCGGGCAGCACGCCGGCCAGCAGCTGGGCTTCCTGGCCGTCGCCGACCGTCTTCGTGTACGCCGCCTGGGAGCCGAGCACCCGGTAGCGCGGGCCCGGCTGCGCGGCGCTGAGGTTCATCCACAGGTGCGAACGCACGCCATTGCGGTGCCGCAGGGCGAGGAAGACGTCGTCGTCGGTCCGTTCCTGCGGCCGCCGGGCATCCAGCTCGCCGTACACCTCCGCCACGGGCCCGAACAGCTGCAGTGCCTGGTCGATCAGGTGGGTCCCCAGGTCGTACAGCAGGCCGCCGCCGGTTTCCGCGGTGGCCCGGGCCTTCCAGGGTTTGAGCGTATCCGGCGACCAGCGCTCCAGCCGGGATTCGAAGCGGTACACCTGCCCCAGCGCGCCCTGCGCCAGCAGTTTTTTCAGGGTCAGGAACTCACCGTCCCAGCGGCGGTTCTGGTAGGTGGCCAGCGCCAGCCCCAGCTCCCGGGCCCGGTCCATCAGCGCCTGCCCCTGCGCCGAGGTCACCGTAAACGGCTTATCAACGACGACGGCCAGCCCGCCGTCCAGCGCGGCGTGGGCGAAGGGAGCGTGTGTGGCCGGCGGCGTGCCGATGACCACCAGCTCAATGTCGTGGGCCGGCCCGGGACCGGCCCCCAGCAGCTGCTCCGGCCTGTCCACGATTCGGACGCCCGGGTAGCGTGCCCGGGCCTGCTCCTGGCGCCCCGGATCCGAGGTGACGATGACGTCCAGCGAATAGCGCGGATCGGCGGCTATGGCGGGGGCATGGAAGACGCTGCCGGCCAGGCCGAAGCCGACAACGGCGGTGCGGATGGGTCGCATGGCTGCCACCTTACGCCGCGTGGGGCAACGGCGAAGGGACCGCCGCCGGACTTCGATGCAACCATGCAATTTGTCGTTTTACCAACGGTGCGATGTGCATCTTTTCCAGCCGGGACGCCGCCGGCGAGTTCCTCGCGGGCGACCCCTTCCTGCTCGAGGGCGTGGTTACCGCCGGTGTCATCCTGGAGCGGGACCCGCTGACGTTCCCCTCCTGATCGGGCCAGCCTTAATCCCGTCTGCGGGACTTGCGGCTTTCGATGAGGTCGCTGACCGCAGGGAATAAAGGGTGATCCGCGGACAGCCCGGTGATCTTGGCGGCCGCGTCGTCTGCGGGATGGTCCCTGAGGATCTGCGCCAGTTCCCCGGCTTCCGCATCCGACGGGTCGTCGAAGCCCAGCGCAGCGTCCATGGCCTGCAGGAGCGCCTTGGGATGCCTGCCGCGCTCGGCCAGCTCGGCGGCGGGCCCCACGAAGCGTTCATGCCGTCCCAATTTGCGCAACGGGGCCCGGCCCACGCGCTGGACGGTATCCGGCAGGTACGGGTTGGAGAAGCGGCGCAGGATCTTCTCCACGTAGGCCTCCTGTGCCGCGGCGTCGAACTCGTGCTTGGCCACCAGCAGCTCCTTGGTCTCCTCCAGGACCGCCCGGACCTGGGCCGCCACCGCCGGATCGGCCATCGCGTCGGAGATCTTTTCCAGTCCCGCCGCGTAGCCGAAGTAGGCGGTGGCGGCGTGGCCGGTGTTGACCGTGAACAGCTTGCGTTCGATGTATGGCGCCAGATTGTCCACGAACGTGGCCCCCGGAATGTTGGGCTCGGCCCCCCGGAACGGTGTCCGGTCGATGACCCATTCAAAGAATGTTTCAACGCTCACGTCCAGGCCCTGGCCCGGCTCCTGGTTGGGCACAATCCGGTCCACCGCGGTATCCGCGAACACCGCGGCGGCGGCAATCTGTGCCGGGTCCGCCGTGCCGAGGGCAAGGATTTCCCGGTGCAGGATGTCCGTGGCATGGATGGCGTTCTCGCAGGCCATGACCTGCAGCGGCGGCCGATCCGCGGACCGGGCCGCGATGCCGCGGGCAATCACTGGCGCCACGAACCTGAGGATGTTCGGGCCCACCGCGGTGGTGACGATGTCCGCCGTCGCAATCTCTGCGACGACGTCCGCCTCCTGGGAGCGGGAATTCAGCGCCCGGTAGTTGCCCACCGTGCGGATCCTGGCATCCTCGCCGACCTCGTGGACGTTGTAGCTGGGCGTGGCGGCCAGCTGGTCGATCAACGCGTCCGACACGTCGGCGAAGACGAGTTCGTAGCCGGCGTTGTGCAGGAGAAGTCCGACGAATCCGCGGCCGATGTTGCCGGCCCCAAAATGGACCGCCTTCACGATGCGTTCACCTTTCCGAAGAGGTCAAGCACTTCCTCAACCGACGTGGCCGCATCCAGCCTGGCCACCTGCTCCTTATCGGTGAAGACCCGGGCGATCGAGGCGAGAATGGCAAGGTGCTCGTTGTTCACGCCGGCCACGCCGACGACGAACTTCACCTGCTTTCCGCCCCAATCGATGCCCTCCGGGTAGCACACGATCGACACAGCGGAGCGGGCGATGAACTCCTTCGCCGCGTTGGTGCCGTGCGGGATGGCCAGGAAGTTGCCCATGTAGGTGGACACGGATTCCTCCCGCTCGTGCATGGCACGGACGTATCCGGCGTTGACGGCTCCCCGATCCAGGAGCAGCTGGCCGGCTTCCTCGATGGCACCCTCGCGGGTGGTCGCGGAGCCGTTGAGCACGACGCTGCGGGCGTTCAGCACGTCCGCGGCGGCCGCTTCCGAACCGGCCGCCGGTGCGGCCTCAGCCGCGGACGCTTCCTGTGCGCCGCCGGAGGCACCGCTTCGCACCAGCTCGACAATCTCGTCATAGCGGGGGCTGTTCATGAAATTGTCCACCGATACGTGGACCGCGCTGGCGGTCAGCGGCTGCGCCCGGGCGGCCAGGTCCTGGTGGGTGACCACGACGTCGTAGCTGTCGCTCAGGTTGGCGATCGCTGAGTTGGTGACCTTCACCTGCGGGAAGCCGGCGGCCTTGATCTTGTTGCGCAGCACGGAGGCTCCCATTGCGCTGGAACCCATGCCCGCATCGCAGGCGAAGACGATGTTCTGGATGGGTCCGGCGCTTCTGGCCTGCCCGTCCGCACCGACCAGGGCCGAGGCGACCGAGCTCTTCTTGCCCTTCAGCGCCTCCATCCGGCTGGTGGCCTCGCCCAGTCCGTCCTCTTCGGTGCTCTTGCTGGTCTTGAGGATCAGCGAGGCAATCAGGAAAGAGACCGTCGTCGCCAGGAGCACCGACAGGGTGACGCCGACGTAGCTGTCCTTCGCTGTCGCCGCAAAGACGGCGATGATGCTGCCCGGAGCGGCCGGGGAGCGAAGGCCGGCGCCGGTGACCACCAGGGTGAAGATGCCCGTCATGCCGCCGCCAATGGCAGCCAGGATAATGATGGGCTTCATCAGCACGTACGGGAAGTAGATCTCGTGGATGCCGCCGACGAACTGGATCAGCGCCGCCCCCGGAGCCGTGGCTTTGGCCAGCCCCTTGCCGAAGAACATGTAGGCCAGCAGGATGCCGAAGCCGGGGCCGGGGTTGGCCTCCAGCAGGAACAGGATGGACTTTCCATTGGCCAGCGACTGTTCGGTGCCCAGCGGGGTCAGGATGCCGTGGTTGACGGCGTTGTTGAGGAACAGCACCTTCGCCGGTTCAATGAAAATGCTGGTCAGCGGCAGCAGCCCGTGGTTGACCAGGAACTCAACGACCGTGCTGGCACCGTTGCTGAACGCGGTGACCACGGGGCCGACGACCAGCATGCCGACAACGGCCATGAACGCGGCCACAATACCGGAGGAGAAGTTGTCGATCAGCATCTCGAAGCCGGGCTTGACCCGGCCTTCCCAGATCTTGTCCAGTTTCAACATGATCCAGGCGGTCAGCGGGCCCAGGACCATGGCTCCGATGAACATGGGAATGGTGGTTCCCACGATCACACCCATGGTGGCGGCGGCGCCGACGACGCCTCCGCGGACGCCGTGGACCATCCGGCCACCCGTGTAGGCAATCAGCAGAGGCAGCAGGTAGGTGATCATTGGCCCGACCAGGGCGCCCAGCGTCGCATTGGGGAAGAAGCCCGCCGGAATAAAGAGGGCGGTGACAATTCCCCAGGCGATGAAGGCGCCGATGTTGGGCATGATCATGCCGGACAGGAACGTCCCGAATTTTTGGACGCCAACCCGCAGTCCCGTTCGCGGCGTCGCTACTGTTTCTGTTGCCATGTGATTTCCTAACCGTGATTCCTGCAGCGGTGCAGGGGCGTTGGATGAAGCCGGTTGTCTAGTTGCTGGGGTTTTTGCTGATCCGGTGCAGCCATTCCAGGAATAGCTTGAGTTCGGTGCTGGTGAGCTGTTCGGGATGGGAGGCCTGCAGCGCCGCGTTGAGGGCGATGGCCGCAACGACGACGGATGAGTTGCCCTGGTCGGTAGACCCGGGCTCCAAGGCGGTATCCGCGGAGACAGCGGAGATCACTGCCTCCCGTGTCATAGCGGAGAGATCAAGGTCGCGCTCGTGTCCGGGAGCCGCGATGAGCATCAGGGTAACGCCCACGTTGGCGGCGAGGATGCTTCTGGCGGCCTCCTGCGGGCCCACCTGGAGATGGCCCGAGATGGCGGCTTTCTCCAGCATTTCCACCATGAACGCCTCCGCGTCCGCGACAATCGCGGGACGGCGTTCCGGGCGGATGTTGCCGAACATCACCAGGTAAAGCTGGGGATGGTTCAGTCCGAAAAGGACGTGGTTGTCCCACATGCGGCGCAGGTCCTCGAGGGGCTGTCCCGAGGGGGCAAAATCGCGTTCATCCGCCAGATATTGCTCAAAACCTGCCGCCACGACGGCGTCAAAGAGCCCCTCCTTGTCGCGGAAGTGATGGTACAGCGTCGGCGCCGTCACCCCTGCGAGCTCGGTGATCTGGCGGGTAGACACCGGGGCCCCGGCCGAATCAGCCAGGAGCGCGGCCGCTGCCTGCAGCAGTCTCTCTTTTGGCGCCAGCTCCCCGTCCATACTCATGGCTGCTACCCTAGCACCTATAGCAACGCTATATGAAGTAGCTCACACCGGTTTTTTCGCGTGAACCGAAACTATTGCCCATACTTGAAGACCACGGCTGCAACCGCGCCGGGGACAAACCCGTCTGCCCGTCCCGTTCCGTCCGAAGACCCAACCAGGAGGACCGATGTCCGAACGTAAAGCCACCGTCGCCAGCAAATCAGGGCTGCATGCCCGTCCCGCCGCCATCTTCGCCGAGGCAGCGGGCGAGCTCGCCGTAGAGGTCACCATCGCCGCTGATGGTGCGCCGCTCGAAGATGCCATGGATGCCTCCAGCATCCTGTCCTTGATGACCCTGGGGGCAGCCCAGGGCGACGTCGTCGTGCTTCGGGCTGAGGGCGACGGCGCGGACGCCGCTCTCGATTCCCTGGTGAAGCTGCTGGAAACGGATCTCGACGCCGAGTAGCAGCACCCCGCGCCGGGACTTGGTTATGCTCATCCCATGACCCTGCTGACACCGCGTACCACGCCCCCGCTGCCGGCGGCCGAGGCTCAGGCCCTGGCCCGCGTGCTGGAGGCCGACCGCGACGTCACCATTTTCGTTGACGGCACCGTGCACCGGCTCAGCCCCGGTGCCGTGGACGCCGTCGTCGACCTGTTGCTCCGGCTCTCCCGCGGCGACGCCGTGACCGTGGGCAGTGTCGCGGAGCTGCTCACGACGTCCCAGGCGGCCGAGCTGGCCGGGATCTCGCACACCTTCCTGCGCAATATGACCGATCGGGGCGAGATTCCGGTCCAGTACCGGGGCTCGCACCGGCGGATCCGCCGGGACCACATCATGGCCTGGTTGCACACCCAAAAGAACGCGCTGCCGGAGGATCGGCCGGAAGCGGAGTGATTCCCTGCCCTCAAATCGGCGCCCTTCAGATCCGCGGCCGCCGGGCCCAGCGCCGGGCCTTGATGGCAAGGTGGAGCTCCAGCCGGACCTGGCCGTGCAGCGGATCGGCCCCGATCAGGGACCGGATGCGTCCCAGCCGGTTGTAGATGCTGCTGCGGTGCAGGTGGAGCTTGGCGGCCACGTCCTGGACCGATCCGTCGTTGTCGTAGAGCAGCTCCAGCACCGGCAGCAGCTCCGCGTTGGGGTCGTGGGCTGCCAGATTCCGGTAATGCACCGAGGCCGCGTGGTCCCAGCCGCCGGCCGCCAGCAGCTGGTAGACCCCGGTGGCACGGCAATCCACCAACTCGCCCAGCTGCGGATCCACCGCGGCCGCCTGCACGGCCAGCCGGGACTGCCGGTATGCCTCGGCCAGCTGCTGGGGCTGGCCGAAGGGTTCACTGATACCCAGGATGATCCGCGGCGCGGACCGTCCGGAGCGCTTGGCCAGTTCCAGCTGGTAGCGCACCAGGACGGCGGCATGGTTGGCCCGTCCGGTGGATTCGCGGAACAGCAGCACCGCATGGGTCCCGGTTCCAGCGCTGAAGAGCGCCGCGTTCACCCCGATGGTCGCCTGCAGGGCCGCGGCACGGTGGGTCAGCGTCGCCGCCAGCGGATCGGCCAGTGGGCCGGACTCCGGATCGGCCGCCTGGCCTGACGAGGGCACTGCCGGGGGCACTTCCAGCACGGTGACCAGCTGCCATGGTCCGCGGTTGTAGACCTCTTTCCAGTCCGCCACGGCAGCCACGGCGGCCGGCTCCCCGGCGCAGGCTGCCAGGAATTCCTGCTCGCGCCGGCGCCGGTATTCCGATTCGGCGGTATTGGAATCGAGCAGCAGGGATGCCAGCAGATCCAGCTCGTTACGCACGCCGGGCAGCTGGGCCAGGATCGCCGTCGCGCTTTGATCCGCGGCATCCTGCTGCACCCACAGGTAGCCGACCCGGAAGCCGCGCACCATCAGCGGCACGCAGACCCGGCCCAGCATGCCCAGGTCCTCGTTGGCAGGCACGACGACGGGCCGCACCGCCGCGGCGATGCCGTGCGAGAGCTGCCAGGCGCTGACATCGCCCGGCACCCGTTTGCTGAGCAGGAAATTCACCCGCACCCGGTCCGCGTGAGACTGGTTGGAGCTGTAGGCGAGCAGCACGCCGTCGAGGTCCTCCAGGGAGAGGCCGCGGCCCAGCTTGGCGGCGACGCCCTCCACCAGCTGTTCGACGTCCACATTCTGCATGCTCCAAGCCTACGGGCCCCCGACTACAGCAGGCGACAATTGACGCTCCGGAACTCGACAAATGTCGATTCGGTGGAGTGGAAAAGCCCGGAAAACCGGGGGCGGCGGCGGTCACGGCGGCCGCGGTGGGTGTCTGCTGGCTCACACCCGGATTTATTCTTGATGAGTAAGTCCAGCCGCCTTCGACGCGGTTCCCTCAGACCTCGGAGTTTCCCATGATCATCGGTGTTCCTAAGGAAATTAAGAACAACGAATTCCGCGTTGCCATCACGGCTTCCGGTGTACACGAATTCAAGACCCACGGCCACACGATCCTAATCGAAAAGGGTGCAGGACTGGGTTCCAGCATCACCGATGCGGAGTACGAGGCCGCCGGTGCCGAGCTGGTGGACAAGGCGCTGGACGTCTGGGGCCGGGCGGACATGGTGATGAAGGTCAAGGAACCGATCGCCGCCGAGTACGGGTACTTCCGCAAGGGCCTGATCCTGTTCACCTACCTGCATCTGGCCGCCGAGCCGGAACTGACCGCAGAGCTGATCGCCTCCGGCGTCACCGCCATCGCCTACGAAACGGTCCAGGAGGGCCGTGCCCTCCCGCTGCTGGCGCCCATGTCCGAGGTGGCCGGCCGGCTGGCCGTGCAGGTCGGCGCGCAGTCCCTGATGGCCCCGGCCGGCGGTCCCGGCATCCTGTTGGGCGGCGTCCCGGGCGTGCGGCCCGCCAAGGTGGTGGTGCTGGGTGCCGGCGTGGCCGGAACCAACGCGGCCGCGATGGCGCTGGGGGCCGGCGCCGAGGTCACCATCCTGGACATCAACATCAACCGGCTGCGTGAACTCGACGCCATCTACCAGGGCCGGCTGAAGACCGTGGCCTCCAACACGCTGGAAATCGAGCGGTCCCTGCTGGAGGCGGATCTGGTGATCGGTTCCGTCTTGATCCCGGGCGCCAAGGCCCCCAAGCTGGTCACCAACGAGCTGGTCTCCCGGATGAAGCCGGGCTCGGTCCTGGTGGACATCGCCGTGGACCAGGGGGGCTGCTTTGAGGACACCCACCCCACCACGCACGCGAACCCCACGTTCAAGGTGCACAACTCCCTGTTCTACTGCGTCGCGAACATGCCCGGTGCGGTCCCGAACACGTCCACCTATGCGCTCACCAACGTCACGTTGCGTTATGGCGTGGCCTTGGCCAACCTGGGCGTCAAGGCCGCGCTGCAGCGCGATGCCGCCCTGGCCGCCGGCCTGAACGTTGCCGGCGGCAAGGTCACGCACCACTCGGTATCCACCGCGCACGGCATGGAACTGGCGCAGGACTGGTCCGCCCTGGTCTGATTCCCGGCCCGCCCCGCCCGCCCGCGGCCGCCCGTCCGCGGCCGCGGCGGATCGAGTGGGCACTTGGTGCGCGATACAGCCC
>JALYYI010000092.1 GCA_030946705.1 Actinomycetota bacterium | reverse complement strand
GGCGGCAGCTACTTGTCGTTATCCGACTTGGCACCCAGCGTCGTCTTCTGCACCTGCAGCAGGAACTCGGCGTTGGACTGCGTCTCGCGGATCTTGGACGTCAGCAATTCAAGCGACTGCTGCGTTTCCAGGCCCGACAGCACCCGGCGCAGCCTCCACATGATCTTGACCTCGTCGGCCGAGAGCAGGTTCTCTTCGCGGCGGGTGCCCGAGGCATTCACATCGACGGCAGGGAAGATGCGCTTGTCCGCCAGCTGGCGGGACAGGCGGAGCTCCATGTTGCCGGTGCCCTTGAATTCCTCGAAGATGACCTCGTCGGCCTTCGAACCGGTTTCCACCAGGGCCGTGGCCAGGATGGTCAGCGACCCGCCGTTTTCGATGTTGCGGGCGGCACCGAAGAAGCGCTTCGGCGGGTACAAGGCCGCCGAGTCCACACCACCGGAGAGGATGCGTCCGGAGGACGGTGCGGAGTTGTTGTAGGCACGGCCCAGTCGGGTCATCGAATCCAGCAGCACGACGACGTCCATGCCCATCTCGACCAGGCGCTTGGCACGCTCGATCGACAGTTCGGCAACCTGGGTGTGGTCGTCCGAGGGGCGGTCGAAGGTGGAGGCAATAACCTCACCCTTCACCGTGCGCTGCATGTCCGTGACTTCCTCGGGGCGCTCGTCAACCAGCACCATCATGAGGTGGACCTCGGGATTGTTGATGGTGATGGCGTTCGCGATGGCCTGCAGGATCAGCGTCTTTCCGGCCTTCGGCGGGGAGACGATCAGACCGCGCTGGCCCTTACCGATCGGGGCCACAAGGTCGATCACACGCGGACCGATCTTCTTGGGGTCCGTCTCCAGGCGCAGGCGCTCGGAGGGGTAGAGCGGAACTAGCTTGGAGAACTCGACGCGGTCCTTGAGTTCCTCCGGCGTCTTGCCGTTGACGGAGGTAACCCGGACCAGCGCGTTGAACTTCTGCCGGGCGCTCTGGGCCTGGCTGCGGTCCTCGCCTTCACGCGGGGCACGGATGGCTCCGACGACGGCGTCACCCTTACGCAGGTTGTACTTCTTTACCTGGGCCAGCGAGACGTAGACATCGTTCGAGCCCGGCAGATAGCCGGAGGTGCGCACAAAAGCGTAGCTGTCCAGCACATCCAGGATACCGGCGACGGGCAGCAGCACGTCCTCATCGGTTACCTCGACGTCGTCGAAGTCGGGCCCCTGGGCACGGCCGCGGCGGCGCTCGTTGCGATCACGGAAACGGTCGTTGCGATCGTTCCGGTCGGTGCGATCGCTCCGCTCGTTCCTGCCATTGCCATCCTGGCCGCCCGGGCGGTCATTGCGGTCCCGGCGGTTGCGGCGGTTCCGGCCGTTGCGCGAGCCGTCCTCGTCATCACTGCGGGTATCGGTGCGGTTGCCGCTGCGCTGGTCCCCGCGGTTGTCCGAACGGTTGCCATCACGCTGGTCCCCGCGGTTATCCGAACGGTTGCCGTCGCGCTGGTCCCCGCGGTTATCGCCGCGGTTATCCGACCGGTTGCCATCACGCTGGTCAGCACGCTGGCTTCGGTCATTGCCCTGGCCACGCTGATTGCGCTCGTCGCCGTCACCGGATGGGGCGTTTTCCGTCTGCTCGCTCTGGCCGCGGGACTCCTGCGCCTCCGAGGCGTTCGGGCCTTCGGCGCTACGCTCACTGCTGCGGCGGTTGCGGGTGCGCGGCTGGCGGCGGTTGCCGCCGTCGCCCTGGCCCGATTCGCCCTGGCCCGATTCGCCCTGTACGGCGGTGTCAGCCGGGGCTACCGCCGCCGTACGGGAAGCGCCGTTCTGGGCGGCGGTGTCGGCCGAAGCGGCGGTTGCGGAAGCGGTGTCGGCACGACCGGTGTGTGCGGCCTGTCCGTTATCCTGGGCACCGGCAATGACGCCGTCACTGACGGCGCGGCGGCTGCGTCCACGGCCACGGGCGGGCCGCTCTGCGGCTGCCTCCTGCTGGCTGGCGGGCGCTCCGGACGGAGCCGATGTCTGGTTTGCGGCCGGAGCGGCTTCGCTCTGGCCGGCGGGCTCGGTCTGCCCGTTCCTGCTGGAGACGTCCTTGGCTGCGGTGGCGTTCTTGGCCGCGGAACCGCGGTCTGCCACCGAGGAGCCGCGCTGGTGGTCCGCGATGGCGGCGACAAGATCGCCTTTGCGCATCCGGGAGCCGCCGGTGATACCCAGCTGGCCCGCAAGAGCCTGGAGCTGAGCCAGCTTAAGGCCGGCAAGTCCGCTGCTCTTAGCGGGTGCTGCAGCAGCTGAATTGACGGCATCGTCCAAACCTGTTGGCAGGTTTGTGGTTTCGGTCACGAAGGATCCTTCCCCCTCGAGGGCGATCTGCACTGAGATCGCGGTGATTGGTCCTGGCCATGGCCGGAAGCGCCTAGCGCGCTCCGGACAACGTGGTCCTGGTTTCCGGCTCCTGCCAGTTCTTGGAAGTAGCGGAGCCGGGTTGCGAAACACCTTCGGGGCTTGGTGTCTGATGAATCAGTTGCCGCTGATGGGCACAGATTGGTCTGTGGTTCCCCGCGACAGGCCTGTAAAGGTGGCACCGGTGAAATACTCGGCATGCTGCACGCGATTAGTACGCGGTCATTACCGCCGATGCAACTCCACTTTAGCACCTTCGGAGTCAACTTCCAGCCGCAGAACACGCCAATCGCCGCCCTTTAATCCCCCGGATGACTCCGCGGCACCCAGTTGGGCGATGAAGGCGACCGCACGCGCGGCCTCGGCCGCACCATTGGCCAGTGTCATGACGGTCGGGCCCGCGCCGGAGATGAACGCGGCAAAGCCCTCCGCCCGCAGCGCATTCATCAGCTCCGCGCTGGCGGGCATGGCCTGGGCGCGGTATTCCTGGTGCAGGAAATCCTCGGTGCCGTCCAGCAGCAGCGACGGGTCCTGCGTCAGGGCGTGGATCAGCAACGCTGTGCGCCCCGAATTGGCAGCCGCGCTCTGGTGCGGGACCGTTGTGGGCAACATGGCGCGGGCCGTTTCGGTGGACAGCTCGACGGCGGGAACGGCAACGACGGGAATCACCGACGGCGCTGGGGTCACCCTGACGGAACGGTACCGCTCGCCCTGCTGCCAGGAGATGGCGACGGCTCCGAAAATGGCCGGGGCCACGTTGTCCGGATGGCCTTCCAGCTCGGAGGCCAGCTGCAGGATCCACTGCGAATCGCGGCGGTCCGCCTCCGCCACCAGCGCATTGGCGGCACAAATGGCGGCCACAATGGCCGACGCGGAGGACCCCAGGCCGCGGCCATGCGGGAGGACATTCTCGGCGGCGATCCTCAACGGTCCGCGCACATAACCCAGGCGCGCAAAGGCGGCATCCATGGCCCTGACAGCCAGGTGCGAGGCATCACGCGGCAGGTCAAGGGCACCCTGTCCGCTGAGCTCGAAAACCAGCTCCTCGCCGTCAACGTTGTGCGCCACGGATTCAACCGCCAGCGTGTCGTAGAGCGCGACCGCCAGACCCAGGCTGTCGAACCCCGGACCCAGATTGGCGCTCGTGGCCGGCACCCTGACCGTGACCCGCTGCCCGGGCTCAATAACCCGGACAGCTGCCGTTGCCTCCTCAGCCGGATTCACGGCCCGGTCCAGCGCTGCGGACATCTCAGGGCTGCTTCTCGTCGAGCCCCAGGGCGCCGGCCACAGTGACCACGTCGAAAGCCACGCGTTGCGGTTCCACCGCGCTGCCGTCCGTGTTCTTCAGCGCCCAGTCCGGATCCTTAAGCCCGTGGCCGGTAACCGTGATGACAATTCTCTTGCCGGCCGGCACCTGGCCCGCGGCGTGCTTCTTCAGGATTCCGGCCACCCCGGCGGCGGAGGCGGGCTCCACGAAGACGCCCTCCTTGGCGGAGAGCCAGCGGTGCGCGTGCAGGATTTCCTCATCCGTGACCGCTTCGATGAACCCGCCGGACTCATCCCGGGCGGCGATGGCCAGGTCCCAGGATGCAGGGTTGCCGATCCGGATGGCGGTGGCAATAGTGTCCGGCTCCGTGATGGGGTGCCCGGCGACGAACGGCGCGGCGCCGGCGGCCTGGAAACCCCACATCGCCGGAGTTTTAGTGGAAACCGCGGGCAGCGTACCGGCCGCGGCGGATTCGTAGGGCGCGGCGTACTCCTTGTAGCCCTTCCAGTAGGCACTGATGTTGCCCGCGTTACCCACCGGCAGGACGTGGATGTCCGGAGCGTCGCCCAGGCTGTCCACTACCTCGAAGGCTCCGGTCTTCTGGCCCTCGATGCGTGCCGGGTTGACCGAATTCACCAGGAACACCGGGTAGGAATCGGCCAGCTTGCGGGCCACGTCCAGGCAGTTGTCGAAGTTGCCGTCCACCTGCAGCAGGGTGGCGCCGTGCGCCACGGCCTGGCTGAGCTTGCCCATGGAAATCTTGCCCTCCGGCACCAGCACCGCACAAGTGAGGCCGGCCGCCGTCGCATACGCCGCCGCCGAGGCGGAAGTGTTGCCGGTGGAGGCGCACACCACTGCCTTGGCCCCGGCAGCGACGGCCGCGGTCATGGCCATGGTCATCCCCCGGTCCTTGAAGCTTCCGGTCGGGTTCATCCCCTCGACCTTGAGGTACACCTCGGATCCGGTCAGCGCGGACAACGCCTGCGCGCGCACCAGCGGCGTGCCGCCCTCGCCGAGCGTGATCACGCGGGTGGATTCGGTGACCGGCAAGCGGTCTGCATATTCGCGGATGACACCGCGCCACTGATGAGCCATTAGACTCCCTCCACCCTCAGGACCGACGTCACTGAATTGACGATGTTAAGGCTCTTCACGGCCCGGACGGTGGCCGAAAGTGCGGCCTCGGAGGCGCGGTGCGTGACAATCCGCAGCTCAGCGGACACCGGCTGGCCGCGGTATTCCACGTCCCTGTGGATGGTCTGGCGCATGGTTTCAATGGACACGCCGTGTTCCGCGAAGAGGTGCGCAACGCGGGCTAGCACCCCCGGCTCGTCCTCGACGTCCAGGCCGATGTAGTAGCTGGTGGTGACGCTGTCGATGCCCAGCGCCGGAACATGCCCGGTGGTGGTTTCGGTGCGCCCCGGACCGCCCAGGACCATCCGGCGTGCGGCGGAGACCACGTCACCCAGCACCGCGGAGGCGGTAGGGGTTCCGCCGGCGCCCTGGCCGTAGAACATCAGCTCACCGGCGGATTCGGCCTCGATGAAGACAGCATTGAAAGCTCCACGGACGGCGGCCAGCGGGTGCTCGCGCGGCAGCAGCGTGGGGTGCACGCGCACACTCACGCCCTCCTCGGCCGTGCCATTACCGCGGTCCACTGTCAGCTTTTCCGCGATTGCCAGCAGCTTGATCACGAAGCCGGCATCCTTGGCGGCGGCTATGTCCGCGGCGGTGACGCCGGTGATGCCCTGGCAGTGGACGTTTTCCAGCGCGAACCGTGTGTGGAAGGACAGCGAGGCCAGGATGGCGGCCTTCGCGGCCGCATCGTGGCCCTCGATGTCCGCCGTCGGATCCGCCTCCGCGTACCCGAGCCGCTGCGCCTCCTTCAGCGCGTCCTCGAACTGTGCGCCGGTGGAGTCCATCTGGTCCAGGATGAAGTTGGTGGTGCCGTTGACGATGCCGAGCACGCGGGTGATCCGGTCCCCGGCCAGGCTGTCCCGGATGGGGCGCAGGATCGGGATTGCCCCGGCGACGGCGGCCTCGTAGGAGAGCTGCACACCGGCGGCATCGGCCTTCTCGTAAAGGGTCGGACCATCCGCGGCCAGCAGCGCCTTGTTGCCGGTGACCACGCAGGCGCCGTGCTCGATGGCGGTCAGGATCAGCGAGCGGGCCGGTTCGATGCCGCCGATCAGCTCGATCACGATGTCCGCGTCCCGGGCCAGAGCCTGGGCATCGGTGGTGAACAGTTCCGGCGGCAGCTCGGCCTCGCGCGGGGCATCCGTATTGCGCACCGCGATGCCCGTAAGTTCCAGCCGGGCGCCGGTGCGGGCGGCCAGGGCGTCCGCGTCCGCGAGCAGGATCCGGGCGACCTGTGACCCCACATTGCCGCAGCCCAGCAGCGCCACCTTCAGGGTCCGTATCCCGGTGGCGGATTCGGTCGGGTTGGCGGATTCGGCCGGGGTCGTGGATTCGGCAGGGTTGTTAATCAGCGGGTCGTTGTGCAAAGTGTTAAGCCCCTATATCGCGTGCCAGCAGGTCGTCTTCGGTTTCGCCCCGCACGATCAGGCGGGCTGCCCCGTCACGGACGGCGACCACTGGCGGCCGCGGGACGTAGTTGTAGTTGCTGGCCAGTGCCCAGCAGTACGCCCCGGTCCCAGGAACAGCAAGCAGATCCCCCGCCGCCACGTCTTCGGGCAGGTATACATCTCTAACAACAATGTCGCCGCTCTCGCAATGTTTGCCCACCACGCGGGACAGCGCGGGCACCGCGGCGGAGGTCCGGCTGGCCAGAACGGCCGAATAATCCGCGTCGTAGAGCACCGGACGGGCGTTGTCGCTCATACCGCCATCCACCGACACATAGCGACGCGGGCGCGTAACCTGCCCGGGTCCGGAAACCTCAACATTGACCGTCTTCAGCGTGCCGGTTTCATACAGCGTGAACGTGCTGCTGCCCACGATCGCGCGGCCCGGCTCAATGGAGATCCGCGGAGCGCTGATGCCCAGCCGGGCGCAGGTGGCGCGGACGACGGCGGCCATCGCCTTGGCGATTTCCGCGGCGGGCCGCGGCGTGTCGGCAGCGGTGTAGGCAATGCCGTAGCCGCCGCCAAGGTCCAGCTCCGGAAGCACAATTGTGTACTTCGCCGCCATGGCTGCCAGGAATGTCAGCAGCCGCTCGGCCGCCAGTTCGAAGCCCTCCGGCTCGAAGATCTGGGAGCCAATATGGCAGTGCAGGCCCAGCAGGTCGATGCCCGGGTGGGCCGCAGCCGCCGCCACCGCCTGCTCCGCGGCGCTGATCCCGGCGTCCGCGGCCATGGAGAGGCCGAACTTCTGATCCTCATGGGCGGTCGCGATGAACTCGTGCGTATGCGCGTGGACGCCGGGGGTCAGACGCAGCATGACCCTGGCCCGCTCGCCGCGGCCGGCCGCGATCGCGGCAACCCGGTCCAGTTCCGCCAGGCTGTCCACCACGATCCGGCCCAGGTCCATGTCCAGCGCCCGGTTGATTTCCGCATCCGATTTATTGTTGCCGTGCAGACCCAGCTTGCCCCCGCTCAGCCCCGCGCGGGCGGCCACGGCCAGCTCGCCGCCGGTGCAGGTGTCCAGGCGCAGCCCCTCGCTGTCCACCCAGCGGGCGATCTCCGTGCAGAGGAAGGACTTGCCCGCGTAATAGACATCCACTCCCCCGCAGACCTCGGCGAACGCGTCGTCGAAGGCGTCCTTGAAGGCCCTCGCCCGGGCCCGGAAATCCGCCTCGGAGACCACGAACAGCGGGGTGCCAAACTGCGCCTTCAGCTCGCTGACCGGGACGCCGGAGACGGTGAGCTGGCCGCCCCGGCCGCGTTCGACGTCGGCCGCCCAAAGAGCCGGGGTGAGGTCGTTGACGTCGGCGGGGTAGGGCAACCACGCCGGCGCGAGTTCGGAGCCGGAATCCGTTGCCGGCCCGGACCCGGCCGCGGGAACGGCTCCCTGTGCGGACATGGCCTACATCCGCTCGGGTGCGGACACACCCAGCAGGCGCAGGCCGTTGGCCAGCACCTGGCCGGTGGCGTCGTTGAGCCAGAGGCGGGTGCGGTTGACATCGGTAATCTCCTCGTCCCCCACGGGCGCCACCCGGCAGGCGTCGTACCAGCGGTGGTAGGCCCCGGCGATGACCTCCAGATGCCGCGCCACGCGGTGCGGCTCGCGGAAGTCCGCGGCCTGGGCCACGACACCGGGGAACTGACCCAGCACCGCCAGCAGCTCAGACTCGGTGGGGTGGCTCAAGGCCGCCGCGTCAAAGCCGGTCCGCTCCACGCCGGCGGCGGCGGCGTTGCGGGCGACGGCGGAGGTGCGGGCGTGGGCGTACTGGACGTAGAACACGGGATTCTCATTGGAGCGCTTCGTCAGCACGTCCAGATCGATGTCGATGTTCGAATCCGAGGAGAAACGCGCCAGCGAGTAACGGGCGGCATCGGTGCCGACGATCTCCACCAGGTCCTCCATGGTCACCACGTTCCCGGCGCGCTTGGACATCCGCAGCGGCTGGCCGTCCTTGAGCAGGTTGACCATCTGGCCGATCATGACCTCGATCGTGTCCGGATCATCGCCCAGCGCCGCGGCAGCCGCCTTCAGCCGTGCCACGTAGCCGTGATGGTCCGCGCCCAGCATGATGATGTTCAGGTCGAAGCCGCGGGAACGCTTGTTGGCAAAGTAGCCAATATCTCCGGCGATGTAGGCGGCTTTGCCGTCGGATTTGATGACCACGCGGTCCTTGTCATCGCCGTAATCGGTGGATTTGAGCCACCAGGCTCCGTCATGGAAATACAGGTTGCCGGACGCTTTCAGCTGTTCCAGCAGCGCGTCCACGGCTCCGTCCTGGTGCAGCGAATCCTCATGGAAAAACACATCGAAGTTCACACCGAAGTTGTGCAGGGACTCCTTGATGTCACCGAACATCAGATCTACGCCGATGGCGCGGAAGCGTTCCTGGGCATCGGGCTCCGCCAGCTCCAGGATGCCGGCCTCGGCGGCCAGCACCCGGTCCTTGATGTCCTCTATATAGCCTCCGCCGTAACCGTCTTCCGGCGCCGGCAGGCCTTCGGCGCTGGCCAGCAGGGAACGGGCAAAGCGGTCGATCTGGTTTCCGTGGTCATTGAAGTAGTACTCGCGGGTGACGTCCCCGCCCTGGGACTGGAAGATCCGGGCCAGTGAGTCCCCCACGGCGGCCCAGCGGGTGCCCCCGAGGTGGATGGGACCGGTGGGGTTGGCTGAGACGAACTCCAGGTTGATTTTTCTGCCAGCCATCGAGTCGCTGGCTCCAAAGCGGTCCCCCGCCTCCACGATCGCCTTGGCGAGTCCGCCGGCGGCGGCGGCGTCGACGGTGATATTGAGGAAGCCGGGTCCGGCGATGTCCACCTTGGCCACGCCGGCGATTCCGGCCAGCCTGGTGCGCAGGACTTCGGCAATCTTGCGCGGCGGGATCCCTGCCGGCTTGGCCAGCTGCAGGGCGATGTTGGTGGCCCAGTCACCGTGCTCCCGGCTCTTTGGCCGCTCCACGCGCAGTCCGCTCGGGACGGCCTCGGCGGGAACGCTCAGATCACCGGCGGCGATGGCGTCGTGGAGGCAGGCGGTAATAGCGGCAGAAAGTTCTTCGGGAGTCACCCCCTAAGCATAGGGTGGGCGGCCGCGGCGCCCCCAATCGCGCACCTGCAAACTACCCCGCGCCAAGTGCACGAAAGTGGGGTTTTTGGTGCACTTGGCGCGGGGTAGTTTCGGAGATTTGAATGAAGTTCAGGAGACGGGGGCGGGCATCCGGGCGGCGTGTTCGTCCTCGAGAAAGCGCGGCTTGGAGATGATGAAGGCACCGGCAACCAGCAGCACCAGCGTCGCGAACAGGAAGAGGAACGGCGACAGCCAGCTGCCCGTGCTTGCGTGCAGCAGGCCAAAGAGCAACGGTCCCAGGCATGCCACCCCGTAACCGACCCCTTGGCTGAAGCCGGAGAGCACCCCCGCGCCCGCATGTGTGCGGGTGCGGAGATTGATCAGCAGCAGCGCCAGCGGGAAGCTCCCCGGACCCAGCCCGGCCAGCGATACCCACAGCCAGGTCAGGCCCGCCGGGGCGAGCAGAAGTCCCAGGTAGCCGGCAATGAAACACCCCAGGAACACCAGGACCATCGGGAACGGATTGGCCATCCTCCCGGCGAACAGCGGAACCAGCAGGCTCAGCGGAAGTCCGACGGCGGCAAAGAGGGCCAGCATACTGCCGGCGTCGGTCCGGCTGAGCCCGGCCTGGGTCAGGATGCCAGGCAGCCAGGCGAACATGGCGTACGTGTTCAGCGAGGTGCAGCCGAACATGAAGGCCAGTCCGAGCGCCATCGGCGAGCGCCACGGGTTGATTTTCGCGGCCTTCGGCAGGCCCGCACGCCCCGGCGCCGCCACGTCCGGAAGGATGCCCTCGCCGGCGCCGTGCGGGACCCAGGTTCCGGTGGAGGCAGCCGCCGCCGACGGCTCGCCGGCCGCCGCGGCGCGCGACGGCGTCCTTCGGGAACGGGTCAGCGTCGCCAGCCACGGAAGCGCGGCGATGACATTGACCCCGGCCCACAATCCGAGCGAGAACCGCCAGCCCGCCGAATCGGCAATCGGAACGGCCAGCTGCGCGGGCAGGGCGGTGCCGACGCTGAGGAGTGTGACATACAGCGCGGTCAGCAGGCCAACGCGATCCGGGAAATACTTCTTGACCAGCGGCGGCAGCAGTACATTGCCGGCGCCCATCCCGCCCAGAGCCACGACCGAGAACAGCAGGAAAAGTCCGGTGGAGGGGACAAAGACCCGACCAACCTGGCCGGCGACGGCCACCAGCATGGCCAGCACGATGAGCCATTCCAGGCTGGCCCAGCGGATCACATAGGGGGTCAGGAAGCCGAACACGGCGAACGCGGCGGTGGGCAGCATCCCCAGCAGGCCGATGGTGGAGGTGCTCAGCGGCACGTCGTGGTTGATGGTGGTCACCAACGGGGGCACCACTGTCACGGCGGTGCGCAGCGTCAGGGCGACCAGCAGTATGCCGGCCAGCACCAGTATTCGTCCGCGATATCCTTGTTTCAGCACGCCCCCGACGTTACCCGGCATCCCGGGTACGGGTCCCCCGTGTTGGCGATGACTTCCTCACAGTGCCCGATTATTACGGTGCCTGCTCGGTCCGCTCACAGGCGGCGCACAGGTTCGGCAGGACTTGACCCGCTAACGTGGTTCCGGCGTCCTGTACAGAGTCGATCCGCGCGTAGTGGACACCCGGAGCCTTCCGACGGAAAGAGTTTGATGAACAACGGCAAAACAACCATCCTCCGGGGAGCCACTGGCCGGACCATGCTGGTGGCGGTGGCCGGGCTGTCCCTGGCCGGCAGCCTCGCCGGCTGTGCCCCCTCCGCCCAGGGCACCTCCGCAGCAGGCAACGACGCCCCCGGTGGGCCGGGTCAGAAATCCAGCGGCAGCTACAAGGACGGCACCTTCAGCGCTGACGGCCACTACCTCTCGCCGAACGGCAATGAAACCATCGGCGTCACGGTGACGCTGGCGAACAATGTGGTCAAGGACCTCCAGCTCACCCCGCACCCCACCAACCCCAACACCCGCAGGTTCCAAAGCGAATTCATCGGCGGCGTCAATGCCAAGGTGGTCGGCAAGAACATCGACTCGCTGAACGTCTCCAAGGTCGCCGGGTCCTCCCTCACCAGCGGCGGCTTCAACGACGCGCTGACACAGATCAAGAAGGAAGCCACCAAGTAGCCTCCGCCGTGGCCGATTACTCCTTCGACGCCATCGGGACCGGATGGCACATCGAGACGGTGGCGGAGCTGGAGCCGCAGGTGCGGGCCGCCGTGGCCGCCGTCGTCGAGGTCTACGACCGCACCTACTCGCGCTTCCGTCCGGATTCACTGGTCAGCAGCATCGCGGCGGCCCCGGGAAGCTATCAGCTGCCGGCGACGGCGGCCCGCCTCCAGCCGCTGTTTGCGACGCTGTACCGGCTGACCCGCGGGGGTGTCACACCGCTGATCGCGGCCTCCCTGGACCATCTGGGCTACGACGCCGGATACTCCCTCCGGCCCGCGCCCGGGTTCCGCACGCCGCCGCGCTGGGAGGACGTCCTGGCCTGGAACGGGTCCTCGCTGCACACCGGATCGCCCCTCATGCTGGACGTCGGCGCCGCTGGGAAGGGCCAGCTGGTGGATCTGGTGGCCGCTGAACTGTCCTGGCACGGCGTTACCGAATACCTGATCGACGCGAGCGGGGACATGCTCAGGTCCGGCGGCGCGCCGGTACGCGTGGCGCTGGAACACCCGTACAACCCGCGGCAGGCCATTGGCGTCGTCGAACTCGGTGCCGGTGCGCTCTGCGCCTCCGCGGCGAACCGCCGCACCTGGGGCAACGGCCTGCACCATGTGCTGGACGGCCTCACGGGAAAGCCGGTGGACGCCGTCGTCGCCACCTGGGCGCTGGCGGAGGAGGCCATGGTGGCGGACGGGCTGGCCACCGCGCTGTTCTTTGTGGACCACGCCGTG
Source organism: Actinomycetota bacterium (assembly GCA_030946705.1). GTDB lineage: Bacteria > Actinomycetota > Actinomycetes > Actinomycetales > Micrococcaceae > Arthrobacter_M. The sequence continues at coordinate 15,704 of JALYYI010000092.1, read as the reverse complement.
CTCAGCCAGGAATTCAGTTTCGCCAGCGTGCGCGTTTTTTCCGATGGCCGGGCGGAAATCTCCGCCAACTTCGAAGGGGAAATTTTCCAATGAAAAAGCAACTGGACACCACCCTGGGGCGGGTCACCATGTACCGGCTGGTGCTGCTGGTGCTGGCGACTCTGGCGGCCTACTCGGTGCTGCTGGACCTCCTCGGGTGGCTGACCTTCGGCGTCCCGGCCATGCTGGTGACCCTGGCCGTCACGATCGGCATCACCTACGGGGTCACATGGCTGTTCGCGTTGGCCTTCCGTACCCGCCCACACACCGAATCCAGCCTCATCACCGGCCTGCTGCTCTATTTCCTGTTCTGGCCCACGCTGGCCACCCCCGACCTGGCCGGAATCGCCCTGGCCGCGGCCGTCGCGGCGGCCTCCAAGTTCCTGCTTGCCATCCGCGGCCGCCATATCTTCAACCCGGCAGCCACGGGTGCGCTGGTGATTGGGCTGACCGGGCTGAACGTGGCCACCTGGTGGGCCGCAACGCCGGCCATGCTTCCCGCCGTCGTCGTCGGCATAGCGCTGGTGCTGTACCGGACCGGGAAACTCTGGTTTGCCGTGATCTTCCTGGCCGTGAGCACTGCCATCATCTCCACCCAGCTGCTGGCCGCCGGATCCGCCGCCGCGGGCGCCCTGCTGCAGCCGCTGGTATCCCGGCCGGGGCTTTTTTTCGTCGGTTTCATGCTCACCGAGCCCCTCGCCCTGCCGCCGCGGCGCTGGCAGCAGCTGTCCATGGCCGCCGTCGTCGGGGTGCTCTTCGCCGTCCCGTTCGACATCGGCCCGCTCTACCACTCCCCCGAACTTGCACTGCTGATCGGCAACGCGCTGGCGTTCCTGGCCGGTCAGCGCCGCGGCCTGGCCCTGACCTTCACCGGAGCGCGGGAGCTGACGCCCACCAGCCGCGAATACCGCTTCAGCCTTGCCGCGCCCGCCCGCTTCCGCGCCGGCCAGTACATGGAGCTGACGGTCCCGCCGCGCAGCCTTGGCCGGCGGGCCGATTCGCGCGGCACCCGCCGAGTGTTCAGCCTCACCTCGGACCCGCGCGAGGCAGGCAGGCTCGACGGCGGCCACGTCACGTTTGGCCTGCGCCTGCCGGAACCGCCCGCCACCGCGAGCACCTTCAAGGGATCCCTCAACGCGCTGCGGCCCGGCGAGCGGATCCTCGCCACCCGGATCGGCGGCGACTTCGTCCTCCCGCCCGGGCCGGAACCGCTGCTGCTGCTGGCCGGCGGTGTTGGCATCACCCCTTTCATGAGCCAGCTGCGGGACCTGGCGAGGGTAGAACCGGACCGCAATGTGGTGCTGATATACGCCGCCTCCACGCCCGCGGAACTGGGATACCGGCAGGAACTGACGGTCATGGCCACCTCGATGCCGAACCTCCGGCTGCTGGTGCTGGCCTCGGAGGACGCCGGCATAGGGGAGTACCTGGGCAGCGGCTACCCCTCCGCGGACCAGCTGGCAGCTGCCGCCCCCGACCTCGCCGGCCGGCGCATTTACGTCTCCGGATCGCCCTCCTTCGTCGCCCACGCCAAGGCCAGCGCCAAGGCTGCCGGCGGCAGGCGCGTCCGGACGGATACCTTCCTTGGCTACTGAGGGACCATCCTGGGCCGGTTTTGGTTTGCGGCTCGTGAAGTGCACGGGTTTTCACGACACGGTCTGCACCTGATAAGCTCTTTCAGTTCCCATTGGTGGCTTCCAGCCACCTTGCCCTCGTAGCTCAGGGGATAGAGCGGTTGCCTCCGGAGCAACAGGCCGTAGGTTCGAATCCTATCGAGGGCACCATGGTGAGGGCGCTGCTGCGAGGAAGTTGCAGCCGCAGAAATACCCCGGGTCTTCGGACCGGGGTATTTTTCATTTTCCCGGCTGCCTCGGCCTGCGCGGGACTATCGCCTACGGTTGATATATTCCTAACTGAGGGGCGCCGGAGTTCATCCGCCGCCGGACAAGGCAGCATCACCGGATCAGCGATGGAGCACAATCAGCTTGGTTATCAGGAACTTCAGCCTTCACCGCGGGCTGCCGTCTGCGCCACGGCCAGCGGAAGCCGTCTCCGAGCCCGGACCGGCGGAGACCTTCGGGCCCTTTTCGCTCGCAAACCTGCCCCTGCTGATCATTGCCGCGGTGCTGGTGGTGCTGGTCATTGTTGCCGTCTTCTTCATCGTCGCCCAACTGCGACGCAGCAAACCTGCCCGGGCCGGGAAAGTAAAAAGTACCGGACATCGGATTCAACCCGCCGACGCCGGCACCGGGTCACTGCGGCAGTTCCGCGACGCTCTGGCCCAGGCACAGACATCGCTGGCCCAGGGCGGTACGTCCGGCGACGGCATTGTACACTGCTGGCTGGCGCTGGAACGTGGCGCTGAACGCGCGGGCTTCGGCGGCAAACCCGGCGGCAGCACGACGGATTCCACCGCGGAATTCCTTTACGGGCTACATCCGAACCGGGGCGACGTGCAAACCCTGCTCCGGCTCTACCACTGGGCAAGCCAAGGTGTCACCGAGGACCAGCGCCGTATCAGCCCCGCCGAGGTCGGCGCCGCCAAGGAGGCTCTCGTTGCCTTGCGGCTGAGCATCGACGTCAGGCTGGCCACCGCGGCCAAAGCGACGACCAGCGGCGAGCGACAACGATCGCCCTAAATGACAGCGACTTATCCTCCTCATCCAGGGCGAAGCCTGGCAGTTATCGGCGAAGTGAATCGCGGTGGGCGTACAGGTCCCGCAGCAGCGCGGTCTCGGCCAAGTGGTGGATCATCTCCCGGTTAATGTGCAGGATGAGGGTGGCCATGGGTGCGTCCGCAAACGGGCCCTCCGCGGGCCCGCAGGGGGCGCGGAGCCCGTCGTCGTCGAGCATGTTCACATTCTGGATCCACAGCGCGTAGGCCCCGTCGAGGCGGTTCAGCGCCTCCGAGGCCGTTCCCGGATAGTCGTAGCTCTGGTAGTCCATCGCCGGGCCGCCGAAGTGCGAGGCCGTGCGCATCCCCAGGACGCCGACCAGGATGTGGCCCAGCCGCCAGGCGATGGTGGTCACCGGCGGCGGAACGGGCTCCGGGTAGCCGAAATCGATGGTGAACGGCCCGCTGCCGGGCGCCTCCGGTGGCGTGGAAGCGTCCCTTGGCCGGACATTCCAGCCGGGCACGGGCTCCCAGAAGTACTCCGGGTCCGTAAGCCCGTCCAGCCGGGGCCGGGCCTGATTGGCGTAGTGCCGGTCCAGTTGGTCAACCAGTTCGCGGGTCCAGTCGATGTCCGTCATGGCATCCTCCCGTGGCCTCGCCTAGATGCCCGCGCTCGCGGCGGCACCGGGCATCGCGCCCGGTTCGTAGGTACTGCGGAAGGGGCCGTCCGGCGGAGCGGGGCCGCCATCGCCGACCGGCTTGAGCGGAACGGCCGGCTTGAGCGGAGCAGGATTGACGAGCGGAAGGGAAGTCGTCCCGGCCGGGTAATAGCTGCTGACGTACCGCATACAACAAGCATAGAAACAATTGAGGACAGCTTCTGTCCGCGATAGCGGGTAGATTGGCGTCCATGCTCGAAACATCCGCGCGGCTGCTGCAGCTTCTCTCCCTGCTGCAGGTACGCCGGGAATGGTCCGGCTCGGCCCTGGCCGAGCGCCTGGCGGTCACCGAGCGCACGGTCCGGCGGGACATCGACAAGCTGCGCAGCCTGGGTTACCCCATCAGCGCCTCCCCCGGTGTGGCCGGCGGCTACCAGCTCGGCGCCGGTGCGCAGCTGCCGCCGCTGCTGCTCGACGACGACGAGGCGCTCGCCGTCGCGCTGGGCCTGACGGCAGTCACGGCCGGACCGATCGCCGGCATCGGCGAGGCCTCGGTCCGGGCGCTGGGCAAGCTGGAGCAGGTTCTGCCGCCGCGGCTGCGCCCCAAATTCTCCTCGCTCAAGTCCTCCGTCTCCACCATTAGCTCCCCCGCCGCCGCCGTCGACCCGCAGATCCTGACCGCCATTTCCGGCGCCATTGCGGACCGCCGGGTGATCTCCTTCGGCTACCTGTCCCGTGCCGGCGAGCACACCCATCGTCTGCTGGAGCCCTACCGGCTGGTGGACGCGGGCCGGCGCTGGTATCTGGTCGCGTGGGACATCGGCAAGGAGGACTGGCGAACATTCCGGGTGGACAGGGTCGCGGCCAGCCCCGTCATCCGGCAGAAGTTCCCGCCGCGGCCGCTGCCGGCGAAGGATCTGGCCGAGTACGTGCACAACGCCATCACCCGCTCGCCGTACCGCTACGATCTGGTGGTCCGGCTGCACGCGAGCGCCGCCGTCGTGCTGGAAACCTTCGGCACCGGCAGCGCGACGCTGGAGGCCGACGGCGCCACCCGCACGGTGCTGCGGATGGGCTGGGATTCGCTGGACACCCCGCTGGCGCAGCTGGCCGCGACCGGCATCCCCTTCGAGATCCTGGAACCGGGCGAACTGCGCGAGCGGGCCGCGGAAATGGCCGAACGGCTCCAGCACGCCGCCCGCGCCCCATAAACTGGAGCCACAATGACTTTGACTATCCACTACCCCCCGGAGCTGCCGGTCGCGGAGCGCCGCGAGGACCTGATGGCGGCGATCGCGGCCAACCAGGTGACCATCATCGCCGGTGAAACGGGCTCGGGAAAGACCACCCAGATCCCCAAGATGTGCCTGGAACTTGGTCTGGCGGAGAAGGGGCTGATCGGTCACACGCAGCCGCGCCGCCTCGCCGCACGTACCGTCGCGGAGCGCATCGCCAGCGAGCTCGACGTTGAGTTGGGCGCCGAGGTGGGCTACCAGGTCCGCTTCACCGGCCACGTCGGGCCGAAGACCAAAATCAAGCTGATGACGGACGGCATCCTGCTGGCGGAGATCCAGCGGGACAGGCTGCTGCGACGCTACTCCGCCATCATCATCGATGAGGCGCACGAGCGCAGCCTGAACATCGACTTCATCCTGGGCTACCTCAAACGGATCCTGCCGCAGCGCCCGGACCTCAAACTCATCATCACCTCCGCGACGATCGACCCGGAACGCTTCGCGGCACACTTCGCCACCGGCTCCGGTCCCGCCCCCATCGTGGAGGTCTCCGGGCGCACCTTCCCGGTGGAGATCCGCTACCGCCCGCTCAGCCAGCCCGCGTCCGGCCGGGAGGACGACGACGGCGGCAGCGACGATCCGCTCGAAGAGGACCGCGATCCGCTGGACGCGGTCTGCGACGCGGTGGACGAACTGTCCCGGGAGGCGCCCGGCGACGTACTGATTTTCTTCTCCGGCGAGCGCGAGATCCGCGACGCGGCGGAGGCTCTGCGCGGCCGCGTCAGCTCCAGTTCAGCTTTGCGCGACGCGGAGATCCTGCCGCTGTTTGCCCGGCTGTCGCTGGCCGAGCAACACGCCGTTTTCACTCCGGGGCCGAGGTCGCGGCGGCGAATCGTGCTGGCCACCAACGTCGCGGAGACCTCGCTCACCGTGCCCGGCATCAAATACGTCATTGACACCGGCACGGCCCGCATCTCGCGCTATTCGCACCGGACCAAGGTCCAGCGGCTGCCGATCGAGCGGGTTTCCCAGGCCTCCGCCAACCAGCGCTCCGGCCGCTGCGGACGCGTCTCGGACGGCATCTGCATCCGGCTGTATTCCCAGGAGGACTTCGACTCCCGGCACGAATTCACCGACCCGGAAATCCTGCGCACCAACCTGGCCGCCGTCATCCTGCAGATGACGGCCATGGGCGTGGCCCAGGGTCCCAAGGACGTCGAAAACTTCCCCTTCGTGGAGCCACCCGATTCGCGGGCGATCGCGGACGGTGTGACGCTGCTGCGCGAACTCGGGGCCGTGGCAGCGCAAGGTGCCATCACCGCCGTCGGACGCCAGCTGGCGCAACTGCCGGTGGACCCGCGGCTGGGCCGGATGATCATCGAGGCCGGCAGGCGCGACTGTGCCCGCGAGGTGATGGTCCTCGCCGCCGCGCTGACCATCCAGGACCCGCGCGAGCGCCCGCAGGCCGAGAGCGGCAAGCAGCAGCTGGCCGCCGAGAAACACAAGCGCTTCGCGGATGAGAACTCGGACTTCACCGGCTACCTCAACCTGTGGCGCTATCTGCAGGAGAAGCAGGAGGAACTCTCCTCCACCGCTTTCCGCCGGCTCTGCAAGGCCGAATTCATCAACTACCTGCGGGTGCGGGAGTGGCAGGACCTCTTCGCGCAGCTGCGCCAGCTGGCCAAGCCGCTGGGCATTACGCTCACCGGCGGCGGACACGGTGCGGCGGACGGCATCGACCCGGTCGCCAACCACACGAACATCCACATGAGTCTGCTGACCGGCCTGCTGAGCCACATCGGCCTCTACGACCAGCGCAAACGCGAATATTCGGGCGCCCGCGGAACCCGGTTTGCCATTTTCCCGGGCTCGGCGCTGTTCAAGAAGTCGCCGGACTGGGTGATGGCCGCTGAGCTCGTGGAAACCTCGCGGCTGTGGGCCCGGGTGGCCGCCAAATTCGATCCCCTCTGGGCCGAGCAGGTGGCGCCGGAGCTGGTGAAGCGCAGCTACAGCGAACCGCACTGGTCCAAGAAAATGGGCTCCGTGATGGCGTACGAGAAGGTCACCCTATACGGCGTGCCGATCGTGCCGCAGCGCCGGATCAACTACGGCCGGATCGATCCCGAGCTCAGCCGCGAACTCTTCATCCGGCATGCACTGGTGGAGGGCGACTGGCGCACGCAGCACAAATTTTTCCACCGCAACCAGGCCCTGCTGGCCGAGGTGGAGGAGCTGGAAACCCGGATGCGCCGGCGCGACCTGCGCGTGGACGACGAGACGCTCTATGAGTTCTACGACGCCCGGATCGGTGCCGAGGTGGTCTCCGAGCGGCACTTCGACAAGTGGTGGAAGGACGCCCGCCGGGACAACCCGGCGCTGCTGGACTTCGATCCGGACGTGGTGATGGCGGAGGACGCGGCCGCCCTGGACGAGACGGCCTTCCCGAAGATCTGGCGGCAGGGCGGCTTCGACCTGCCGCTGTCCTACGAGTTCCATCCCACCGCGCCGGGTTCGGTGCCGGACCCCTCCGACGGCGTCACCGTCCGGGTGCCGGTGCTGTTCCTGAACCAGCTGCAGGAGGCCCCCTTCCGCTGGCAGATCCCCGGGCTGCGCGCCGAGCTGGTCACGGCACTGATCAAATCCCTGCCCAAGACGGTCCGGAAGAACTTTGTCCCCGCACCGGACGTGGCCCGGGTGGCCGCGGCCGCTCTCGCCGCGGACTTCGACCCCGCCACGGACGCGCTGGAGCCCTCCCTGGAGCTGGCGCTGCGGCGGATCCGGGGCCACGTCATTCCGCCGGGATCCTGGAACTGGGACGCGGTGCCGGTGCACCTGCGGATGACGTTCCAGGTGGTGGACCGAAAGGACCGGATCCTGGACGAGGGCAAGAATTTGGCCCGGCTGCAGGAGCAGCTTGCCGGCGAGACCCGTCGCGCCATCGCGGAATCCCTTGGCGCCACGCCCAAAACCACCCGCGGACCGGCAGCCGGGGGGTCGGGCCCCGCTCGTGGATCGAGCCTGTCGAGATCAGGCGACCTCGATCAGCGGGGCCGGGATGATCTCGACAGGCTCGATCAGCGCGACCACGCCCTCGATCAGCCCAACCACAACGGCGTCCGGGAACGGCAGGGCCTGACCTCCTGGGCCATCGGCACCATCGACCGCGAGATCAGGCGCCTGGTCAACGGTCATACCGTCACCGGGTATCCGGCCCTGGTGGATCAGGGCAGCGCGGCGGACCTGCGCATCTTCCAGACCCAGGCGGAGCAGCTGGCCGCCATGCGGGGCGGGGTCATCCGGCTGCTGGCCCTGCGTGTCCCCTCCCCCGACCGCTACGTGCTGGAACACCTGAGCAATAACGAAAAGCTGACCTTCAGCCAGAACCCGCACGGCAGCGTCGGGTCGCTGATCGCGGACTGCACCCTTGCCGCCGTGGACAAACTGACCCCGGAGGCCCTGCCCTGGTCGGAAGGGGACTTTGACGCGCTGTATGAGGTGGTGCGTGCGGAACTGATCGATACCGTCTTCAGCGTCACCGCCGTCGTCGAACGCATCCTGGCCAGCGCTCGAAGGATTGAAAAACAGCTCAAGGGAACCACCAGTCTGGCCCTGATTTCCGCGCTGAATGACATCAGGTCGCAGCTGGAGCGGCTGGTCTATCCCGGCTTTGTGGCCACCACGGGTTATGCGCAGCTCAGCCAGCTCCCGCGCTATCTGGCCGCCATCGAGCGGCGCCTGGAAAAACTGCCCACCAATGTCCAGCGGGACGGCCTGAACATGGCCTTGGTGCAGCGGCTGGAGGATGAGTACGACGACGCCCTGGCCGCCCTGGTGCCCGGCAGCGGATCCGCTGCCGGTTACCGCGGCGCGCTGGCGCAGGTGCGCTGGATGATCGAGGAGCTGCGGGTGAGCCTCTTTGCGGTGGAGCTCGGCACCGCGTATTCCGTGTCGGAGAAGCGGATCCGGGTGGCGCTCAACCAGGCCCTGGCACCGGCATGACCGCCTGCCCAGCGGTTGATGCCCATGAGCAGCAACCACCCGCCAATTCCAGCGGAGCACGCCTACCGTGAATTGGAAGAGCGACGCCGGATAGCGGCCGGCACAATGCAGTGCGGTATGGGAAGGAGCCACTTCACCAGCCACAGCCAGCGCGACAGTCCGGGATCGAGGTGTCCGGTGAGGCGTGTGGGTTGGGACTGGTCCCCTCGGGTCCGATCAGCTGGGTGCAGCGGCTTGGATGACGATGGCGACTTTTCCCCTCACCTTGCCGGCGTCGAGGTAGCGCATGGCCTCCGGCATTTGATCCAGCGGGAAAGTCCTGTCGATACTCGGCCTGATGCTGCCCGCATCGATGAGGCCGGCGAGCTCTTCGAGGTCGCCGGCGCGCTGTTTGGCGACAAACATGGTCAGCCGCTGACGCACGAACGGCGAGAGGGCCACAGCCCGTAACTGCCGGCTCATGCCGGTCCAGTTGCCGCCATTCTCGCCGCCAACGATGACGGCCGTTCCCGTGGGTGTCAGTGCCCGGCGGAGCCGCGAAAGGGAGGGGCTGCCTCCGATATCGAGGATCAGGTCATAACGCGCGGCAGCCTTGGCGAAGTCTTCCCGCGTGTAATCGATGACACGGTCGGCGCCGAGGGAACGCACCAGGTCAAGCTTTGTGGTGCTGCTGACGCCGGTAACCTCGGCGCCAAACGCCTTGGCAAGTTGGACGGCGTAGCTGCCGACGCCGCCGGAGGCACCAATGACCAGTATCTTCTGGCCCCGCCCGGCCCTGCCGATGCGCAGGGCTTGCAGGGCGGTGGCCGCCGATACCGGGATTACCGACGCTTCGGACAGGGTGGCGTTCACCGGCTTGCGGGCCAGCCTGTCTTCGCGGGCGACGGCGAACTCGGCGAAGGGGCCTTTCCCAAAACCGAACACCTCGTCGCCGGCGGCGAACCGCGTCACGGCCGGACCGGCCGCAACGACAGCGCCGGCGAGATCCAGCCCGGGCACCCGGTTCTTGGGCCTGCGGATCCCGAAACCGAGGCGCAGCAGGTACGGCCGTCCCGTCGTCAGGTGCCAGGTGCCGCGGTCGAGGCCGGCAGCGTGCACCCGCACCAGCACTTCATTCTCGGCCATCACGGGACGTTCGATTCGCGCCACATGCAGCACGTCCGCGGCGCCGTACCGCTCCTGCACAATTGCCCGCATTGTGCCTTCCGCCATAGGGCTTTCCGCGTCCCGACCGTCCTCAACGTGCTGACCTTCAGATGCCATGACCGCTCTCCTTTCGAACCGGCATTCCACCGGACTTGGCAATTTCGTACTGTCATACAATGTCGTACTTAGGGCCATGTCATACTTAGTACGACATCCTGGACTCCAGCCTACCGTACTAAGTACGAAAGAGTGATAGGTTGGCCCGCCGAAGTTGAAACCGGTTCATGACGGCCACTCCGTCGACAATCCCCGGATGGTGTTGGTTATCGGTGCAGCCGTACTGTTGAGCCATGAACAACAGGGTCGAAATTCCGCACGACCCGCTCGCGGCCGGACCATTCCGGCTCGTTCCGCTCACAATGAGCCACTGGAAACTCGAACATCAACTGTCCCGGTGCACGGACGTGGCGGCGTGGACGCTTTATCCGCCGGAGCTGAACGAGACTCAGGCCCGGGAACGCGTCATCCGGTCACAGCAAGCGGCGGCCGCTGGACAGGCTGCCCGATACGCGGTCGAGAGGAACGGTACAGCCCTGGGTACCGCGGGCATAAAGAACACCGAGGACGCACCCGAGATCTTCTATGCCCTGCTCCCCGCCGGCCGGGGGCAGGGCGCCGCAACCGCTGCCGCCGTCGCGCTTTCCGGCTGGGCGCTGGACCACGATGCCCCCTACGTAGCGCTGTGGACGCTGCCGGGCAACAGTGCCAGCGAACGGGTGGCGCAGCGGGCCGGGTTTTTTAGTGCGGAGGGTGATCACTCAAATCAAGGGGATTTTGAAGGACCGCGGCTGTGGACGCGGTTCATGCTCTGAGCGCGCTATCCTCAGGCGTCCGGGACGAACTCCCCGTGCCCGGCCGCCCGAAGCGCCACGCGCAACCGCTCCGCGTTCGCGTCCATTTTGGCCGGATCCGGATGGTGGTCCACCTGGCCGAAGTCGAAGTCCGCCATGGAGTTGACCGGCCAGACGTGCAGATGCAGATGTTCCACCTCGAAGCCCACAATCGTCAGCCCGGCCCGGGCGGAGCCAAAAGCCTCCACCTGGGCCCGCCCGATGGTCTGCGCCACCGTTGTCAGCTGGGTCAGGAGCTCCGCGGGCACATCGGTCCAACGGTCCACTTCCTGCCGCGGGACCACCAGCGTATGGCCCTCGGTCAGCGGGCCGATCGTCAGGAACGCCACCGCCACGTCGTCCTTCCAGACGAAGCGGCCGGGGATCTCGCCGTTGATGATACGGGTGAAGAGTGTGCTCACGGTCGCTCCCTGGATGGTCGGGGGGTCAGATGGTCGAGGCGTCCAGTACGAAGCGGTACTTCACGTCGCCCGCCACCATCCGGTCATAGGATTCATTCAGCTGGGCCGCACTCACCAGTTCAATGCTGGAGACAACGTTGTGTTCGGCGCAGAAATCGAGCATTTCCTGGGTTTCCTCGATTCCGCCGATCAGGGATCCGCCGTACGCCAGCCGCTTGCGGATCAGCAGGCCCGGGTTCACCGCCGGCATCTCCTCCGGCGGCAGCCCCAGCTGGACCAGGGCGCCGTCGCGCTTGAGCGTCCGCAGGTACAGGTTGATGTCGTGCTTGGCGGCGACGGTATCGATAATGGCGTTCAGCGTCTGGCGGGCCCCGGCCATCTGGTCCTCGTTCGAGGAAACGACGACGGCGTCGGCACCCAGGGCGCGTGCGTCGTCGGCCTTGCCGGCGGAGGTGGTGAACACGGTGACGCGTGCACCCATCGCCTTGGCCAGCTTGACGGCCATGTGTCCCAGACCGCCCAGCCCGATCACGCCGACGGCGTCACCCTCCTCCACATCAAGGTAGCGCAGCGGCGAGTACGTCGTGATGCCGGCACAGAGCAAGGGGGCGACGGCGGCCGGGTCAAGATTGGCGGGCACCCGCAGCACGTAGTGCTGGTCGACGACGATGCTGGTCGAGTAACCGCCCTGGGTGATCCGGCCCTCGTGGCGCTTATCCGCGGCGCCGTACGTCCCGATCATGCCCTGCTCGCAGTACTGCTCCAAGCCCTCCAGGCAGCTTTCACATTCCCGGCAGGAGTCCACCATGCAGCCAACGCCCACGGTGTCCCCCGCGGAAAAACGTGTCACGGTGGAACCGACGCGGCTCACCCGGCCGACAATCTCGTGACCCGGGATCAGCGGATAGTTGTCCCCGCCCCATTCGCCGCGGGTGGCATGCACGTCCGAGTGGCACAATCCACAGAAGTCGATCGCGATTTCCACGTCCTCAGGACCCGGCTCGCGGCGGTCAATGGTGGTGGCGCTGAGGCCGCTGGTGGGGGAAGTTGCCGCATAGGCTTTGGTGACGCTCATAGGCTCAGCCTATCCGCTTGGCGCGTCCCGCCCGGCTCGGCACCGGTGGCCACCGGGAGTTCTGAATGGTTGGACCAGGCGGACCAGGACCCGGGGAAAAGCGCGGCCCGGATCCCTGCAATTTCCAGAGCGGCCACCTCGTGCGCCGCGGTCACGCCGGATCCGCAATACACCGCCACCGGCGTCGCGGGCGTGATGCCCAGCGCGGCGAACCGCTCGGCCAGCTGCGTGGCCGGCAGGAAACGCCGGTCCGCGGCCAGGTTGCCGCTGGTCGGTGCGCTCAGTGCGCCCGGTATATGGCCGGCCTTCGGGTCCACCGGCTCCGTTTCGCCGCGGTAGCGCTCCACGGCACGGGCATCCAGCAGGACGCCGTTGGCAGGCCAGGCCGCCGCTTCACCGATATCCACCGTGGGCAGCTGGCCAAAGGACAGCCGGACATCGCCCAGGCAGGGCTGTTCCTGCCCGCGGTCCAGCGGGTAGCCGGCCTCCCGCCAGGCCGCCAGACCGCCGTCGAGCAGCTGGACCCGATGAAATCCCGCGTACCGCAGCAGCCACCACAGGCGTGCCGCGGAGGTGTTGCCGCCGTCGTCGTACGCCACCACCGTGTCGCCGTTGTTGATGCCCCAGCGCCGGGCAGATTCCAGGAACGCCTCCGGCTGCGGCAGCGGGTGTCGGCCGGCCCTCGCGTCGCCGTGGCCGCTCAATTCTTCTTCCAGGTCCACAAAAACGGCCCCCGGGATGTGCGCCTCGCCGTAGTGCGCGCGGCCGTGCGGATCACCCAGGGCCCAGCGGACATCCAGCAGAACGGTCCTCGCCCCGGAGGTCATCCGCTGCTGCAGCGTCTCCACGTTCATCAGCGTGTTCATCAAATCTCCTTTGATTTGCGCAGCCCGTGGCCCGGTACGGTTCCCGGGCTCAGCTGCGGATGGTGCAGCCGGGCAGCCCCGCGCCCCAGGATCTCTGCGAGCGCCGAGCCGGTCGGCTTGCCTCCACTCTAGCCGCGCAGCCGGTTGTGGTGAGACTTCCGTCACGGACGGGCCGTGGCCGGACCGCCTCCTCTCATGTCCCTCATCTAGGCTGGAGGCATGGATAAAGCTGAACCCGCCCGCGGACGCGCCTGGGCGGACCAGGCCGTGCGCCGGATCGAAGCGGAGAACAACCGCTCGGCGGACACCCACCTGTACGCCGTCCCGCTGCCGGAACAGTGGGGCGTCCAGCTCTACCTCAAGGACGAGTCCACGCACCGCTCCGGCAGCCTGAAGCACCGGTTGGCCCGCTCCCTGTTCCTCTTCGGCCTGGTCAACGGCTGGATCACGGAGGGCACGACCGTTGTGGAGGCCAGCTCGGGCAGCACCGCCGTCTCGGAGGCCTATTTTGCCCGTCTGATCGGCCTGCCCTTCGTCGCCGTCATGCCCCGGGGCACAAGCGCCGAAAAGATCGCACTGATCGAACAGTACGGCGGCAGCTGCCACTTCGTGGACCATTCCGGGGAGGTCTACGACGTCGCCGCGCGCCTCGCGGCCGACTGCGGCGGCCACTACATGGACCAGTTCACCTACGCCGAACGCGCCACCGACTGGCGCGGGAACAACAACATCGCCGAATCGATTTTCGACCAGCTGGCCCGGGAGGAGCACCCCGTGCCGCGCTGGATCGTGGTCGGCGCCGGGACCGGGGGCACCAGCGCCACCATCGGCCGCTACCTGCGCTACCACTGCCACGGCACCCAGCTGGCCGTGGTCGACCCGGAGAATTCAGCCTTCTATCCCGGCTGGCAGCGAGGCGCCGCTGACTTCAGCACTGGCATGCCGTCCCGGATCGAGGGCATCGGCAGGCCGCGGATGGAACCCAGCTTCGTCCCCTCCGTCATCGACACCATGATCCAGGTCCCGGACGCGGCCTCCGTGGCCGCGATGCAGCACCTGCAACGCCTGGCCGGTCTGAGCGCCGGGCCCTCCACCGGGACCAATCTGTGGGGCGTCTGGCAGCTGATTGCCCGGATGATTGCCGACGGCGAGCGCGGCAGCATCGTTTCCCTGATGTGCGACGGCGGCGAACGGTATGCGGGCAGCTACCACAATCCTGCGTGGCTGGCCGAGAAGGGGCTGGCGCCGGGTGGGCATACGGCGACCCTGGAGCGGTTCTTTGCGACCGGGCGCTGGGACGGCTGACGCTGGGGAGCCTACATGTCCCAGATCCCAGCTTGTGGTTTGCTGATTTGGTTCCTGCTCTCATTGCTGCTGGGGCCCATCGCCACATTTCTCATTGTCGTGTGGCGGGCACCTGCCGTGACATCACGGAGGTAAGCAGGCTACCGAGGCACGCACCGCCCGCCCAGCGGCCTCCCCGATCTGGCCAACCCGCCGGTGCCCCCGTGTTGATCCGTACTCAGGAGCGGAAGAGACCGCTGTAGGCGTTCAGGGCAAGCTGGCCGCCCAGGTGGGCGTAGAGAACGTTGCTGGTTGCCGGAATGTCACGGCTCGTGACCAGGTCAATGAGCCCGGCCAGGGATTTCCCTTCATACACCGGGTCGGTGATCATCGCCTCCAGCGAGGCGCCCAGGCGGATCGCCTCCAGCGTGGAGTCGACGGGGATACCGTAGTAGTCGCCCGCCCAGCCTTCCATCACGTTGATCTCATCGTCATGCAGGTCCCGGCCCAGTCCGATGAGCTCGGCGGTGCTGCGGGCGATGCGTGCGACCTGGGCCCGGGTCTTGTCTATGGTGGCCGAGGCATCGATTCCGATAACCCGCCGGGGTTTGTCCTGCCCGGCGAATCCCGCGATCATCCCGGCCTGCGTCGATCCGGTGACCGAGCAGACGACGATGGTGTCGAAGAAGATACCCAGTTCGTTCTCCTGCTGCTCCACCTCGTACGCCCAGTTCGCGAAGCCCAGGCCGCCCAGCCGGTGGTCCGAACCGCCCGCCGGAATCGCATACGGGGTTCCGCCCGCCGTCTTGACCTCTTCGATGGCATTTTCCCAACTGCTGCGGATTCCGATGTCGAAACCGGCGCTGTCCAGGCGAACGTCGGCTCCCATAATGCGCGAGAGCAGGATATTGCCGACCCGGTCGCTCAGCGGATCCGGCCATTCGACCCAGTTCTCCTGGACCAGCCTGGCCTTCAGCCCGAGTTTGGCAGCGACGGCGGCAACCTGGCGGGTGTGGTTGGACTGGTAGCCCCCGATCGAGACCAATGTGTCCGCGCCCTGGGCGAGGACTTCCGGAATGAAATATTCCAGTTTCCGGGTCTTGTTGCCGCCGAAGGCCAAACCGCTGTTGACGTCTTCACGCTTGGCCCAGATCTGTGCACCGCCCAGATGGGTCGTGAGCCGCGGCAGCGGATGGATGGGACTCGGGCCGAAGGTGAGGGGGTACCGCTCGAAATCGGTGATGGCCATGGGGATCCTTAGGTGCGCGAGGAGGAAATGAGACGAGGCAACATGCAATATATTGCATGCCTGATCTATGGGATTGTCAAGGGGTCGATATACCATATGTTGCATGCCCATCCCCTCGCTCCAAGGCGTGCACAAACGGTCGCTGCTGCGGGACAACGTCTATGGCTCCATCCTGGACGCGATCGTGGATGGCACGTTCGCCCCGGGCGAGCGGCTGAAGGACACC
>JALYYI010000083.1 GCA_030946705.1 Actinomycetota bacterium | reverse complement strand
TGAGCTGCTCGGGAATGAGGAGCTGGCCGCTCCGCACCTGATTGACAGCGAGGTGACCCACGTCCTGCGGGGTCTTGAACTGCGCGGTGTGTTGAGCGCGGAGCGGGCGTCCCTGGCCTTTCAGGGTTTCATTTCGCTGTCACTTACCAGGTACCCGGCAGACTGGCTTCGGCCAAGGATGTGGGCCTTGCGCCATAATCTAAGAGGCTACGACGCCACCTATGTTGCACTGGCCGAGCTGACCGGAGCCAGCGCGCTGCTGACCACTGATGCCAGGCTCGCCAATGCCCCCGGCATCCTGTGCCCTGTACAGCTGTTGTAACTATGAACCCAGGGGGGAGCGGAGGGGAAAGTCCTGGCCATCCAGGATGAACTGCGCGCAGGCGTTCGTTGTCCGGTTCACGACGATGGGTGCCAGCAGGTTCACCGTGGTCGAGCCTTCGCCGGCCGTAGCGACCACCAGGACCTGCGCGTCGTCCGGGTGGGTCAGGGACAGCGCCGCGCACTGCCCGTCGGAAAGCATCGGAGTGTAGTCGGGCAGGTAGACGCCTGCATCGAGGACGAACATCCGCTTGTCCGAGTCCTTGACCGACTGCAGGGCGTAGAGCCCCTCCGCTCCGGAGATGGATTCCAGCGTGAAATCCACCAGCGGGGCCAGGCCGGGAGGCGGTGTAACGAAGGCCAGAGTGGTCTTAACGGATACAGCGGCGCTCATCGGAGGAAGTCCATCAGCGTCTGCGGCAGCACCTTGGCCGTGACGGCCAGGGCGGCCTGGTAACTGACCTGCTGCATCTGCAGATTCAGCACCGATCTGCCCAGATCCAGGTCCTCGATCCCCGACCGCTGGGCTTCCAGCGAATTCTGCAGCGCCAAGTTGGTGTCCTTTGCTTTCAGGATCTGGGCCTGCCGGGTGCCCATTTCCGCGTGCGCGGTGGTCATGGTTTGCATCCGCGCGTCGATGCCGTTCAATTGCGGCGACGGATCCCCGCCGGCCCGGAGGGTGGCGGTGATGTTGTCCAGCAGTTTGAAGACGGAGGGCTGTGCGCCGGGGGAACCGGCGGTTCCGCTGGCGCCAAAGATTCCGGCCCCGTCAGCATCAACACGGACGGTGGTCCCCGGCGCAATTCGGCGCTCCACCGCGCTCCCAGCAGTTCCGGTGAAAGCGTAGTCTGCGGTGGGATCAGCACTGAGGTCAGCCGCAGTAGGTGCGGTGAAAGCGGTGCCGGCGTCCGAGCTTCCGGCGAAGACGTTGCGGCCCTGGAATTTGCTGTTGGCCTGGTTCAGCAGGTCCGCCTTCAGCCCCTCGATCTGGGTGGCGAGCGCATCCTTGGCCGCCTGGTTCAGCGACCCGTTGCCACCCTGGACCGTGAGGTCGCGCACCTGGTTCATGATCGACGAGGTGCCGTAGAGCGCGGAGTCGATCGTGTTCAGCCAGGACGTGCCGTCGTCGATGTTGCGTCCGTATTGCGCGGCCGCCGTCGCCTGGCCGCGGACCTGTAGCGATGCGGCCGTGCCGATGGGGTCGTCCGAGGGCCGGTTGATGGCTTTCAGTGTGGAGGCCTGGTCCTGGCGCTGGGCCAGCTGGGCCGAGCTTGACTGCAGGTTCCGCTGGGCGGATGCCATCATCATCTGGTTCGTGATGCGGGTCAGCATGCGCTATCTCCCTACGAGTCCGGTTTTATTGATCAAGGTGTCCAGCATGTCATCCACGGCCGTCATGACGCGGGCGGCGGCCTGATAGGCGTGTTGGTAGGTCAGCAGGTTCATGCTTTCCTCGTCCAGGCTCACCGATGCTCCGGAGGCCTGCATTGAGGTGGCCGAGGTGGCCGCGGCGTCTGCCAGCTTGGAGTGTTGCTGCTCGGCCTGCGAGGCGCTGCCGGTTCGTGTCACGAACGTTGCCCAGACGCTGTCCGGCGATCCGGTTGCGGTGCCCAGTTGGGACATCGCGTCGGCGTTGCTGCCGTCGAGATTTCCTTTGCCCGCGGCGCCGGTTGCCAGCCCGGAGACGTCCGTAACGGCCACCGTAAGGCCCTTCGCCGCCGGACCGCTCGCCGCCAGGTTGAAGAAGTTGCCTGCCGCGGTCCCGGCTGAGGTAAATCCAGCCGTGTGCTGCGTGTTTACGACGCTGGCCAGAGTTGTTGCGAGGGCATTGTAGGACTGGGCTGCCTCGGCAATGGCGCCGCCGGTACCTGCGCCGTCGGCGCTGTTGGACGGCGCCAGCACCGACAGCGCGCCGGCCAGCTGGCCGCCGTCGAGCGCCACGGCCTGGCCGGAGCCGCCGGCCCACGTCAGCTGAACGGACCCCCCGCCGGAAACCAGGGCATTCAAACTGTCCGACCCGGCGAGCTTCACGGCGTTGGCCGTGCTCCCGGAAACCAGGGCGTTGCCGCCAACGTAGACGTCCACGGTTCCGTCGCCGGCGTCCTTGACGGTGCCGCCGGCCAGCGACGAAATGGTGGTGGTGAGAACGTTGCGCTGGTCGATCAGCTCATTGGCGTCGCCGCCGGCCGCAACCGTGGAGCGGATGGTGGCGTTGAGACCGGCCACCTGAGCGGCTGCGTTATTCAGGTTGGTGACCATACCGTTTGCCTGCGTGCGGGTCTGGGACCATTGGGTTTCCAGATCGCTGTAACCGCCGGAGATCTGGCCGGTAAGAGTATTCGCCGAGGCCAGCAGCACCTGGGCCGAGGCCGGGTCGCCGGCGTGGTTGGACATCGCAGCCCAGCCGGTCCAGAAGGACTGCAGTTTCGCTGAGATCCCGTCGGTGCCGGGCTCGTGCGTGCCGTCTTCGATGGAGCCAAGCGCGCTGGCCCGCACAGAGGTGTAGCCGGCGTCCGCCGTCGTCGAACGTACCCGCGCGTCCAGGAAGGCATCACCGAGACGGGCTACGCCGTCAATCGAGACACCCTGACCGGGCCGCGCAATGCCGGTGAACAGACCGACTGAGGCGTTAATGGCGGAGGTGGTGACGCGCTGGCGGGTGTAGCCGGCGGTGTTGGCGTTGGCGATGTTCTGGCCCACCACGCTCAGGCCCTGGCGGGCGGCGGTCAGGCCGGAGAAGGCGGTGTTCAGTGCACCGAAGGTACTCATGGAGTTCTCACAGATCCTTATCGAAAAGCCGGGCGCCGGTGTCCGTGCCGGTCCCACCGCGGGAATCATAGGTGCCGGACTCGGGTTCCATTCCAGCAATCGTTTCCTGGGTGGAACGGGCAGCGGCCCGCAGGAACTGATCGTTCGCGTCGCGCAGCTCACGGACGCGGGCGGTCAGCTCCGTCATGGCTTTCAGATGGCCCTCAAAGATTTCCCCCCAAGGTCCTGCGGGCGCCTGGGCCACCAGATCACGCAGCGTGGCGCTTTCCTCCGTGCCCCATTCCTTGGCGAGCGCTGATACCTCCACCGTCCGGCCCAGTCCGGCCATGCGGAGACGCTCCACCACCTGCTCGACTTCCCGGGTGGCATGTTGCAGCCACTTGGATTTGCCGGAGGTGAGGATCAGCTGTTCTTCTTCAAGCTTGAACGTCAGAAGTTCCAGTAACTCGCGTTCTTTCCAGAGCAACGCAGACAGTTCCTGGGCGCCCACGCCTATCAGCTCCTCTTGAGTGTGCATTTCGGACTTTCTGATCGCCGCCGAGTTGTTATCAACTATCGGCCGCAAAACCCTGTGTGTTAGTTGCCCCGGGTGATATGTTTCACGTGTGTGCGCCTGAGTTTGCTGAATGGTCTGTGTCCCCAGGCCAGGACGGGAAGCCCACATAGGGTTTATTTTAGGCTTCTGGGGGGTCCATTAGGTGAATCGCGTCCAACGTAACGAGATGGTGGTCGACAACCTGCCGCTGGTCGGCTATCTCGTCTCTGAATTGTGTGCCAAAGCCACCCATCTGTCCCGCGATGATCTGGCCTCCGTGGGCGCAATCGCGCTGATCACCTCCGCCGAGTCCTTCAATCCCGCCCTGGGTGTGCCCTTCGGCGCGTTTGCGCGACGGCGGATAGTGGGCGCCTTTGCGGATGAGATGCGGGCCAGCGACTGGGCCCCGCGCTCGGTGCGCCGGCGGATCAAGGAGACCCTCGCTATCCGGGAGACGCTCACCGGCGCCCTGGGCCGCACTCCCACCGTGGACGAGATTGCCAACGCCCTGGGTGTTGACCGCTCCGAGGCCGGATCCGCCCTGGAGGATGCCGCCCGCACCGTGTCCACCTTGGACGATGTCACGGCCGAATTCCTGGTCTCCGAGACGGAGTCCCCTGAGGGCGCCATTCTGACCTCCGAGCGGCTGACGTTCCTCCGCGCCGCCGTGGCAACCCTGCCGGAAAAGATGCGCTACGTCGTGGAGCAGATCTACTTCGAGGACCGCAGCGTTAAGGACCTGGCCGAGGAGCTCGGTGCCACGCATTCGGCCGTGTCCCAGCAGCGGGCCGAGGCCATCCGGCTGCTGGGTGATGGGCTCGCCACGCACTATGCGTACGACGACGACGTTCCTTGTGTTCCGCAGTCGCGGATTTCGCCGAACCGGCGGACTGCGTATCTTTCAACGCTGGGGGATCACACGCTGGGTGGCATCACCCGGGGTGGGCACCACTACGCGCCGGAGTTGGATGCCGCCGTCTCCTGACGGGTTCTGCCTTCTTCACCGGCGGAACTCACAGAAACAATCGCACGGTTTTTACTAACCCCGGTATTTTCACCGCCGATAGCTCTAGGTATCAGCCCATGGATGGGC
>JALYYI010000030.1 GCA_030946705.1 Actinomycetota bacterium | reverse complement strand
TCCTTAGAGTCGGACATCGTCGAGAGATCTACGAGTCCCACTAGGGGTGGCCAGCCGGGCGAGCTGCTGGGCGGTTCTCAGGCGCACGGCAGATTTGGCGGAGCAGCACCTATGCGTCGTACCTCTGCTCCACCGTGAAGACGGCGTGCGAGTGCTCGGCTCCGAGACGGTCGAGCAGAGCGAGAGCCGCGGGCGACTCTCCGCTGTTGCGCAGAACCATGAGGGCGTCCAGGTCGCGCCACGTCGTCAAGCAGCTCCTGCTCGCGCCCTGCCTTATCCTTGATCTCCGAGGTTCTTTGGGGTTGCCGGCGGTTTAAACACGAAATGCCCGTCTTTTAGCGGAAAATGGGGCTTGTCTGGAGTTCATTTCCAGCAAAAGAGGAGCATCTCGCAGATGCAAGTTTCCCACACTCCGGCGGCCGTGTCAGTTTCCTTTGATGAGGAGAATCTTGTGTCCTCGAGCGGGCTGGTCCCGGTGATGCGTCTGGCCCAGGACGCCGGCCTGCGCGGACTGGCCGATGAGTGGCTGAGCGTGCCGACTGACAAGGGCGCGAATGCCGGGTCGAAGGTCGCTGCCTTGGTGGCGGGCATGGTCGCGGGGGCCGACAGCATTGATGACATGGCCGTGTTGCGCCATGGCGGGATGAAGAAGGTCTTCACCGGCGTTTACGCGCCGTCAACGTTGGGGTCGTTCCTGCGTGCCTTCACGTTCGGGCATGTGCGCCAACTCGACGCGGTCGCCTCCCGGTTCCTGGTGAACCTGGCACAGAAAACACCCTTGTTCGGCACGCGGTCCGGGGAAGACTTCGTGTTCATCGATGTCGACGACACGATCGTGGAGGTCCATGGGTACCAGAAGCAGGGCTCCGGGTACGGGTATTCCGGGGTCCGCGGGCTCAACGCCCTGCTGGCGACCGCTTCCACGAAGGACACGGCCCCGGTGATCCTGGCCCAACGTTTGCGCCGGGGCGGGACGAACTCGGCCCGCGGTGCCAAGCGCTTCGTCACGGACGCGCTGGCCACACTCAAACGCACCACGGTGGCGGGGAAGGTGTTGTGTCGTTTTGATTCTGCCTACTATGGCCACGCAGCCGTGGCCGCTGCCTTGGCCGGCGGTGCCGAAGTCTCGGTGACGGTGCGCATGGACCCCGCTGTCAAACGCGCCATCACCACCATCGCCGATGACGCTTGGGTGCCAATCCAGTACACGAACGCGGTCTTTGACGAGGAAGCCGGGACGTGGGCGTCGGCGGCGGAAGTCGCCGAGACCGGATTCACCGCCTTCTCCTCCCGGAAGAAGGACGAGCGGGTCACCGGGCGCCTGGTGGTCCGCCGCATCCCGGAGCTGAACCCGAAAGCGACCGACGGTCAGCCGACGTTGTTTGACACGCACCGGTACCACGCCTTCTTCACCACCGTTGATGCCCAACCACTGGGCACGGTGGAGGCGGGTCAGATCCACCGCAAACACGCCATCATCGAGCAGGTCAATGCCGATATGAAGGACAGTGCCCTGGCCCGCCTGCCCTCCGGGCACTTCGCCGCGAACTCAGCATGGCTGGTCGCCGCGGTCATGGCCTACAACCTCACCCGCACCGCCGGGATCATTGCCGCAGGACCATTTGCCAAGGCAAGGACCGGGACGATCCGGCGCAAGCTCATCAACGTCCCGGCCCGGATCGCTTCCAGCGCCCGAAGAGTCCGGCTCCGAATGCCAGAGTCCTGGCCTTGGCAAGCCGGGTGGGAGACCCTCTTCACCGCCACCCACGCACCACCGCAAACAGCGTAGACCCCATCCATCCAGCCGGTCCGGCGCAACCAGGAACACAACGTGGAACGGCACCGGCAGCGAGGCCGGCCGATGACTCCTGCCCAAAACACAAACCCGGCAAATTTCAGGATTCAGCACGACCCCGAACCGGATCGGTGGATACAGGCTAAGGACGCTGCCTGCCGCCAGCGCCGCGGTCACTGCCGCAGGTGTTCCATCCTCATGTGCCTGCTTAAGGCCCGCCAGTTCCTGGGCGGGATTGATGGTGCCATCGACGCGGCAAGGGTCGGCGGACGGTCATGCCCTGTCCACGGACAAAACGGCCGGGTCTTGGTCGCCGCCGGAGGTTCCACTAGGCCTGCCGGACGGGTAACAACGGGGCACGCGGCAACCGGAACGGTTATCCTGACCTCATCGCCCACGCCCAGCCGCCGCCCCCAGGGCGCCTCGGCGTGCAGCCTAATACCGGGCCTCACGCTGCGCCCGGCCCACGCCGACTCCGGTCATGCTCAGAGGCTTGCGGATCCCGGTGCGAGGTGGTCCAGGATGGCCTGGGCGACGGTGTCCGGTGAGTCCTCGGTGGGGATGTGTTTCCCTTCGACTTGAACGAGATCCGATCCAGGAATTTCCGTGACGTACCGGTGCGCAAAACTGACTTTTTGGAAGTCGTCGTCGCTGCCCCAGACCAGACGGGTCGGTATTTGTGCCTCCCGCAGCACCGGGACCAGATCCATCGTGTATCGGGCGTCGGCGGCTGCGGCCATGGCCATCCACGACCGGTGACGTTCCGGGGACGTCCACGGCGATAGGTAATCAGCCAGTTCCTCGTCGCTGAGCGTGCGTTTAACGGCCCGCTGTGTCGACACCGCACGGGCATCCAACAGCTCCCGGGCCGTTGTGGCCGCCCGTACTTCCGGGTCGCGGAACCGTTCCACGGCCGGAACCGGCCACGAGTCGAACATGACTGAATTCATCAGGACGAGTCTGCTCACACGCCCGCTGGTTGCCGCAATGTGCTGGGCTATTCCTCCCCCGATGTCATGGCCGGCCAGCTCAAACGTGTCCAGTCCGAGGGCATCGGCGGTGGCGAGAACTGTTTCGGCCAGGGCCGGGAGGGTGGCGAGGGTGATGTCGAGTTCCCCGCCGCTGCGGCCGAATCCGGGCAGGTCCAAGGCAATGCACCGCCTCGCTGTGCCTAGCTCCGCCAGGATCGGCAGCCACACGCGGCTCCAGAAGGTCCCGTGCAGCAACAGCAAGGGGCGCGCCTGGTCATCGCCGCTGGTCAGATATGAAAGGTTTGTCCCGGCGACCTCGACTTGTTCCCGCCGGACGGGCGTCTTAGGTGTGTTCATGTTTTGTTGCCTCTCTGATCGGCGCGGACCGTTGTGAGCCCGGCGGCAAGCGGCGCCGTTCTCAGGCGGCGCCGCGTGCGGGGTAGTCGTGGTCCTGTGCGTAGCGGACCCCAGCGATGATGTCATCCAGGGAGGGCCGGCCGAAGGGCATGGTGGCGGTGCCGGACCAGAACAGGGCCCCGTCCTCGTCCAGGATAAAGATGCCCGGTTCGTTGAACAGTTCCGGCTCGCCCTCCTTGATTGCCCTCGAAAGGTTCAGACCCCAGGACCGGGCGGATTCCTCGCTCAGGCCATAGGCGACGGGCAGGTTGCCCAGGTGCCACTGATCCACGATGCGCGTACTGCGCTCGGCTGTTTCCATGCTGACCGCGACGACCTGGCCGATCCCGGCTCTCTTCAGGTCCTCGATCCGCCTGTCGATCTCGGCCAGCTGTTTACGGCAGATCGGGCAGTGCAGGCCCCGGTAGAAGACGACCAGGC
Organism: Actinomycetota bacterium; assembly: GCA_030946705.1. Taxonomy (GTDB): domain Bacteria; phylum Actinomycetota; class Actinomycetes; order Actinomycetales; family Micrococcaceae; genus Arthrobacter_M. Next base: position 563 of record JALYYI010000030.1, on the reverse strand, counting down.
TGTAGCGGCCGCCGGTTCCGGTACCAAGCTTCAGATCAGCGGTGGTTCCCCCGCCAACCAGGGAAAGCGCGAGATCAGGAGCGGGCTGTGTAGGAAGAAGTGTCATGCCGGGGTCAACAAAGCCGCGCGCCCTGCAATTCCCTCCGGCCCAGACCGGCCCCCTGCCTGAGCCTGGGTATCATCTGGGGATTCCACCCTGCCCGGACACGGGGGCGTGACTCTATCGGCCGCCGGTTTCGACGATGGCAGCTGTGAGGTGATCGGCGTCCCGGGGTTTTCGCTCACCGTCCGGGTCTGGAGGAGGTGACCGCGGCCACCCTGAATGGACGGGAGCGGTCTGCCCGGATGCCTAGGCACGTCCGCCCGCCAGCGGACAAGGAGACTCCTTTCGGTCAGCTCATCATCTGTGTTGTTAGCTTCCGCTGGTGTTGATTGATCCGTTGACGCCGTCGGGGAAGAACCCGCCGGAGTGAACCTTTTCCGGGCTCAGGTAGGCAATGTTGAGCACATGGGCGGCGGTCCGGCTGAACGCCAGCCCGTTCTCGTCCGTCGGGACAATGTTG
>JALYYI010000113.1 GCA_030946705.1 Actinomycetota bacterium | reverse complement strand
CCGATCACCGAGGACACCGGGCCAAAGGCCTCCAGCGAGTGCACCTCGGGCGCCTCCGCGTCGGCCCAGTTCAGCAGCACCGGGGACATGAATGCTCCCGCCGCCACGGTGGCCATGCTGCCGTCCGCCCGTGTTACCGCGGGCATATCGAGGGTGCCGTAGGCCAGTTCCCCGCCGGCAGCAACCATCGTTTCGACGGCGGCCCGGACATCCGCCAGCTGCTCCAGGGAGGCCAGCGCCCCCATCGTGACGCCCTCGCCGCGCGGATCGCCCAGCACCACCCGTTCGCGGATCCGTTTGCCCACGGCCTCGATGACGTCGCCGCGCAGCTCGTGCGGCACGATGATGCGGCGGATGCTGGTGCACTTCTGGCCCGCTTTGACCGTCATTTCGGTGACCACGGATTTGATGAACGCCTCAAATTCCGGCGTGCCGACAACGGCGTCCGGTCCCAGGATCGCGGCATTGAGCGAGTCCGTCTCGGAGGTGAAGCGCACTCCACCGAAGACCACGTTCGGGTGGCTCTTGAGCGTCTTGGCGGTGGTTGCGGACCCGGTAAAGGCCACCAGGTCCCGGTAGTCCAGTTCGTCCAGGAGCGTGCGCGCGGAGCCGGAGATCAGCTGCAGGGACCCGGCGGGCAGGATGTTTGACTCAACAATCTCCTTCACCATTGCGGCCGCGACGTACCCTGTCGGTGTCGCGGGCTTGACGATGGTCGGAACGCCGGCGATGAACGCCGGGGCCAGCTTTTCGAGCATGCCCCAGACCGGGAAGTTGAAGGCGTTGATCTGCACGGCGACACCCGGAATGCGCGTGTAGATGTGCTCGCCGATGAAGGAGCCGTCCTTGGAGAGCATCTCCGCCGGGCCGTCCACCACCACCTGCGCGTTGGGCAGCTCGCGCCGGCCCTTGGATCCGAACGTGAACAGCACGCCGATGCCGCCGTCGATGTCCACCATTGAATCAATCCTGGTGGCACCGGTGCGCGCGGACAGTGCATAGAGCGCCTCGCGCCGGCCATTGAGGTACAGCGCCAGTTCCTTCAGCTTCAGGGCGCGCTGGTGGAAGGTCAGCTTTCCGAGCTCGCTCTGCCCCACGGTGCGGCCGTAATGGACGACGGCGGCCAGGTCCAGTCCGTCCGTGCTCACCGTCGCCAGCACCTCGCCGGTACTGGCGTCCCGAACTTGGGTGCTGTGTTCGCGCTGGTCCACCGGCAGATCGGGGGTCCACCAGGCGTCCTGGACAAAACTGGGGACTGTTTCAACGGTTGTCTGTTCAACAGTGGCAGTGGCGCTCATCGTCGACGGTTCCTTTCAAAGCAATCTCCGGCACGAGGCACTCCCCCGCACTCCCGCCGCACCTGGCTCGGACCCGCGGCATATACTGACCGGGCGTTCAGTAATACGTCTAGAGTACATTATTGTCCGGAACAGCACACCCGCGAAGGAGCCCGAAGTGAGCCAGCAAGCACCCGAACCGCAGAAACCCGATGTGCGGGAGCAGGTCGGGGATGCGCAGGAACCGGAGCCCTGGAAGATCGTCCTGGGCGAGCTCGACGAAAAGATGGGCGTGAAGATCCTGGAGGAATCCGCGGACCGGGTCGTGGCAACGATGCCGGTGGAAGGCAACCGCCAGTCCTTCGGCCTGCTGCACGGCGGCGCCTCACTCGCCTTCGGCGAAGCCATCGGCTCCTGGGCCGCCGTCATCCACGCGGGACCCGGCCGGTCCGCCGTCGGCGTGGATGTCTCCGCCACGCACCACCGCTCCGCGCGCGAGGGCCTGGTCACCGGCGTCGCCACCGCCATCCACCTGGGCCGGACCACCACCAGCCACGAGGTGATCCTCTACGACCAGGACCAGCGCCGATTGTGCACCATGCGCATCACCAACCTGATCCTGGACCGCCCCAAGCCCGGGGAAACCGCACCGGAAAACACTGCGGTCACGGGCCCTTAGCAGCAGTTGATTGACCCTGGCGGGCCGGTGTCCATCAGCGGCTCAGTCCGTCAGCGGCTCAGTCCGACGGCGGCGTGAACTGGCTGGCGGTGAACACCGCTCCCCCGGGGTCGCGGATCAGAACGGTGCGCGTCCAGCCGGTGTCGTGCTGCCCCAGGATTTGCCCGTCGAGCCGCTGCGCGTCGGCGGCAGTCCGGTCCCGGTCGGCCACGGTGAACGAGACGTGCCAGTGCGGCAACTCGTCGGGGCCGGCGGGCGTGACCCAGGCGATCGCGTCCTCGAAGCCGGAGGGAGTGGCCACCGCCGACTGCCGCGCCCTGATGTCCGGGTCGACCGTCGCCTCAAGGTGGTCGCCATAGCCGGGTTGGCGGACCAGCGTCCCGAAACCCAGATCGTCGATCTGCCAGCCGAAGGCCGCCTGGTAGAAGGCGATCGCCTTGTTGGGGTCAGCCGTGTGAAGGTCGCTGAAGTTCCAGGCGCCCGGCAGATTGACCGTCTGTGCCCCGCGGCGCCGCCGAGCCTGCCAGATGCGGAACTCGGCACCCTCGGCATCGGTGAGCACCGCGCCGCGGCCGCCCTCTCCCGCGTCCGCCGGTGTCGATCGCACCGTGGCTCCGATCGACACCAGCCGCCGTGCTGCGGCATCGGCGTCATCGACGGCGATGTAGGTACTCCACCTCGCCGTACCCTCCCCGGGACCGGCAATGGCTCCGACGTCCCGGCCGGCGAGCTGGGCGATCACGTACCGGGTGGGGGCCCCGGGCGGCATAGCGTCCTCGAACGTCCAACCGAACAGGCCGCCGTAGAACGCCGTGGCGGCGTCGACGTCGGGCTGCTCGGTGTCCACCCAGGACGGGACACCCTGCGGATAGGTCCGTTCGGTGACTTCTCGATCTCGCTCCATGGCAGCAGCCTAGCCAACCCGGCTCACTTCGGCGACCCTGCCGAATCCGTTACGGCCGGGAGCGGTTGGGGCCTGCAATCCCGTCAGAACCGCTGGGCCAGACGGGATTGCAGGCCCATCTTCACCTGCGCCCACTCGGATTTGAGGATCGAGAACACCACCGTGTCCCGCAGCGAGCCATCCGGCATCCGCTGGTGCGCGCGCAGCACGCCGTCCTGCTTTGCCCCCAGCCGCGCAATGGCCTCCCGGGACTGCAGGTTCATCCAGTGTGTGTAGAAGCAGACGGATTCGCAATCCAAGGCATCAAAGGCATGGCCCAGGAGCAGCAGCTTTGACTCCGGATTGGTTCCGGTGCCATGCACGCTGCGGGCATTCCAGGTGTACCCGATCTCCACGCGCGGCACCTTCCGGTCGATGCCGCAGTAGGTGGTCATCCCGATGATCCGGCCGTCGCTGTTCCGCCGGGTGGTAAACGGGACCATCTCCCCCGCCGCCTGCAGCCGCAGCCGCCGGTCGATCTCCGCCGCCATGCCCTCCGGCCGTGGTACGGAGGTGTACCAGAGGTTCCACAGCTCCCCGTCCGAGGCGGCCTCGACCAGCCCGTCGAGATGATCGGCGGAGAGGGGTTCAAGGGTCACGGCGGCACCCCGGAGGGTTACCGGCTCAATCGGCGTCATCCGATCAGCTTAACCGGCGGCCCACGTTCAGCTGGCCGGCCAGTCGAAGAAGCCCTCGCCGGACTTGCGGCCCAGCTCGCCGCGGGCCACCTTGTCCCGGAGGATCTTCGGCGGGGCAAAGCGCTCACCCAACGTGGAGTGCAGGTATTCGGCAATGCCCAGCCGGACGTCCAGCCCGACAATGTCAGTAGTGCGCAACGGCCCCACCGGATGCTTGTAGCCCAGCACCATGGCCGCATCGATGTCCCCGGCGCTGGCAACGCCCTCCTCGACCATGCGCATCGCCTCCAGCGCGATGGCCACGCCCAGCCGGGAGGAGGCAAAGCCGGGCGCGTCATGCACAACGACGGGGGTCTTGCCCAGCGCCGCGACCCAGCCACGCGCTTCGCTTTCCAGTTCCGCCGAGGTGCCGTCCGCCAGTACGATTTCCACCAGCAGGGACGCCGGCACCGGATTGAAGAAGTGCAGGCCGCAGAAACGCTCGGGCCGCTGCAGCTGCTCCGCCAGTCCGGCAATAGAGAGGGAGGAGGTGTTGGTGGCCAGCCAGGCATCCGGGGCCAGCTGCTCCTCCACACCGTTGAGCGCCGCGCTTTTCAGCGCGAAATCCTCCGGCACCGCTTCCACCACCAGCCCGCAGCCGGCGAAGGAGGAGTAGTCGGTGGAGACGCCCAGCCGCGCGGTCAGCGCGTCCAGGCTCTCCGTCGTCGTGCCGCGTTCAACGCTCTTGGCCAGCGCCTCGCTGACCCGCACGTGGGCGGCGGCTGCCGCGTCGTCGTCGCGTTCCACCACGACGACGGCGGCCCCGGCCACCGCGAATGCGTGCGCAATCCCCGCACCCATCCGGCCTCCGCCCAGCACGCCAACCCGGTTCGGTACGGTCATTTCGTCGTCCTCCATTTCGTCGTCCTCGCGGTGTTCTTCCGGTCCAGGAAGGCCTGCATGCGTTCAAATTTGGCTGGCGATTCAAAGAGCACGGCCTGGGCGTCCATGTCCGCCTGCGGGTGCATTTCGTCCGGAACGTGGAAGACGTCCTTGGTCATCTGGATGGCCAGCGGATCCTGCCGGGCAATCCGGTCCGCCAGAGCGTGCGCGGCGGCCAGCAGGTCCCCGGGTTCATGGATTTCGGTGATCAGGTGCACCGCCAGGGCCTCCTCCGCGTTGAGCACCCGGCCCGCCAGCAGGATCTCCTTGGCCACCGGCTCGCCCACCAGCTCGCGCAACCGCCAGCTGGCGCCGGCCGCGGCCATGATGCCCAGACCGGTCTCCGGATTTCCGATCTTCAGCGACGGCGTCCCGATCCGGAAGTCGGCGGCGAAGGCCAGCTCGGCGCCGCCGCCCAGCGTGTAGCCGTCCAGCGCAGCGATCACCGGCATCTTCAGCGCAGCGATGCGGATGAACAGTTTGATGTTGATGCCCTTGAGGGCATCCTCGCGCCGGCGTTCACGCAGCTCGGCGATGTCCGCCCCGGAGGCAAACACGCCGGGCCGGGAGCTCCCGGTGCCGGAAGTGGCGTCTCCGGCGCCCGTGCTGGAGGCAGGGCTGCCGGAGAGAATCAGGATTTTCGGGGTCTGTTCCAACCGGGCGCAAACGGCGTGCAGCTCATCCACCATTTCCTGGTTGATGGCGTTGCGCGCCTCGGGCCGGTTCAGTTGGACCAGCAGCCGGTCGGGCCGCTCCTCCACCAACAGCGTGTTGAAATTCGCCGCGTTGAAACCCCCGGAGTTGAGGCCCATCCCGCCGGATCCCATTACAGGGCCTCCACCAGCATCGCCGTTCCCTGGCCGACGCCGACGCACATGGTGGCCAGACCGGTTTTGGCGCCCTCGCGTTCCATCCGGCCCAGCAGCGTGATGCTGATCCGGGATCCCGACGATCCCAGCGGGTGGCCCAGGGCAATGGCGCCGCCGTCGCGGTTCACGATCCCCGGGTCCAGGCCGAGCCGGCGGATGCAGGCCAGCGACTGGGTCGCGAAGGCCTCGTTCAGCTCCACGGCGCCAATCGAGCCAAGCTCGACGCCGGTGCGGGCCAGCAGCTTCTGCGTCGCCGGAACCGGACCAAGGCCCATGATTTCGGGGGCTACTCCGGCGGAGGCGCCGTCGACGATCCGCGCCCGCGGCACCAGCCCGAAGCGCTGCAGTGCGGCCTCGCTGGCCACGATCACGGCGGAGGCGCCGTCATTCAGGGAGGAGGCGTTGCCGGCGGTCACAATGCCGCCGGGCTTCACCACCGGGCGGAGCCCGGCCAAAACGTCCAGCGTGGTCTCAGGGCGCGGACCCTCGTCGGTCGTCACCTCGCCCTTGCGCGTCGCGACGGCGACGATTTCGTCGTCGAACCGTCCGGCCTCAATGGCGGCCAGCGCCTTCCGGTGGGACGCCAGGGCGAAGGCGTCCGCGTCCTCGCGGCTGATGCCGTCCAGCGCCGCCACTTCCTCCGCGGTCTCCGGCATCGAATAGGTTGCCTTGTCCCGCTGTTTGAGGGCCGGATTGGTAAAGCGCCAGCCGATCGAGGTGTCCACAACCTCGCCGGGACGGGCGAAGGCCTTCTCCGGCTTGGCCATCACCCAGGGCGCCCGGCTCATCGATTCCACCCCGCCGGCAATGACAACGTCGGCCGCGCCGGACTTGACCATCTGCGAGGCCATGATGATGGCGGACAGCCCGGAGGCGCACAGCCGGTTGACGGTGATACCGGGGATCTCGTCGGGCAGTCCGGCCAGCAGGGTGGCCATGCGGGCGACGTTGCGGTTGTCCTCGCCCGCCTGGTTGGCGCTGCCCAGGATCACCTCGTCGATGCCGGCCGGATCCATGCCCGTCCGCGAGACCAGCTCCCTGACCACCAGGGCCGCCAGATCATCGGGGCGCACGCCCGACAGCGCCCCGCCGTAGCGGCCGACGGGGGTGCGCACTCCGCCCACCAAATATGCCTGGACCCCGGGGGAAGCGTGTGTCATCGGAACATCCTTTGCGCGCAGGAGCGGATCGCCGTCGTCGTCCGGCGGGCGAAGCGGCCGGCAACTTACCGACCGTTCGTTCTATAAATATTCCAGACGGCGGGCATCCGGTCAACCGCGCGGCACGCCGAAAGCCCGTCGCCGGCCCCGCAACGGGGTCCGCTGAAGAGCGCGTTCTTCGGCTCGTTGTGCTTGACCCTCTGCCAGCCGAGCCAGGGCACCAGCGCGAAGAACGGGATGGTGGCCAGCGTCCGCAGCCCCAGCAGGAAGACCTCGCCCTGCTCGCTGGTCATCGTGTCGAACCCGATCAGCACCGTGATGGCCAGCAGGGCGGTAAGGCCGATCCAGCTGGTCCAGGGCGGGCCCGGCATCGGAAGGGAGGAACCTTGCCCTACTTCTTCCGCAGCATGATCTGGCTGGCAAAGAGGGAGCACCAGGTGAAAATCACGCCGATGGACGCCGTGTTCAGCGCCAGATCGAAGGCGTGCGAGCCGCCCAACCAGATGTTCGGCAGGACCCCCACCATCGCAGCAGCGTGGATTTGCCCGCTCCGTTTTCGCCGATGATGGCAACGTGCTCGCCCGGCGCAACGCTCAGATCGATGTGGTCCAGCAACAGCCCGTCCGCATAGCCGTGGGAGACGTCGGCCAGATGGATTTGTGCGGTCATTGGAAGTCCTCGCGGTTTCACCAGGGGGTTACCGGCGGGGGCCGCCGGCAAGGGCAGGGAAGCGCGTCACTTCTTCGGGGCTCCAGCGTGCGGCAGGACGGCGGACGAGTCAAGACTCCCGGCTGCCGCCGGCGGCTAGGCTTGGCGTATGGCGCAATCCCGTGTTGTGCGGCCCTCCAACGGCCGGAATTCCGCGTCCGGGAAGTTTTCCGGTCTTGATGGCCTCGCCACCGGCCTCTACATCGCCGTCGCCCTGATTTCCGGCCTCGTTCCGGTCCTGGCGATTCCGGCGCTGGCCGCCCTGGTGCCGGATCCGGCCGTCCGTGTCTATTTGCTGAATCTGGTCTTTTACGGTCTGGTCGGCGCGATAGCTTTGCTGGCGGCCTGGCCGTTCGTGGTCCGCGGCGTCCGGGCCCTCTCGGCGAGACCGTGGTTCACCCTGGGCATGATCCCGCTCGCCATCATCGCCATGCTGATCCTGACGGCTGTGCTGGCCGTCATCGCCGGCTCCGCCCGTATTTCGGTCAATCAGCAGGGACTTGAGTCCCTGCTGATGGCCGTGCCGGCGTGGCTGATGGTCCCCGTCCTCGTTGTCATTGCGCCGTTCGTTGAGGAGTACATCTTCCGGCACCTTCTGATCGGCAAACTGCGACGGTACATCAACGCGTGGTTCTGCTATCTGCTCTCCGTCGCGCTCTTTGCAGCGATCCATTTGGTGGGCAGGGAGGCCCTGACAGCCGGGGCGCTGGCGCCATACCTCGCCATGGGCGCGGTCCTGGTGTTCGCCTATGTACGCTCCGGCGGGAACCTGATGTTTTCCTACACCGTTCACGCGGCCAAGAACCTGCTGGCGGTACTGCTGATCTACGCGGTTCCGGCGGCGCTGCTGTCCCACTGACAGCCCCTTCCCGGAGTCCGGTGGCAAGACTCGGTTCGCATCAAGGCCGCAATGCGTATTGCGGACCAAAGCCGTCCTGATCCCCCTATCCCGTCAGGTCCCCGGACGCCTAGGCTCGACCCATGAGCTACTCGATTCAGGTTGCCGTTGACTCCGTAAACTGCCACGAGCAGGCGGACTGGTGGGCTGAAACCCTGGGCTGGACCGTGGAACCGTCGGATGAGGCCTTCATCCGTTCCATGATCGAGCAGGGCTACGCCACCGAAGAGGACACTCTTGTCCACCATGGCGCCCTGGTCTGGCGGGACGGGGCGGCCATCTGCCCCGCCGACGAGCTGGACCAGCGCGGCCGCCGCCGCATCCTCTTCCAGCCCGTCCCCGAGGGCAAGACGGTCAAGAACCGCGTGCACTGGGATGTGAACCTGGGCGGCGAGGACAAGGACGCGGTCCGCGCGCTCCTGGAGACCCGCGGCGCCACCTTTCTGTGGCAGGCCAATCAGGGGCCGCATCTCTGGTACACCATGGCGGACCCCGAGGGCAACGAATTCTGCCTGAGCTGACTGCACAGTCCCGTCCGCGGGCGGGCGCCCGCAGGATACGGACGCACACCACCCTGCGGATACGCAGGATGCTCCTGCCGCGGGCGGCTAAACTCGACTGGTGAGCACAGCAGATCCCGCCGGCGTATCCGTCCCCCTCCCCGCCCAGGTCTCGGACATCTTCGATCCCCGGCAGTGGCGGCTGGTCTCCGGCTTCGGCGAACTGCAGGATGTCACCTACCACCGGCAGGTGGAACGCGACCCCGCCGGGGCGATGGTGCGGGATTTGCCGGCCGTCCGCATTGCATTCAACCGCCCCGAGGTGCGCAACGCGTTCCGCCCCGGCACCGTCGACGAGCTTTACCGCGCCCTGGATCACGCACGCATGACCCCTGATGTTGCGGCAGTGCTGCTGACCGGCAACGGCCCCTCCGCCAACGACGGCGGCCACTCCTTCTGCTCCGGCGGAGACCAGCGGATCCGCGGCCGGGACGGGTACCGGTACGCTGAGGGGCCGACCCAGGAAACCATTGATCCGGCGCGCGCAGGCCGGTTGCACATTCTGGAGGTCCAGCGGCTGATGCGCACCATGCCAAAGGTGGTGATCGCCGTCGTCAATGGTTGGGCGGCGGGCGGCGGCCACTCGCTCCATGTCGTGGCGGATCTGACCATCGCCTCCCGCGAGCACGGGAAATTCAAACAGACGGACGCCACCGTCGGCTCCTTCGACGCCGGCTATGGCTCCACGCTGCTGGCACGCCAGATCGGGCAGAAGGCGGCGCGCGAAATCTTCTTCCTGGCCCGCGAATATTCCGCCGAGGACATGTACCGGATGGGCGCGGTCAATGAGGTGGTGGAGCACGCACGGCTGGAGCAGGTGGCCCTGGAATACACCCGCGACATTGCCCGCCAGTCGCCACAGGCCATCCGGATGCTCAAGTTCGCGTTCAACCTGGCCGACGACGGCCTGGCCGGCCAGCAGGTTTTTGCCGGCGAGGCGACCCGGCTGGCCTATATGACGGACGAAGCGGTGGAGGGCAAGGAAGCCTTCCTGGAAAAGCGCGAGCCCGACTGGTCCCGATTCCCCTACTACTTCTAGGCCGGGCGCAAATAAATCGTGGACATTGATCCCATCCTGAAGGCACTCGCAGCGGCGCTGGCCGGCGACGGACCCGCCGTTCAGCTGGTTCCCCGCGCGGCCGAATGGCAGACCCCGGCCATCGAGCTGATCGAGGATGCCAGGCCCACGGTCGGCACCGGCGGCGAGGTGGACGCCGAAGGGAGCATCGCCGTCGTCGTTTCCACCTCCGGATCGACCGGGCGGCCCAAACAGACCCTGCTCAGCGTGGAGGCGCTGGCCGCGTCCTCGATGGCGACCGCGCTGGCCCTGGGAGGGGAAGGCCAGTGGCTGCTGGCCCTGCCGCCGCACTATGTGGCCGGCATCCAGGTGCTGGTGCGCTCGCTCTTCGCTGGGACACGCCCGGAAGTCATGGACCGGTCCGGGGGATTCACCGCGGAGGCCTTTAGCGCGGCGGCCGCGGAGATGACGGATCGGGTGCGCTATACCTCCCTGGTCCCCACCCAGCTGCAGCGCCTGCTGGAACACCCCTCGCCCGGAACGCTGGCAGTGCTTCGCCGCTTCAACGCCATCCTGCTCGGCGGTTCCCCCGCCGGCCCGGCCCTGCTCACCGCCGCCCGCGAGGCGGGCATCAAGATTGTGACAACCTACGGCATGAGCGAGACCTGCGGCGGTTGCGTGTACGACGGCGTACCGCTGGAAGGTGTCCAGGTGGCGGTCCGCGGGGGCCGGATCTGGCTCGGCGGCGACGTGGTTGCCTCGGGATACCGGGCCGCGCCCTCCCTGACCGAGGGGAGCTTTAAGGTGGAGGAAAGCGGGCAGGGCCCGGTCCGGTGGTACAAAACGGACGACCGGGGCGAGCTGTCGGCGGACGGCCGGCTGAGCGTGTTCGGCCGCGTGGATGATGTGATCATCACCGGGGGGCTGAAGGTTTCGGCGAATCTGGTGGCGGACCAGCTCAAACTGGTGGCCGGCGTCCGCGACGCGTTCGTACTGGGTCTGCCGGACAAGGAATGGGGGCAGCGGGTGTCCGCCGCCGTCGTCGGCAGCTGCACCTTGGAAGAGCTGATCGCGGACGCGGCAGCCGTGCTGGCGGCCCACGCCGTGCCCAAGACCGTGCTGTTCGTGCCGGAGATTCCGCTTCTGGCCACCGGCAAGCCGGACCGCTTGGCGCTGGCGAATCTTCTCGCCGGGGCCGGACCGATCGAACGGGCAAACTGAGCAAGCAATCCGAACCAGCCAACTGCGCAAACCGAACCAACCCAACAAGGAGCTGAACCGTGGCCACAGCCGGTCAATGGATCGAAGGCGCACGGCTGCGCACCCTGCCGATGGCCATCGCGCCGGTCATCATCGGCAGTGCCGCCGCCTACGATCTGGATGCCTTCAAGACCCTCAACGCCGTGCTCGCCGCCGTCGTCGCCCTGCTGCTCCAGGTGGGCGTGAACTATGCCAACGACTATTCGGACGGCATCCGCGGCACGGACGATGCCCGGGTGGGACCGCTCCGGCTGGTCGGTTCCGGGGCCGCGACCCCGCAGCAGGTCAGGCTTGCTGCCTTTGCCGCCTTCGGGCTCGCCATGCTGGCCGGGCTGGGCCTGGTGATCCTCTCGCAGTCCTGGTGGCTGCTGCCGGTCGGTGCGGGCTGCGTCCTGGCTGCCTGGGGGTACACCGGCGGCAGGAACCCGTACGGATATCGGGGCCTGGGGGACGTGTTCGTGTTTGTCTTCTTCGGCCTGGTGGCAACGCTGGGCACCACCTACACGCAGGCGGGGCAGCTCAGCCTTTCCGCCGTCATCGGCGCGGTAGGCACGGGACTGATTGCGGTGGCCCTGCTGATGGCCAACAACGTCCGGGACATTCCCACCGACGCCGCGGTGGGCAAGCGGACCCTGGCCGTGCGGCTCGGGGACCGCAATGCCCGGCTGAGCTACGTGGTGATGCTGGCGGTGGCGCTGCTCCTTGTGCTGGTGATAGCGGGGCAGAAGCCCTGGTTGTTGCTGGTGCTGCTGCTGCTTCCGGTCTGCCTGATGCCCAGCTGGCTGATGCTGAAGAGGAAGGAGCGCAGGAGCCTGATCCCGGTGCTGAAACAGACCGGTCTGATCAACTTGGGCTACAGCGTCCTGTTCGCTGCCGGCCTGGTGCTGTCCAAGAGCTGGTAGGGCTGGGGCATGCAGCCCCGGTGCCGGATCAATTTTCCAGGAAGTCCTTCGGAACCTGGCCTGCCGCCCCGGCCTTCTTAGCCGGCCGCGCATCGGAATTCACGACGACGTCGGGGTGGGCCTCGGCCAAGGCATCCTCGGCATCTGCGTCGGCCAGCTCCGTCGCGGTGCGGCTGGGCTTGGCGGTCCCGGAGAAGCGGTTCCGGATCTGCTCCGTTGCGGCATCGCGCTGCCTGCGGAAAAAGAGGTAGCTGACGCAGAAGGCGATCAGGGCCGCGAAAACCGCCGAAAAGATCAGGCCGACGCCCAGCAGGACAAAGATGATGAACAGCGGCACAAAAACCGCCGCACGGATCAGGAAATACTTGAAAAAAGCCACGCAAGCAGTTTAGCCGGTCAAGCTGTGTCCCGGCCGGGGGCTCCTCCCAGCCAGCTGACGGTAGAATAAAGCATGGTCCGATATCTGCCGGTCATCATCATTCTGGTCCTCTTCATCTACGGGCTGATCGATTGCGTCCGCAGCGATGCAAACGAGGTCCGCAGCATCTCCAAGACGGCCTGGGTGGTGGCGATCATCTTCCTGCCGCTGGTGGGGGTGCTGCTCTGGTTCTTCCTGGGCCGCCCGCGCTACCTCCCCGAACCCACCGGCCAGGTCCGCCTGCCCCTGGCACCCGATGATGACCCGGAATTCCTGCGGAATCTGGAACTCTCCCGCCGCCACAAGGTCGAGGACGAGCGGCTGCGAAAGCTCAAGGCAGAATCGGACGCCCGCAAAGCCCGCTTGCGGGACCAACATCCCGACGACGGCCAGCAGCACGGTGGCAAGAACCGCCAGGACAACCCCGATGCCAAACCCTGAACGTCCTGTAGCCCTGTACGTGCACGTTCGCGGTGCAAGCGTAAAGATAGCGACCGTTCGCGGTGGGGATTTCGGACCGGCCAGCGTTCGCCTTGTGGATAACCCGATCTTGGGGCGGCGGCTGACGCAAACTTGAGCTCTGTACGTCCCCCGGCCGCTTCCCAGTCCACTGGATTCGCGTGCATTCAACCTCGCTGACGCCGCCGCAAGGAGCATTGTCCCGGGTCGTTGACGAGGCAAGGATCTGGCCAAGCCGACGCGCGGCGTCCGGCTGCATTCCTCGATAGCGGCAGACCTGATCCAACGAGCCCGCGCCTATCAGCTGGCCGCGAGCGACGCCGTCGTCAGCCATATCACGGCCGCGATCCTGTGGTGCTTTTGGCTTCCCCTGGATCTGCAGGGCATCCTGGAGATCCATGTTTCACGCCCTCCAAGGGCGCGGGCCGTGCGGCGGACGGGCGCCATCGGCCACCATGCGACCCTGGCAGACGCCGATGTGGTCCATGGCGCCAGTGTTGTTTGCACGAGTGTGGAGCGGACTTGGTGCGATCTTGCCGCCGCCCTGAGCCTGGACGAGCTGATCATCGCGGGGGATTTCCTGCTCAACGCCGCGCACCCTTGAGCTCGGCGGCGAAGCTCAGCGCCGCCGTCGCCCGAATGAGCGGCCGAAGGGGAGTCCTGAAGGCCCGGGAAGCCCTGGAATGGATCCGCGAGCGGACTGATTCTGCCAAGGAGACAGAGATAAGGCTGCTGTTGCTGCGGGCGGGCCTGCCGGAACCTGCCATCGACTGCGCGGTCCTCGACGCCAACGGCGCGTACCTTGAGGAACCGGACATGACCTACCCGAAATTCAAGGTTGCCCTCCAGTACGACGGCGGGCACCACATCAATGAGGACCAGCGCCGGTGGGACATTTCCCGGGACGAGCGGATCATCGAAATCGGTTGGCGGGTACTCAAGCTGACCCAGCTCGATTTGAATCAGCCGCACGGCCGCGGCGAGCCGTCGGTAGTCTCACGAACCCGTGCCGCCCTGATCCAGAGGGGCTGGAGGCGGAGCGCGGTTCCCGCTCCGTGCCCGGGCCCCAGCAGTCGCGGCCAGCCGTGCCAAGAACGCGAGGGCCGGTAGCGGTTCTTCCAAGCCCTGGCCGGGCGCCGGCGGCTAATCGAATGGCCGGTATCTGCGACCTTGGGCCGCTCAAGCGGACAGATAGCGACCGTTCGCGTGCCAAGCGGACTGCTAGCTGCCGACCCCGGCGTAGGAGTGCAGCCCGGAGAAGTAGACGTTGACGATCGCGAAATTGAAAACGACGCACAAGTAGCCCACAATGGACAGCCAGGCCGCACGGGTGCCGGTCCAGCCTCGGGTCGCCCGGGCGTGCAGGTAGCCGGCGTAGACCACCCAGATGATGAACGTCCAGACTTCCTTGGTGTCCCAGCCCCAGAAACGGCCCCAGGCCTTTTCCGCCCAGATCGAGCCGAACATCAGGGTCAGCGTCCAGCCCACGAAGGCAATGGCGTTGATGCGGTAGGCCATGTTCTCCAGGCTCAGCGCGGACGGTACCAGGCGCATGAACGGCATCCGGTCGGTCCGGCCTGCGCCAAGGGCGACCCCACGGCGCGACTGAAGGAGCTGGAGCGCGGACATGGCGAAGGTCAGCGTAAACAGGGCAGAGGACATGACGGCAATGGAAACGTGAATGAGCAGCCAATAGCTCTGCAGGGCCGGGACCAGGTGGCCGGCAGGAGTCCAGAAGGCCACGGAGGCTGCGGTCAGCATCACCAGCACCAGCCCGATGACGAAGGTCCCCAGGAAACGCAGGTCGCGCCGGGTCAGCACAATCAGGAACACGACGGCCACCACCATGCCACCCGTGGAGCAGAACTCGTACATGTTGCCCCACGGCACCCGGCCTGCGGCAAGTCCGCGGGTCAGCACACCTGCGAAGTGGATAGCGGCAGCCAGCACGGTCAGGGCCACGGCGACGCGGGCCGGAACCCGGCGCTCGGAGCCGTAACGCATGGAGTCATCAGCCGTGCTGGCGGAGGTTCCGGGGCGGAAGGTGGGACGCTCGGCCCGGCCTTCCGGTCCGTTCAGCTCGGCCTCCGTGTAACCAGTCGCGCTGCCACCGGAAGCGCCGACGGCGGCCGGCACCATGACCTGCGTCCGCGCCGATGTGGCGTCCGCACCTTCAGCCAACGCAGCAGCCCCGGCCGCCTGCTGGCTCTTCGCCACCATATTTTTGGAGGTCTTGCTGTTCTGGACCAGGTCCCATGCAAACGCGATGAACGCGATGGCATAGGCAATCCCGGCCAGCAGCATGAAGCGCTCGCTGTACAGGGCCAATGTCTCATTGATGTTTGGCATTACTGATCCTTACTTGCCGTACCGGCTTTTCCAGCTCCAATGGGGACAATGTCAGCCGGCTCCGCCGCTGATTCCGCCCCCTTGTCATCTTGCGCCTCTTCGGCGCCGGGTACCAACCACGCCTTTTCCAGCAGTTTGCGGATGGTCTTCGCCTCGCTCGCCAGCCGGTGGTCCTCACCGCGGGCCAGCAGCCCGTACTCCACCATGGTGCGGCCGTCGGGATGGGTGCCGGTGCGAACCCACACGCGACGGCGGGTCAGGAACAGGGATCCGACCAGGCCCAGCAGCGCGCTGACACCGAAGATCAGCGCGCTCACCTGGCCGGGGTTGTGGTGGATGTCCAGGGCGACGTACCGTTTGATCCCGTCAAAGCTGATGCTGCCCTTGCCCTGCGGCAGGGTGTAGGAACCACCCGGCGCCAGCACGATGCCGCCAGCCTTCAGGTCGCGGCCGTTGAGCTGCGTCAGCTTGGACGTGTCCAGCGTGAAGACGTTCTTGGGCTGGCCCTTATCCAGGCCCAGATCCCCGTAAAACGAGTTCAGGTCCAGCTGCGGGTTGAACGGGTCCGGGTCGGAGCCGAACGCCACGCCCTTGCTGTCCTGCAGCGCCGTCGGCAGGAAAAAGCCCACGAAACCCAGCTGGCTGGGCTTCGCATCGGGTGCCTTGATCACCATCAGTGAGGTGTACGCCCCGTCGGTCGGAACGGACACCACCGGCCCCTGGAAGGCGACCTTGCCCACGCCGTCCTTGACCGTGACCACCGGGGCGTAGCCGTTGCCGACCAGGTAGATGTCGGTGCCGCCCAGGGCCACCGGATCGTTGACCTTCAGGATCTGCTGCCGGGCCGGCGACGACGGCGCCGACTTGGTGGTCAGCGTCGCCGTGAAATCGAGCGGCTGACCGTAGTGGGCCTTGGATTCACGGTCGAATTTGACCGTGAAATTGTCCAGCCGCACCGAATAGGGTGCCAGCTGGTTGGCGTTGAAATTGGTGCCCGGGTTAAACGTGTCGTAGCCGACCAGCGTGTTGACGAAGGTGTCCCCCTCGACCAGCACGCGCTGGCCGTCGTAGCCGAACAGACCGCCGATGGCCACGGAGATCAGGACGCCGATCAGGGCGGTGTGGAAGAGCAGGTTCCCCACTTCCTTAAGGAAACCACGCTCCGCACCCGCTGAAGGCCGATCGCCGTCGGCGTCGCGGACGTCCACCCGATAGCCGCGGGATTTCAGGGCAGCGGCGGCATCCCGAATAGCCTGTTCCGCCGGGATGCCCCGCTCCGCGGGGATCTCCAGGGTGCCGTATTCCGGCAGCCGGGACAGCCGGCGCGGCGTGCGCGGAGGCTGCGAGCGCACGGCCTTGAAATGCGCGATGGCCCGAGGGATGACGCAGCCGATCAGCGAAATGAACAGCAGCAGGTAGATCGCCGAGAACCACGGGGAGGAATAGACGTCAAAGAGCTTGAACCAGTCCAGCACCGGGCCCGTGTCCGGGTGGTCCTGCAGGTACTTGGTGACGACGGCGGGATTGGCCGGGCGCTGCGGGAAAAGCGAACCCGGCACGGCGGCCACGGCCAGCAAGAGCAGCAGGAACAATGCCGTGCGCATGCTGGTCAGCTGCCGCCAGGCCCAGCGCAACATGCCCACCGGCCCCAACCGGGGCAGCGTCACATCGTCCGGCTTGGTACCCGTGCTGCTCTTACTGCTCTTCTTGCTCTTCACGCTCGTCTTCCCGGTGGGGCTGGTGTCCTGGCTCATCAGATCGGCAATCTCACTTCATTGGCAAACCAGAACTGCAGCTGGTTGATCCACGTCCCCCAAAGTCCGGTGGCCATCAGCAGTCCCAGTACAATGAGCAATCCGCCGCCAAACCACTGCAGCGCCCGCCGCCGGGCGCGGAAGAAGGCCAGCGCCCCCAGCCCCCGGCGGACGCCAAGGGCTATCAGCAGAAAGGGCAGACCCAGCCCCAGGCAGTAGATGAAGGTCAGCACCGCGCCCTTGACGGCGCTGGAGCCGTCCGTGAAGGCGAGTGCCTGCACAGCGCCCAGAGTCGGCCCGGTGCACGGTGCCCACCCCAGCCCGAACGTCACCCCCAGCACGGGTGCGCCCCACAGCCCAGCGGGGGTTTTAGCGTGGATCTTCGCCTCATTCTGGAACCAGCCGAAGCCGCCAAGGAAGACGATGCCCAGCACTATCACCACCACACCCAGCAGCTGCGTGATCCAGGCAGCGTCGGGCCCCTTGAGCCAGGCGCCCAACTGCCCGAATACCGCACCGATCAGCATGAAGACCACGGAGAAACCGAGCACGAAGAGCCCGATCCCGGCAAACATCCGACCGCGCTTCTGCTGCTCCAGGTCCACCCCGGTCAGCCCGCTCACGTAGCCCAGATAGCCCGGGACCAGCGGCAGAACGCAAGGGGAAAGGAAGGAGACCAGGCCCGCCAGCAGGGCAACCGGCATGGCCAGCAGCATCGAGCCGCTGAGAACGGTTTGCGCGAAGGGGTTGTTCACGGGCTTTCAGCCAACGCGGACGTGACCAGCGTCTTCAGGGTGCCCTTGTCGGCCACGCCAAGAATCCGGGCGGATACACGGCCCGCTTTGTCCAGCACCAGGGTCGTTGGCACGGCCGCCGGCGGGACGTACTCGGTCAGCGCCAGTAGCACGGCGCCGTCCTTGTCGTAGAAGCTGGGGTAGGTGAGTCCGAAGGTGCGGTTGAAGGCGTCGGCGGTGGCCGCCTCGTCACGGATGTTCACGCCATAGAACACCGCACCCTTCGGTGCGAGTTCTTGGTTCAGCGCCTGCAGGTCCGGGGCTTCCAGCCGGCAGGGGGCGCAGGCCGCGTACCAGAAGTTCAGCACGGTGACCTTGCCCGCCACAGTGGCCGAATCCACGATGCTGCCGTCAAAAAGCTTCCCGGAGAATTTCACTGCGGATTTACGGTCCTTGGCGGCGTATTCCGTGACGGAACCGTCGCCGGCAATGTAATTCTTGTTGTCCCCGGCGTTGGCCTGCTGCGCCAGCGGATCCTTGGCCGAGCAGGCGCTCAGGGCAAACGCCAGCGCGGCGCCGGAAGCGGCCAGCAGGGAACGTCGGCTGATCGGGGAGGTCATGGGGTCATCCACATCTGAAACTGATTCGCACTTCTACAGGGCGTCGAAAAATCAATTCTCTCCCACAACCGGCCACTTTCTCAAGCTCCCGGCGTGGTGGCGGCGCCCGGCAGCAGGACGGCGGCGGGTTCGCTGTAGCGGACGTCAACAATATCGTCGCCGTCAAAGACCAGGCTGGTCAGTGAGGCGAGCGTGCAATCGCGGTGCCGGGGATCGTGCCAGAGCCGCTTTCCCTCGGCGCTGCGGCGGGTGACCCAGATGGGCAGCTGGTGGCTGACCAGCACGGCCTCGGCACCGTCACCGCCCAGTTCCAGTGCACGGCGGCGGGCATCCTGCACCGCTTCGAGCACCCTGGCGGCTTGGTTCTTGTAGGGCTCGCCCCAGGAGGGCTGCAGCGGATTCCGGAAGTACGGCCAGTGCCGGGGCCTCAGGATTTCGCCTTTGCTGACCTTCAGTCCCTCGAAGTGGTTTTCCGCCTCGATGATCCGCGGATCCGTGCTGATCTCCAGCCCCAGCGCCGCCGCCGTCGGCTGCGCCGTTTCCTGGGCCCGGGCCAGAGGCGAGGCCACCAGATAAACGAGCCTGGCGCCGTCGTCGGCCCGCTTTTTCAGGTGTTCAGCCACCATCGTGGCCATCGCCTGGCCCCGCTCGGAAAGATGGAATTCCGGTAGCCGGCCGTACAGCACGCCGGTCGGATTGTAGACCTCGCCGTGGCGCAGCAGATGGACTGTGATTCGGGGCATGTCTCCAAGTTTCGCAAAGTTAAGGGCAATCGCTAAATCAGTAAATTCCCAGCAAGCGCAGAAATTCCGGAAAAAGTTTGGGGCGGTCGGAATATTAGATACGTTCGCATGCTTATACCCCGTGAAGGTCGGCAGAAAGCCTTCCCGCAAGACGTTCATCATCAAAGGAGAAACCATGTCCATCACCATCGAACAGATTTCCACGGCTCTGACCCAGGGCACCTGGAACCTCGACGCCTCTCACAGCGAGGTCGGCTTCACCGTCCGCCACGCCGGGATCAGCAAGGTCCGCGGCAAGTTCACGGACCTCAGCGCCACCACCACCATCGGGAACACGCTGGAGGCATCCTCGGTCACGGCCACCATCCAGGCCGCCAGCTTCGACTCCGGCGACGCCAACCGCGACGGCCACGTCCGCGGCGCCGACTTCTTCGACGTGGAGCAGTTCCCCGAGCTGACCTTCGTCTCCACCGGCATCAGCGGCGCGGGCGAGACGTACCAGCTCACCGGCGACCTGACCATCCGCGGCATCACCAGGCCCGTCACCTTCGAGACCGAGTTCAACGGTGTCGCCGTTGACCCGTTCGGTGCCACCCGCGCCGGATTCTCCGGCCAGACCGTGATCAGCCGCAAGGACTTCGGCCTGACCTGGAATGCCGCGCTGGAAGCCGGCGGTGTGCTGGTGGGCGACAAGGTCACCATCAGCCTTGAGGTGGCCTTCGTCAAGGCCTGATTCCCGCGCGCTTCGCAGGACGTGCACGACGACGGTCGGCCGCTTCCGCTTCCGCCTCCCGGTTCCGGGAGGGGCACGGCGGCGGCCGCCGTTGTTTGTGCCCCCGGTTCCGGGATGGCGGCGCGGGTTATTGGCTGTTGAGCCGTGTCTGTGGCGGGCCTGGTATTCCCTATGCAAAGGAATACCTCCGGTCTACAGTTTGACCATGAGCACACCATCAGAGAACGACGATCCGGAGCAGTCTGCCTCGACCCCGCCCTCCGGCGGTAGCGGTTCCCAGTCCGGCGGTGGAGCTCCACAACAGCCCGCTCCCGGCTACCAGGGACCGCCTCCGGGGTACCAGCAACCCGGCTACCAGCAGCAGCCGCCTCCGGGATACCAGCGACCCGGCTACCAGGGACCGCCCCCGGGATACCAGCAACCCGGCTACCAGGGACCGCCGATGTACCAGCAGCCCAGTGGCTACCCGGAAACGTATGGCAGCCAAGGCAAGTCCCCGGCGTCGGATTTCAGCAATTTCCCGCAACGGCTGCGGAATCTGACCGGCATTCCCAAGGAGGTCAAGAACGCCTACCTGCTGTTCCTGGCCGGGGCGGCGCTGAATCTTGTGGCGTCCCTGATCAATATCATTTGGGTCGGCTCGGGTTCCAGTGCGATCTACGTGGGCGCAGCCGTGGTGGGCTTTGTCTTTGCGATCATCTTTGCCGCCGTGTTTGTCTGGCTGGCCCTGATGATGAAAGAGGGGGCCCGCTGGGCACGCATAATCCTGATCGTGCTGGCCGCCCTGAGCCTGATCAGTGCCCTCGTGTCCCTGGTGGGTGCCCTCCTCATCGGCGTCACGCTGATCAACCTGCTGGCCTCGATCGCCTTTATCATCGGCGGCTTCTTGCTTCTCCGGCCCGGGGCCGTCGCCTACTACGACACCCACAGGCGCCAGAGGTTCTCGCAACCGTAGCTATGACGGGGAGCAGAACGGGCGGACGGTGTCCGTTCCCGGGCCGCGGTAGGGTTGAATCAACCCGCTGCGGCCCCTGTATTTAAGCAGGCGGCACCGCCAGCGACCACGATTGGATCTGCCATGAGCACCCCGGAGGAAGAGCCCCGGCCCGAGCCCGAGACAGGCCCCAGGTCTGGGCACTACGGCGAAGTTGCCCCCGGCGTGCCGCGCTACGGACAGTACGCGCCCGAGGGGTACCGTCCGCCTGCTCAGGACCCGGTGCCCGGAGCGCCGTCCGCCGGCCCCGGGGTTTACGGCCAAGGCCAGAATGGCCAGCCCGGACCCGCTGTCGGCTGGCCACCGGCCGGGACACGGGGTGGACCCGGCGCGCTGGACGGAAACGGAGCGCGCATCGCGCCGCCGCGCCCGGTGGAGATTGCCTTCCGGCTGATACTGCTGGCCGGTCTGATCGAAGCCATCGTCGTCGTACTGGGGCTGGTGGCGTTCATGACTCCGGCGGGACAGTCAACGGCACTGCAGGTCCTCCGCGACATGGGCCTGGAAGACCAGAGCCTGCTCCAGCCGCTGCTGATCACCTCGCTGGTACTGAGCGCTGTCGGCGTCGGACTTTACGCCCTGATCGCCTTCCAGATCCGCAAGGGCCGCAACTGGGCCCGGATCACCGGGGCAGTCTTCGCCGCGCTATCGCTGTTTTCCCTACTGCAGCCGAACGTGATCACCATAGTGCAGGTGGTGCTGGGCATCATCGCGGAAATCATCCTGTTCCGGGCACCAGCGAAGGACTACTTCAGGCCGGGACCGTTCAAGCGCTAGGCCGGCGGCCCTGCTCCAGCCCGACGTCCTGCGACAGCCCGGGAATCTGGGCGCGCTGGGCATGGTAGGCCAGGATCTGCAGCTCCGTGGCCATGTCCACCTTGCGCAGGTTCACGAAGGCGGGGACCTGCAGCACCAATGGGGCAAAGCTGAGGATGCTGTGCACACCGGCGGCCACCACCCGGTCACAGATTTCCTGGGCCACGGCCGCGGGCAGCGCCAGGACCACCATATTGGCGCGGGTCCGTTGCAGGACCGCCTCGAGATCCTTGACATCGCTGACCCTCAGCCAGCCGATCTCATTGCCGATCAGCAGCTGGTCCGCATCCAGCAGCGCGACGACGTCGAAGCCCCGGGACTCGAAGCCCGCGTAGCGTGCCAGCGCCCGGCCAAGGTTTCCGGCACCGACAATGGCCACCCGCCAGTCCTGGGTGAGCCCCAACGCTGCGGAGATATGGCGGCTCAGGTACTGGACCTCGTACCCCACGCCGCGCGTTCCATAGGATCCCAGATAGGAAAGGTCCTTCCGCACATTCGAGGAGCTGACGCCCGCCGCTTCGGCCAGTTCCTCGGAGGACACCCGCTCCGAGCCTTCGCCGAGCATCGCGTTCAGAGCACGCAAATAAAGCGTCAGCCGGGACACCGTCGCCGGTGGCAATCGGCGCGCGGCGGGCTCCGTTACCGAATCCGGGGCCGGCATATCCGGCGAGAGCTCCGATGAGGTCAAGGCGTTGCTCCAGGTCTCTAAGGCAGAACCAGACCGGTGCGCAGCGGACGTCCGCCCGCGCAACGTCGGTTACCTCCACTGTAGAACCCCCGCCGGAGGGCACCAAGTCGCCCCGCACCTACCTCACCGCTGCGCCCCGCATTTAACCCGCCGCCAGGACCGGCCCGCCTCCCTCCAACTGCCCCGCTGTAACTGCATCAAACGCGGGGTTTTCGTGCAGTTACAGCGGGGCAGTTGAGCCACCCATCGCCTCCTGAAGGATCCGCCGCAGCCGGGCCTGGTCGATCTTCCAGAAATCCCGCTGCACGCCATCTACCAGCACCACCGGCACCTCCTCCGCGAATCGGCCGGCCAGTTCGGGATCACCGTCGATGGACTTTTCCTCCCAGCCCAGACCCAGCTCCCCGGCCACGAGGGCGACGACGGCGCGGGCTTCCGCACAGAGGTGGCAGTCCATCTTCGTGACCAGCGTCAGTCGCGGCCGCCCTACGTGCCCGCTATCGCCGTGTCCGTCGCCGTGTCCGTCGCCGTGGCCGGCGTCCGCGGCGCCGCCGGTACCGCCGTCGTCGTGATTCTGCATGCTTCCACCGTAGCCCGGCATCGGCTCCCGGTGAGCGGCGTCGCACAGCGGCGCCCGCCAATGACTAGACTCGAGCCATGCCCGAAGTGAACATGGTGAGAGCCGAGGACCCCTCGGCCGCCCCGGCGCACCTGGGCGAAGCCGCATTCTTTGACGTGGACAACACCCTGATGAAGGGCGCCAGCCTGTTCCACGTCGCGCGCAAGCTGTACCAAAAGAAGGCGTTCACATTGCGGGATGTCGCAGGTTTCGCCTGGAAGCAGGCCAAATTCATTTTGCGCGGCGAAAACATGGACGATGTGACTTCGATCCAGGAGTCCGCCAAGACGTTCGCAGCGGGTATCTCGGCCGAAATGGTCCGCGCCCTGGGCGAAGAGGTGTTCGACGAGATGATCGAGTCGAAGATCTGGCCCGGCACGCGCGCGCTGGCGGAGCAGCATCTGCACGTCGGCCGGCAGGTCTGGCTGGTCACCGCCACCCCGGTGGAAGTGGCCAGCGTCATTTCCACCCGCCTGGGACTCACCGGAGCGCTGGGCACCGTCGCCGAGGTGGAGGACGGGCTGTATACCGGACGCCTGGTCGGGGACATCCTGCACGGTTCGGCCAAGGCCGTCGCGGTCAGCGAACTGGCGCGGCAGGAGGGCCTGGATCTGGAGCGGTGCTGGGCCTACAGCGACTCGTTCAACGACGTCCCGCTGCTGTCACTGGTGGGCCACCCCGTGGTCATCAACCCCGATTCCAAGCTCCGCCGCCATGCCCGTGACCGCAACTGGCCGGTCTACGACTTCCGTTCCGGTCGCCGCGCCGCCACCCTGGGCCTGCGGGCAGCCACCGGTGCCGGCGTCATTTACGGGGGCTGGAAGGGCTTCAGCCGGATGCGCCGCCGGTAACGCCCAGCGTCGCCCGTTTCCCGGCCAGCCGCCGTCGTCGTCCCCGGACGTTGAGAGCACACTTCGCGCCCATGTTTTCGAAAAACATCGGCGCGTGCTGCCACCTCAACGGGGTTTCCGGGGGCACAAAAATGCCCGCCACCTTAAGGGACGGGCATTTTGACGCTCTTTGAAGTATCTCTACTTCTTGTTGCGGCGCTGGTGGCGGGTCTTGCGAAGCAGCTTGCGGTGCTTCTTCTTCGCCATACGCTTGCGACGCTTCTTAATAACTGAACCCACAGAGTCCTCACAAACTACATAACAACAACCGCCCACGGGGCAATTGTCAACGAATTGGCTGACCGATCACAGGAATCGGTCAAAGCCGAAAATGGATCTCTAACAGGGTACCGCCTCTAGCCGGTCTCCGCCGAACCTGAGCCCCGGACTTCCGGCCGGCCCTCGACGAAAGCGGAGTGCAAATAGGCCTGCACCGCCGATTCGGGAACCCGGTAGGACCGGCCGAACCGCACGGCGGGTAGTTCGCCCGAATGCACCAGGCGGTAGACCGTCATCTTGGAGACGCGCATCACTTCGGCCACCTCGGAGACCGTCAAAAAATGCACGTTTGAAAAGTTC
This sequence comes from Actinomycetota bacterium, assembly GCA_030946705.1. Taxonomy (GTDB): domain Bacteria; phylum Actinomycetota; class Actinomycetes; order Actinomycetales; family Micrococcaceae; genus Arthrobacter_M. The sequence goes on along the minus strand of JALYYI010000113.1, from coordinate 17,612 downwards.
TGCTCCTCAGCCATAACTCCCGCCATCCTTCCCTGTCGTTAAAGTCCAACGGGTGGAAGGATGCCCAGCCCATCATTCAACCATCTAAAAGATACTCTAGTGGTTGAAGTGGCCAATGTGAAAGTCCTCCTAGCATTAATACTTTGCAATGTTTTGTCACGACACGCCGGTCCGCCGCCTCCGTGAACTGACGGCAAGATTGTCCAGCACGCGCATTGTTACCTCCCACTCCATGCAGGCGTCGGTCACGCTCTGCCCGTAGGCCAGCTCCGAGGTGCCCGCGGCCTGCTCGGCCACGTCCAGTTTCTGGGCGCCGCCCAGCAGGAAACTTTCCAGCATGATCCCCGCAACGGCCCCAGCGGAGGCTCCGGCAACCGGACCCACGCCTATCCGACGATGAGCGCCCGCCCCGGCACCAGCCTCCAGCTGGGCGCCGATTTCCAGCGCCACCTCAGCCTGGCGGTGATGGTTCTTGCCGCTGTTGGCGTGGCTTGCGTCCACTATCAGCCGCGGGTTCAGCCCCCGGCCGGCGAGCTCTGCCGAGGCGGCCGCCACATCCGCCGCGCAGTAGTTCGGCCCGGTACGGCCGCCACGCAGGATGACATGGGTATCCGGGTTTCCGGCGGTGGAGACCAGCGCGGCCCGTCCCTGCCCGTCAATGCCCAGGAAGGACTGCGCCGCCGACGACGCAGCACACGCGTCGAGCGCGACCTGCACGCCGCCGTCGGTTCCGTTTTTGAAGCCGACCGGCATGGACAGCCCCGAGGCCAACTGGCGGTGGATCTGGCTCTCGGTGGTGCGCGCACCGATGGCACCCCAGGAAACGAGGTCCGCCAGGTACTGCGGGCTGATCGGCTCCAGGAATTCGGTGCCGGCGGGCATGCCCAGGAGCGAGACCTGCAGCAGGAACTCACGGCCCATCCGCAGCCCGGCGGCGACGTCATGGCTGCCATCCAGCCGCGGATCATTGATCAGGCCCTTCCATCCCACCGTGGTGCGCGGCTTTTCGAAGTACGCCCGCATCACGATCAGCAGATCCTCCTTGTGCCGCTCCGCCTGGCCGACCAGCCGCCGCGCGTACTCCAGGCCGGCCTTCGGGTCATGGATGGAACACGGGCCCACTATCACCAGCAGCCGGTCATCGAGGCCGTCCAGGATGGCGCGGACCTCATCACGGCCGCGTTCGACGACGGCGGCCGCTTCCGCGGTCAGCGGCAGCTCGGCGGCGAGCGCGGCGGGGGTGGGAAGCGGTGTGAACCGGCTGACGCGCAGGTCCGAGGTTGACGGCGGCACGGACGGCTGTACGGCCGAGCGGCCGGGAGTATCTGTGATGGCGGAATTCACGGGGCGGTCCTGTTCCTGGCTGGAAGCGGGCCCCTGCTCAGAACCCGCCTGGATATGGCGAAGGGCAGAGAATGATCTCTGCCCGGTTGGCTCTGAAGGAAGGTTGGATGCGTGTCAGTTAGACGCGGGCCCCTCCAGAGCCAACGAAAAATACGCATACCAACGGTTTGTCATGCCCCTACGCTAACCGCGGCCCAGCCGTCCGGCAAGTTCATGACGGGCTTTCGTCGCCCTGCGGAGATCCCACGACATCCGCCGTTGCCCCTGCACGCCGTTGTTCCTGCATGCCGAATCCGGCCTCGCGGTAGTAGCCCTCAATGTGTTCCGCCACCAACCCCGCCGCGCGTCCGCCGTCGCCCGCCTTGATGGCGTCCAGGATGCCACGATGCTCCGTCCGCAGGCGGGCCGCCGTCGCGTCCCAGTCCGGAAGACCGGCGGTCAGCCGGCTGGCGTAGCCCTGGATGGCTTCACGCAGCGAGCCCATCATGGCGCCGATCACGGCGTTTCCGGCCGCTTCGGCCAGCCTGACGTGGAAGCGGGCATCGAGGGCGAGGAAATCTTCTACGCCACTGCTGGCGTCCATCTGGGTCAGCAGCTCCTCAGCGGCCAGCAGCGACGCGGATCCGGGCACCGCATGGGCCGCCGCCCATGACTCCAGCAGCAGGCGCGTCTGGACGATGTCCGGGATCGGCAGGCGGGAGGTGGCGACATGCAGCCGGAGAGCCGAGCCAAGAGCAACGGCGGGCTCCGCGGTGATGACCGTGCCCGCCTGCGGGCCCGAACCCACGGAGGCTCGGACCACCCCCATGGCCTCCAGGATCCGGATGGCCTCCCGCACCGAGGTGCGGGAAACCTGCAGTTGTTCGGCCAGCGCCCGCTCCCCGGGCAACCGCGATCCGACCGCGAGGTCACCGGCGGCAAGCTGTTCCTCGATCCAGGCCAGGACCAGCTGATGGGTGCGCATGGTTACATCCTAGTTGCTGTGGTCCAACCACATGCTTTAGTCTGTGGTTAGACCACCTGAGTATCCTCCCGGAGGCAGCCATGAATCCCAGCAACACATCCGCCACACCCTCTGCCGGCGTTTCCGCCGGGGGTGCCCCCGGGGGCTCCCCCGGAGTATCCTCCGGGAACCCGCCGGCGCTCAGGCGGCGCATGCCCCAGTACCGCGACCTGGCTCCGCTGATGCAGTTCAAGAAGCCGGAGTTCAGCCAGGCCGCCCGGCTGAAGCGGGCCAGCACCATCTGGGACCTGCGCAGCATCGCCAAACGCCGCACCCCGCAGGCACCCTTCGACTACACGGACGGCGCCGCGGAAGCCGAAATCACGCTCCGGCGCGCCCGGCAGGCGTTCCTGGACATCGAGTTCCGGCCCGGGATCCTGCGGGACGTATCCGCCGTCGACCTGCGCACCGAGGTCCTGGGCAGGACATCCAGACTGCCGTTCGGCATTGCCCCCACCGGCTTCACCCGGATGATGCAGTCCGAGGGCGAATACGCCGGCTCCCGTGCGGCCGAAGCCGCGGGGATCCCTTACACGCTCTCCACCATGGGCACCGCCTCGATCGAGGATGTGGCCGCCGCCGCACCGAACGGCCGGAACTGGTTTCAGCTCTACCTCTGGACCGACCGGGACCGCTCCCTGGCCCTGATCGAACGCGCTGCCAGGGCGGGCAACGACACGCTGATGGTCACCGTGGACACCGCCGTCGCGGGCGCCCGGCTGCGTGATGTGCGCAACGGGATGACCATTCCGCCGGCCCTGACCCTCAAGACCGTACTGGATGCCTCCTACCGGCCTGCCTGGTGGTTCAACTTCCTCACGCATGAGCCGCTGACCTTCGCTTCGCTCTCCCGCTATACCGGCACAGTGGCGGAGCTGATCAACTCGATGTTCGACCCCACCCTGACCTTCGATGATCTGGACTGGCTGCGCGAGACCTGGAAGGGCAACCTGGTGGTCAAGGGCATCCAGACCGTCGACGACGCCAGGAAGGTGGTGGACCACGGTGCGGACGGCATAGTGCTCTCCAACCACGGCGGCCGCCAACTGGACCGTGCGCCCATCCCGTTCCACCTGCTGCCCGAGGTCCGCGGCGCTCTGGACGCCGCAGGCAGCAGGACGGACGTCATCCTGGACACCGGCATCATGAGCGGAGCGGACATTGTTGCCGCGCTGGCCCTCGGCGCGGACTTCACCCTGATCGGCCGTGCGTACCTGTACGGGCTGATGGCCGGCGGACGGGCCGGCGTCGACCGGGCCATCGAGATCCTGCGCACGGACATGGTGCGGACCATGGCGCTGCTGGGCGTCAGCAAGGTCGCGGACCTCACCCCCGGGCACGTCCGGCGGCTTCCCGCTGACCGTTGAGTTGGCAGCTCGCGCCCATGTTTTTGGAGAACATCGGCGCCAACTGTTACCTCAACGGGGTTGGCTATTCCTTCCGGCGTCCGAACTTGGGCAGGTTCGCCAGCAGGTCCGCGGCCTTGTTCGCGGCGCGCCCCACGCTGCGGCCCAGCTGCCGGGTTCCGTCGGGCGCGGCATCATCCTCCGCGGTGCCCGGGACGACGACGGCGGTTCCGGGTCCGGCGGCGGGCTCCGCCTTGGTGAGTGGCCCCGCTTTGGTGGATGGCCCGGGGTTCGCGAATGGTCCCGGGTTCGCATCCGATTGCGGGCCGGCGTTTGGTCCGGTTGCTTCCGCCAGGGCCGGAACGGGGCGGTGGCCGTCCGGCCCCGCTGAGCCGGGCCCGCCGTCGAACGCGTTGATCCAGCCGCTGACCCGCTGCAGCGGAACGGTGTTCAGGCTGTAGAACCGCTTCTGGCCCTCGGCACGCATGGTCACCAGCGAGGCTTCGCGTAGCACCCGGAGGTGCTTGGAAATGGTGGGCTGGCTGGCGCCGAGCTCCTCCACCAGCTGGCCCACGGCCTTGTCCCCTGCCCGGAGGGAATCCAGAATGTCACGCCGAGTCTGCTCGGATATGACGGCAAAGACGTCGTCGATCACCATTCCACTACCCTAGCGATATATGCGCCCCTCGGCATCCGTTTATTCTTCCTCTGTCCCCTCAATCGAACCACGGGTCAAGGCCATAAAGCGGGAAGACCTCTTTGCGGGTGGCCATCACGGTGCGGTCCACGGCGTCGGCGGGGTTGAAGCCAACCTCCCAGGAGCGCCACCAGATATCCACGTTCTCGCCCATCAGCACCGGTGCCCCCCGGCCGTATTTCTCCAAAACATGGTCGCGCCACGGCTGCGGGATCCGGGTATCGCGCGGCAGCGGCCGGCCGGAGGAAATGGCCATGAGGTGGCTCCACACCAGCGGCACCACGTTCGTGACGTTGTAGCCACCTCCGCCGACGGCCACCCAGCGGTCCCCGCAGTGGGTGGCCGCGAGCCGGGCGATGCTCAGCGCGACCTCCCGCTGGGCGTCCACACTGGTGCTCAGATGCGTCAGCGGGTCGTGCTTATGCGAGTCGCAGCCGTGCTGGCTGACAATTATCTCCGGGGCGAAGGCCGCCACCAGTTGCGGCACCACGGCGTGAAAAGCCCGCAGCCAGCCAGCATCCCCGGTGTGCGCCGGCAGCGCAATGTTCACCGCGGAGCCCAGGGCATTCGGGCCGCCGATCTCGTTGGCAAAGCCGGTGCCGGGAAAGAGCGTCAGGCCGCTTTCGTGCAGCGAGATGGTCAGCACGCGCGGATCGTCCCAGAAGATGTTCTGCGTGCCGTCGCCGTGGTGGGCATCGATGTCCAGGTAGGCAATCCGGTTGACACCGCCGTCCAGCAGCCGCTGGATGGCGGCCGCGGCGTCGTTGTAGATGCAGAAGCCGCTGGCGCGGTCCCGGCTGGCGTGGTGCATCCCGCCGCTGAAGTTGACCGCATGCGGCGTCGCGCCGGTGAGCACGGCCTCCGCGGCCACCCATGAACCGCCCACCAACCGCGCACTGGCCTCGTGCATGCCGGCAAACGCCGGATCGTCCTCGGTGCCGAGCCCACGGGCCTCATCCGGCCGGTCGGGGTTGCGGCTGACCTCACGCACCGCGGCGATGAATTCGCGGCTGTGCACCGTGGCCAGCTGGTTGTCATCGGCCACGAACGGCCGGCACATGGTGACCTCCGGACGGCCAAACAGGCCCAGCGCTTCCGCCAGCCGCGCAGTCAGGTCGAGCCGCGCCGGCGCCATCGGGTGATGCGGGCCAAAGTCATAGGCCGTCAGGGACGAGTCCCAGACTATGCTGGTCGGGACGGCCGTTGGCCGGGAGCTGGCGATCGATGGCATCAGGAACAGGCTACCTAATGTGGCCCTGTGCCCTCGTATCCTGTAGCTTTCTCGCTGGGAAGGCAGATCTGCGCAGAGGAGGGTACGACCGGATGGCCAAGAGTCAATACGTCTGGCACCCGCCTAAGGAGACCCACCGGTTTGGTGTCATCACCTCGGTGCGCGATTTCGTGGACCGGGTGGCGAACAGCACGCCGGCGCGGCTGGCGCTGGTTGTCTTTTTCCTGGTGATCATGCTCTTCACCGCGCTGCTGTCCCTGCCGATCGCCGCCGCTGACGGGAGGGCGACCGCCTTCCACGACGCGTTGTTCACGGCCGTGTCCGCCGTCTGCGTCACCGGGCTCACCACCGTCTCCACCGCGCTGCACTGGACGTTCTTCGGCCAGCTGGTCATCCTCATCGGCATCTTTGTCGGCGGCTTGGGGATCCTGACCCTGGCCTCGCTGATGGCCCTGATGGTCGGCAAAAGGCTGGGCGTGCGCGGAAAACTGATCGCCCAGGAGGCGATGAACACGGGCCGCCTGGGTGAGGTCGGAAACCTGCTGCGGATTGTCATAACCACGTCTGTCTGCATCGAGGTTGCGCTGGCGCTGCTGCTGGCGCCGCGCTTTTTGGTCCTGGGCGAATCCCTCCCCGAGGCCGTCTGGCACGCCCTGTTCTACTCGATCTCAGCCTTCAACAACGCCGGCTTCACACCCCGTTCCGACGGCGTGCTCGCCTACCAGAACGATCTCTGGGTGCTGACGCCGCTGATGATCGGCGGTTTCATCGGGAGCCTTGGCTTCCCGGTCCTGATGGTCGTGCTGGCCACCGGGCTGAAGGTCCGGCTCTGGACGCTGCACGCCAGACTGACGGTCCAGGTCTCGCTGATCCTGGTCGCCGCCGGCGCGGTGCTGTGGGGTCTCATGGAGTGGACCAACCCCGCCACCATCGGCACTATGGGCGTCGGGGACAAAGTGGTGCATGCCCTTTTTGCCTCCATCATGACCCGCTCGCTTGGCTTCAACCTGGTGGACATGAACCATATGCATTCCTCCACCATGCTGCTCACCGACGCCCTGATGTTTGCCGGCGGCGGTTCCGCCTCTACGGCCGGTGGTATCAAGGTGACCACGCTGGCCGTCATGTTCCTGGCCATCGTGGCCGAGGCGCGGGGCGACAGCGACGTCAAGGCCTACGGGCGGACCATTCCGCAGGGCACCCTGCGGGTGGCCATCTCGGTGATCATGATGAGTGCCACCCTGGTGCTGCTGGCCACCGCGGCCCTGCTGGCCATCAGCGGCCAGAGCCTGGACCGGGTGCTTTTCGAGGTCATATCCGCTTTCGCCACCGTGGGGCTCAGTACCGGGCTAAGCTCGGAGCTGCCGCCGGCCGGTGTCTATGTGCTCTCGCTCCTGATGTTTACCGGCCGCGTTGGCACCATCACGCTGGCCTCGGCCCTGGCCCTGCGCCAGCGCCGCCAGCTGTTCCACTACCCGGAAGAAAGGCCGATCATTGGCTGACAAATCCAGCTCGAACAACCGCCCCTCCCACAACGCACCGGTACTGGTCATCGGGCTGGGGCGCTTTGGCTCGGCCACCGCGGAACAACTGGTGAAGCAGGGCCGGGAGGTCCTGGCCATCGAGCGCGATCCGGCCCTGGTCCAGAAGTGGGCTGGCACCCTGACCCACGTCGTGGAGGCGGACGCCACTAACATCGACGCGCTGCGCCAGCTCGGCGCGCAGGACTTCTCCTCCGCCGTCGTCGGCGTGGGCACGTCGATCGAATCCAGTGTGCTGATCACCGTGAACCTGGTGGATCTGGGCATCGAGCACCTCTGGGTCAAGGCCATCACCCACTCGCACGGCAAGATCCTCACCCGGATCGGGGCCAACCATGTCATCTACCCCGAGGCGGATGCCGGCGTCCGCGCCGCGCACCTGGTCTCCGGCCGGATGCTGGATTTTATCGAGTTCGACGACGACTTCGCGATCGTGAAAATGTACCCGCCGAAGGAAACGCAGGGCTTCACCCTGGCCGAGTCGAAGGTCCGCAGCAAGTACGGCGTGACGGTGGTGGGAGTGAAGTCCCCGGGCGAGGATTTCACCTACGCGCAGCCCGAAACCAAGGTTTCCGGCCGGGACATGCTGATCGTCTCCGGCCATGTGGACCTGCTGGAACGTTTCGCCGCCCGGCCCTAGCGGTACCGTCCATCTCACGAAACCCCGCCGCCGGGCGTCTACCCAGTACGAACCCAAGCGACGAACCCAAGCGACGAACCCAAGCGACGAACCCAAGCGACGAACCCGGGCGACCGGCCCAGGCGACCGGCCCAGGCGGCAGGGCACGAAGGCCAGGGCCAGGCCGGGTGGAAAGACTGAAAGGAACCGGAATGAGGACGCACACGATAATTGACTCCCCGGTTGGTGCACTGACGCTGGTGGCGCAGGACGGCATCCTGGCGGGGCTGTTCATGGTGGCCCACAAGCGGTCCCCGTCCGCGGATATCGGGGACCGGACCGCCGCCGGATTCGAGGCCGCGGCAGAGCAGCTGGCCGAGTACTTCGCCGGCGAACGCAGGGATTTTGAGCTCGAAACCGCCGCCGAGGGCAACGTTTTCCAGCATAAGGTGTGGCACCAGCTGACCCTGATCCCCTATGGCCAGACGCGCTCCTACGGCGATCTGGCCCGGGCGCTGGGCGATAAGTCGCTGGCACAGGCGGTAGGGGCCGCCAACGGACGCAACCCACTGGGCCTTATCGTCCCCTGCCACCGTGTGGTGGGCGCGGATGGGAGCCTGGTGGGTTACGCCGGCGGCCTGGAGCGCAAGGAGTTCCTGCTTCAGTTGGAGAACCCCGCACGGGCCAGCACCCAGCCGCTCTTCTAGACGGTGATTTCGGCAGCGGGGATTTCGGCAGCGGTGATTTCGGGAGCGGGGATGGCGGCAGCAGGCGCAACGGATCCAAGGCACGACGGCGGGCCGGCACCTTTTGAGCAGCTCGTCGCCGAGCATGGCCCCGCCATCCTGCGGGTCTGCCGGGCCGCCGTCGGTTACCAGGAGGCGGATGACGTTTGGAGCGAAACTTTCCTCGCCGCCCTGCGCGCCTACCCGGCCCTGGACCGTGGCGCCAACGTCCAGGCCTGGCTGGTCACCATCGCCAAGCACAAGGCGATCGACCACCACCGCAAGAACGCACGGACCCCACTCCCGGTGGACCACCTGCCGGAGCTTGCCCACCACGACACCGTTCCGGACGGCGCCGATGAGGCGCTGTGGAGTGCGCTGACGTCGCTGCCACCCAAACAGCGCGAGGCTGTCAGCTACCACCATCTGGCCGGTCTGCCGTATGCCGAGGTGGCCCGCCTGCTGGGCAACTCCGAGGCCGCGGCTCGACGCGCCGCGGCCGACGGCATCAAAACCCTTCGATCCACGTACCCGGGAGCAACCCCATGAAAATCAATTCCCCGGACATCAACCCGGTGCCGGATGGCGGCACCGCAGACCTCGGCGCGCTGCTGGTTGCGGATCCCGAAGCCATCCGCCGGCTGCACGCCCGGCTGACGGCCGAGGCTCAGGCCGACGGCATCCTTGACATCGCCTACCGGACCCTGGACACCCCCGTCGGTCCGCTGCTGCTGGCCGCCACGGAGATGGGGCTGGTCCGGGTGGCCTATGCCCGCGAGGGGCACGAGCTGGTCCTGCAGGCGCTGGCAGCCAAAATCAGTCCCCGGATCCTGCTGGCACCGGCCCGGCTGGACCGGGCGGCCCGGGAGATCGAGGACTACTTCGCGGGCCGGCGGACCCTCTTCGACCTTCCGCTGGACTACCGGCTGGCCTCCGGCTTCCGCCGTGAGGTCCTGGCCCACCTGCCGGAAATCCGCTACGGCGCCACCGCCAGCTACGCCGCCGTCGCCCGACTGGCCGGACGTCCCAATGCCGTGCGCGCCGTGGGGACCGCCTGCGCCAAGAATCCGCTGCCCGTCGTCGTACCCTGCCACCGCGTGGTCCGCTCCGACGGCAGCCAGGGCGGCTACGTCGGCGGTCCGGAGGCCAAGGCGGCTCTGCTGGGGCTGGAAGCGGCAGCGTGACCGACGCCCTGTTCATCCCGGGTCCGCGCGAAATCGCGCCCGGGGCCGTGCATGTCTCCGGCTGGCTCAGCGTGGAGCAGCAGCGGCAGCTCGTGGCGGCCTGCCGCTTGTGGGCCGCCGGACCGGTGCCCATCCGGTCGGCCACGCTCCCGGGCGGGCATCAGATGTCCGTCCGGACGGTCTGCCTGGGCTGGCACTGGCAGCCGTACAAATACACGCGCACCGCCGACGATTCCGGCGGCGGCGCGGTGGCGGAGTTCCCCGAGTGGCTGGCGGATCTGGGCCGCCGGGCACTGGCCGAGGCCTATGGTGACCCCGCCGCCGGGCACGGCTACAAGCCGGACACCGCTCTTATCAACTTCTACGACTCCAGCGCCAGGATGGGCATGCACCAGGACCGGGAGGAGAAGGCCCCGGATCCGGTCGTGTCGCTGAGCATCGGCGACGACTGCCTGTTCCGTTTCGGCAACACGAAGACCCGCACCAAACCATACTCGGACGTCCGGCTGGCATCCGGGGATCTGTTCGTTTTCGGTGGCCCCTCGCGCCTGGCCTACCACGGCGTTCCCAGGGTCTACCCCGGAACGGCCGACCCGGAATGCGGGCTCGCGTCCGGCCGGCTGAACATCACCCTGCGGGTCACCGGAATGTCCTGACGCCCCCGCTTTGCCCCAAGGTCCAGCCGGCCAGGTCAGCCGGCGTCGAGTTCCTCCGTCATGGCGGCGGCCCGTGCCGCCGCGGCCTGGGCGCCGGCTGAAATGGTGGCCGGCAGACCCCGCTCGTCAAAAGTGGCGATGGCCCGTTCGGTCGTGCCGTTGGGGCTACTCACGGCGCGCCGCAGGTCCGTCGGATTCGCGCCGGGCTGGGAGAGCATCAGACCCGCCCCGGCCACCGTTTCCCGAGCGAGGATCAGCGCGGTCTCCCCGTCCAGACCGAAGTCCCGGGCAGCGGCGGCCATCGCTTCGGCCAAATAGAAGGTGTAAGCAGGCCCCGAGCCGCTGATCGCGGAGACCGCGTTCTGCTGCTCCTCGGGAACATCCAGTACGATGCCGGAGCCGGTAAAGACCTCGTGCGCCATTGCCAGCTGCTCCGCCGTCGTCGCGGTCCCGGAGGAGAGGGCGACGACGCCGCGGCGCACCTTCAGCGGTGTGTTGGGCATCGAGCGGATCACCGGCTGGCCCCCGGGAAGGGCAGCCTCCAGCTGCGCCAGGGAGACGGCCGCGGCCACACTGATCACTATGGATTTGGGGCTCAGGACCGGCGCGATTTCGCGGCAGAGATCGGCGATCCCGGCCGGTTTGACGCCCAGGAGCACGATGTCGGCGCCCTTCACGGCCTGCCGGTTGGCCTCCGGCTCCTCGGCCCCGGCAATAGCGGTGATGCCGTACCGGCTGGCCAGTTCATCCGCCCGCTCGGCGCGGCGGGACGTGGCCACCACCGCCGACGGCGACTGCCCGGAGGCAAGAAGTCCGGCAAGGATCGCCTCGCCCATGGATCCACAACCAAGGAATGCAATTCTGCTGATCATGTTTCTATCCTTTCACGGCCCACCGGAACACCGCGGCCAAATTGCCAGACGTTTCCCAGCCAGATGGCAGGGTACACCCAGCAATGGCTCCTAGAGTTTTAAGTACCTCATAAAGGTGCGAGTGATTAAAGATCGAGCTCCGGTTCGCCGGAATTCGGTCAGAGCGCCGGAGAGCCGCCAGTGTTTCCCCCCAACCATTGGCCCCAGGCTCTCCGGCGCTTTCTCTTTCTAAGCCGCTTTCCAAAACTCCCAGCCCACACCCAGTAATTCTTGGGTCTTCTCCCAACTTCCGCACTTAGAGTCTTAATTGCCTCCTAAAGGTGCGAGTGATAACCGGACGGAACCCGTCAATACGACGGTCTGGCCAAGGTGTCGGCGAGCAAATGCGAGTGATTCCCCCAACCACTCCTCCCGCTCGCCGGCACCTTTCGCTTTCCCGGTGGAAATTTCCCCGACCACCGCGCCGTCGAATCCGCTGCTGCCCAGATGCCTTAACACCTCGGCGCATTCCTGCTGGCCGTAGCCCGCAATCAGGTGCTCATCCCGGCCGGAGGCCGTTCCGTCGGTCGGATGGACGCGCCGCAGCCTGCTGGCCTGCCGCCGGACCGCCTCCAGGGCTGCTGACCTCCGCCGTCGCCGCGTGCGAGAAGTCCCAGGTGACGTCGTCGTAATCCTGGTCGACGGGATCCCAATGCGGGCAGGTAGGAGGCCAGCCGTTCTGCCAGCGGAAAGGCGGGTGGACCACGACGACGGCGGTCCCCAGTTTTGCGGCCATCTCCGCCGAGCGCTGGATCTTGCTCCACGCACTGCCCCACACCTGCTGGGTCAGCAACAGCGTGGGGGTATGGATGGCCCGGAAAGGCTGCCGGCGGCGCTCACTCAGGGCCCAGCAGGGCATCCGCATCATGGTTGGCCGCGTTGTTGGTCACCATGACCTCCACGCCGTCATAGCCCCGATCCCGCCCGGCGGCCAAAGCGTCCTGGACGGTCAGCGGATAAACCGAGGCGCTGGAGGGGGCAACGGGATTCCTAGGCCGCATGGGCATCACTGGCATCGGCCTGCGCCGGCAGCAGGAACTTCGACGGCGTATCCAGGGGTCCGTCGAATACCAGCTGATCCAGCCGGCGGAGGATCAGTCCCTCGCGCAGGGCCCAGGGGCAGATTTCCAGGCTGGGCGCCTTGAACAGCTCCAGCGCCGCCTCCGCCACCAGCGCGCCGGCCAGCAGCTGCCCGGCGCGTGTCTCCGAGACCCCGGGCAGATGGAGCCGGTCCGAGGTGGACATGGCGCACAGCCGCTGCGTCCAGAGGCCAAGATCGGAGAGCCGCAGCTGGCGCTTGACGTAGGGGCCCATGCCGCTGGGCGCGGCTCCGGTGATCCGGGCCAGCGAGCGGAAGGTCTTGGAGGATCCCGTCACCAGGTTCGGCGGACCGTAGGTGGAGAACTTCCTGACCGGATCCTTCAGCGTGGCGCGGATGTACTTGCGCAGATCCTTGACGCTCTTGGCGCTGGGCGGATCCTCCGGCAGCCAGTCCCGGGTCAGCCTCCCGGCCCCGAGCGGGACCGAGCTGGCGGCCTCCGGGAGCTCGTCCGGGCCCAGCGCCATTTCAAAGGAGCCGCCGCCAATGTCCAGGTCCAGGATGGTTCCCGCTCCCCAGCCGTACCAGCGCCGGACCGCGAAGAATGTCATGGCGGCCTCCTCCGCTCCGGAGAGTTCCTGCGGCGAGACGGTGGTTTCCTCCCGGATCTGCGCCAGCACCGCCTCCCCGTTGGCAGCCTCGCGGATGGCCGAGGTGCAGAAGGCGAGCAGGTCCTCGGCGCCGTGCTTGGCGGCGAAATCCCGGGCTTCCAGCACGAAATCTGTCAGCTCGCGCTGCCCCGCGTCGGTGATGTTACCGCCGTCGTCCAGGTAGTGCACCAGGCTCAGCGGCCGCTTGTGCGAGGCGAACGGAACCGGCCGCGCACCGGGATGCGCGTCGACAAGGAGCAGGTGGACGGTGTTGGAACCGATGTCGAGGACGCCAAGACGCATGAGCCAATTATGTCCCGTTATGCTCCGGACACGGAATCAGCGCACCGCCTGGGCAACCACGATGGGAGCCCAGGCGTGAGATTACGACACTCTGCAGCCGGCAAAACGTCACAATCTCACACCTGGACCCCGGGTTTGTGGCCTCGGGCCGCATTGACCTCGGACTACTTCTTCGCCGCCACCTTGCGCCGCACCGGAGCCTTGCCGGCGCGCTTTACCGGACCTTTTTCGCGTTTTTCGGCCAGCAGCTCGACGGCGTTTTCCCGGGTCAGCTCCTCCAGCGAGGTGCTGCGCGGAACCGTGATGTTGGTAACACCGTCCGTGATGTAAGGTCCGAAGCGGCCCTCCTTCACCACGATCGGCTTGCCGGAAACCGGGTCCTCGCCAAACTCGACCAGCGGCGGCACCGCCGCGCGGGCGCCGCGCTGCTTGGGCTGGGAGTAGATTTCCAGCGCCTGCTCCAGCGTGATGGCGAAGATTTCCTCTTCCGAGCCGATCGAGCGCGAGTCCGTGCCCTTCTTCAGGTACGGGCCAAAACGGCCGTTCTGCACCGTGATCTCGTTGCCGTCCGCATCCGCCCCGAGCACCCTGGGCAGGCTCATCAGCTGCAGCGCCTCCTCCAGGGTCACGGACTCCACTGTCATGGAGGAGAAGAGCGAGCCGGTCCGCGGCTTGGCCTTCACCGGCTTTTTGGGCGGCTTGGGCTTGCCGTTCTTGTAGTACTCCACCGGCTGGTTGGCCAGCTCTTCCTCGGTGAGCTCCTGGATGACCTCGGTGACGTAGGCACCGTAGCGGCCGTTCTTGGCCACCACCGGACGACCGGTGGCCGGATCGATGCCCAGCTGGCGCTCTTCCGGGGCCGCCGTGTTCATCAGCTCCATGGCCTTCTCGGCCGTCAGCTCATCCGGGGCCAGGTCCTCCGGGACGTTGGCGCGGACGGATTCGATGATTTCCCCGGTCGCCTCGTCCAGTGTCGGGACGGAGCTTTCCAGATAGGGGCCGAACTTGCCCACCCGCAGCGTGATGGTATCCGTAATCGGCACCGAGTTGATCTCCCGGGCATCGATCTCGCCCAGATTGTTCACGATGCTGAGCAGGCCGTCGTCGTCGTCGCCGCCGAAGTAGAAGTGCTTGAGCCAGTCCGGCCCCTGTTCCTCGCCCTTGGCGATCCGGTCCAGGCCGGTCTCCATGCCGGCGGTGAACGCGTAGTCCACATATTCGGTGAAGTGCCGCTCCAGCAGCCGGACCACGGAGAACGCCACCCAGCTGGGGACCAGCGCGGAGCCCTGCTTGCGGACATAGCCGCGGTCCATGATGGTGGAGATCGTGGAGGCGTATGTGGAGGGGCGGCCGATGGCGCGCTCTTCCATCTCCTTGGTCAGCGAGGCCTCGGTAAAGCGCGGCGGCGGGGAGGTCTCGTGGCCCAGGGCGGCCACGTCCGCGGCGCGCAGGGCGTCGTTTTCCTTCACATTGGGGAGCCGGCGGTCCGCGTCCGAGTCCTCGGCTTCACGGACCTCGTCGGTGCCCTCCTCATAGGCGGCCAGGAAGCCGCGGAAGGTGATCACGGTACCGGATACGGAGAATTCCGCGTCCCGGGGGCTCGCCGCTGCACCGGACCCGGCGGCCCCGGACGGTGCGGTGGTACCGGGGACGCTGGCACCCAGCCGGATGGTCGCCGTCGAGCCCTTGGCATCCGCCATCTGGGACGCAACCGTGCGCTTCCAGATCAGCTCGTACAGCCGGAATTCGTCGCGGCTGAGCTGCTGCGAAACCTGCGCCGGGGTCCGGAAGGAGTCACCCGCGGGACGGATGGCCTCGTGCGCTTCCTGCGCGTTGGCGCTCTTGTTGGCGTAGACGCGCTTGGCCTGCGGAACATATTCCGGGCCGTACAGCTCGGAGGCCTGACGCCGCGCGGCGTTGACGGCCTCGTCGCTGAGCGCGGACGAGTCCGTACGCATATAGGTGATGTAGCCGTTCTCATACAGCCGCTGCGCTATCTGCATGATGCTCTTGGACGTGAAGCGCAGCTTGCGGCCGGCTTCCTGCTGCAGGGTCGACGTCGTGAACGGCGCGGCGGGACGGCGGGAGTATGGTTTGTGCTCCATCGAGCGCACAGCGAAATCGGCCGTTTCCAGCGCCGCGGCGAGCGCGCGGGCGTTGTCCTCATGCAGGTGGGCCACGTTCTTGCCCATCAGCTGCCCGCTGTCATTGAAGTCGCGGCCGGACGCCACGCGTTTACCGTCCAGGGCCACCAGCTTGGCCTTGAAAGATTCCCCGGAGGATGCGGCGGATTCCCAGGATCCTGCCGGCGTGAAGGTGCCTACCAGGTCCCAGTAGGAGGCGGACCGGAACGCCATCCGTTCCCGCTCGCGCTCCACCACCAGCCGAGTGACGACGGACTGCACGCGTCCGGCGGAGAGGCCGCGGGCAATTTTGCGCCAGAGCACCGGGGAAATCTCGTAGCCGTACAGCCGGTCCAACACCCGGCGTGTTTCCTGCGCGTCCACCAGATCCGTGTCCAGCTCCCGCAGGTTGCCCAGCGCGCGCTGCAGCGATTCTTTGGTGATTTCACTGAAGGTCATCCGGTGCACCGGGACCTTTGGCTTAAGCACCTCCAGCAGGTGCCAGGCAATCGCCTCGCCCTCCCTGTCACCGTCGGTTGCGAGATAGAGCTCGTCGGCGTCCTTGAGCTGCGCCTTGAGCTCGGCCACCTTCTTCTTCTTGTCCGGGGAGACCACGTAATACGGCTTGAACCCGTTGTCCAGGTCCACGGCGAACTTGCCGACCGAGGTCTTCTTCAGTTCTGCGGGCAGATCGGAGGGCTGCGGAAGGTCGCGGATATGGCCCACCGACGCTTCCACAACAAATCCCTCACCAAGGTACTTCCCAATGGTCTTACTCTTGGCGGGTGACTCGACGATGACCAGCTTCTTGCCGGTCTTCTGCTTGGCAGCTGTTGCCTTGCTGGGCACGGTACTCCTACATAGGACAAATCGGACGGGCGGACTCAGCCCCCGAATGCCTAGTTCACCATATATTTACCCCGAACGTGCATTGCTGTGGAAAAGACGCCGGCGCAAGTGACGGCGGACACGGGCCCGGCGGGACCGAAGCCGGCGGCCCTTTTCCGCGGACCACGGCGGCGTCCGGCCGGCTCCGAGGCGGACGACGGCGGGGCTTGGCTGCGGCTCTGCGGCGGCGGCTACGTCTGGTCGCTGACCTCGGGGACGAAGATGGTGGTCAGGTGCATCTGCTCGCGCCTTCCGGCGTGCGCCGGGTCCGCCCTGAGCTTGCGGTATTTGCCCACCAGCCGGTGGTACTCCTCGGCGAAATCCTTCGCTTCCTCCTTGGTCAGCCGGATTTTCGAACTGGCCAGCATCAGCGTGCGGGGATCGTCTTCGCCGCGCGAATCCGCCTGCACCAGCGCCTTGAGGACGCGTTCGCGTGTTGCGTTCAACGTCACATCGATCAGCGTTGAGGAAACCAGCTCGGAGACGTCCGACTTATCCCCCACATTCAGAGTGTCCCCGGCCGACTTCCAATGCCGCTCCCGGCCATCGCCGGAGGATTTGGCGCGGACCACGTAGCCCCATTTTTCCAGCGCGCGGAGGTGGTAGCTCATGGCACTGGGCGTCAGGCCGAAGCTCCGGGCCAGCTCCGTGGCCGTGTAGGTCTCCTCAGAGCCGAACAGTTCGTCGATGACGTCCAGGCGGACCTTGTGGGCCAGCGCGCGGATGGCCTGCGGGTCGGTGATATTGACGACCCCGCGCTCGCCCTCAGGTGCGTCGCTGGCCGCTTCCTTCTCCGCTCTCATAAGTCCAGCATAGCGAGATCTGAAACAACTGCTTGACATTCAATGTGCGGAGAACTACCGGCCCGAGCAAGAAGGATTCCCTTCATGCTGGGGCCGGTCGGTCGTCGCTGCTCGGCCACCAGCGACTTCCTGATCGCCAGCGCCGCCCGGTTCACCGCCGCCGCGGGTACGGCGGCGTCGCCATTTCGATCACGGGAACACCTTCGGCTGAGGGTCCGGCTGGCCTCCGCCACGGCCACGTCGGAGCTGCTGATCCTGAGGGGGTGGCACCAAGACTGGCCGTGAGTGCCGTCTTCAGCTCCTTGGCCGGAGTCGCCATCGGGGCGCTGGCGCTCGGCGGCTTCCTGGGCCTGTTCGATCCGCGCACCGGCTTCATGCTCGGCGGCGCCGTCTCGTATCACTGGTGATCGCCGCCGCCGTGCTGGCCAGCAAGCCGACGATGGATGCCCCGGTCCGATCGGGCGTTTCGAAAGACGGCGCTCCGGACGGCCCGGACGCATCACCCGATCGGCAGCAGGAAGCCGTCCAGGACCAGGTTCCTGACGTCGT